>JBLHIH010000232.1:0-3194 GCA_047616645.1 Flavobacterium sp. | reverse complement strand
TACGTGCTGGTCACCCCAGATATGCACAAGTTCCACCACCATTTTGAGGCCCCCTGGACCGACTCCAATTTTGGTAATGTATTTTCGATCTGGGATCGGATATTCGGGACTTTAGTCTATGAAGATGTAGAGATCGTGCAATACGGGCTGGATGTTGTCGATTCAGAGCAGTACCAGAATTTGGCGTATCAATATATATTACCCTTTACTGCGGCGGTCAGTCGTACCAATTCAGCCAAGGCTGCTCAAGCCGTTGAGAGTTGACCCATTGAGCGTTAACAGGCTCAGCTGAATATAGATACAAGCTTCAGGCCTTACGACTATTCCAAATCGAGAGGACGATAATAGTCTTTCTTCTGACTCTCGTATTCCCCTCTTCGCTCCATGAAAGTTTCACCAGCTGAACCTTCCTCGGATAGTGTTAGATTTTGGCGAAAGAAGTTAATACTGTCAGGATTTAAGGTCTGTGTGAGATTCCAATATTCCTCAGCCTTTTCTGTCAATCCATGTTCGCGGAATAAGTTTGCCAGACGGAACGCCGCATCAGCTTTCTGTTGGTCGAAACTAAGTTCGCGGATATTGCCGGTCACTGTTTCTACAGATTGAACAAACTCACTTTTGTCACCCTTCTCGACCCAGTCCCGCAATGCAGGTGTGTAGACATTATTTCCGAAAGTAATGGATCTTGTTTCGTCCCCAAGTTCATGAATTTTGGCGTAGGTACCTTCATCTATCCTCACGATTCTGCCTTCTTCATCGATCCAGGCGGCAGATGGCACGTTAATAAAATTGAATGCACTGCTGATGATATGGTTTTCATCAACAATCTGAATGTAGGTAGGTTTGGCGGCGTCAAAAATGGGGCCGGCTACCGCTTCGCCACCAGTGTCTTCTGCAACACAAAGGATGACAAAATCAGGATCATTTATTTCTTCAAAGACTTGTTGCCACACGGGCACATCTAGGAAGCATCCTCACCATGAGGACCAGGTGACAATCAGTGCCTTTTTGCCTTTGAGATCTGTCATTCTGATGACATTACCCTGGCGATCGGGAATTTCGAAATCTGGCGCCAAGCCATTGACCATCATATTCTCTCGCTTGGCAGGTATTTCAGCGAAGCTCCAAACCTTAGATTCGGGGTCGAAGACGTAGGGTTGCTCGAGTAGATCAGCAAACGCCGTTAGGTCAAACCACTGTTTACCATTTTGATTGGTCAGTAATTTGCTATTAAGCGGAATACACATGTCTGCGTAACAGGCACCTTCAGGCTTGAGTTCGAAGCCATTGATACGCTTGAGATCTTCAGGATTGATCAGCAAGCCCGGGGCGCTACCTGTCTCAGAGAGCGTGATCTGCTTACCCTGATAAAGCACACTCGCACAGCCTTGTGCGTGGATGGGTTTAGCCTGAAACGGGTGACGAAGTGCTGGATAGGCCATGAAAGCTAGAGCCATCTACTTTTCTCCAATAATGTGAATGCGCTTGATTATAACCATAATAAATGGGTCGGTTGGAAAAAGATTTAGATGTGTCTTAGCTTCAATTTAACTAACTGCACCTGTGTAGGAAACTGAGGCATATGGATACTCCATCCTAGTCAAGACGCAATTTTTAATTTTGATCAATAGCAACCCGCACCAAGCTTAATGACTGCGGTTTAATCTATTTTTCTTTTGTTCTTGGTGACAGCATCACCCATATTTAATCTGCCATACGGTTTCAGAAGTAAGGTACGGTTTCTGACCTATATTCGGTTTCAAGTGCGATGGATCTTTACTGCACTGAGCCCTGATGAATTTCAAGATGACACTATTACCTCTAAAGTACCTGCCGGGTTTAGGTCGCGTCAATACCGTTGGCGGAATCCTCTTGGGGTTAATTGGTTAGTTATAAGTTCCTATTTTTGATGTTTAAGCTGTTAAATAGCCTTCACCTCTAGGTAATATTTCCCATTCGAGTGAGTTTGTTCGCCACCGCAATCAGCGCTTTTGAGTAATGCATTCTTGTTAGCAAGTCTTTAATCCATCGACTAAAGCGATACGTTTTATTTTTAACCCAATTAACAAATGCCCTTGCACCATCAATCATCAGTTTGCGAATTTGCGTGTTGCCACGTTTCGTGTTGGTGATTTGATTAACCCATCACTGATCCGTGCAAGGATCGCAAATCCTGTTGATCCAGTGTTTTCACGGAAACAACGGTAGCCTTGGGTCGGAATGAAACCTCAGCAATAGCCAGTGTATCATTGGCATCACTTTTATTACCAACAACAAAGGGCTTAACATGGTGAGGTGGAATCAGGTCAACCTCTTTCCCGAGGCTTTGAAACTCTCGCACCCAATAGTTTGAACTGTAGCAGGCTTGGGTAACGACACGACTGGGTTCGAGCTTGGCAACCACCTTCAGTAAATCCGGCCTTTTGACTTTTTAGTTTAGAACGACAACATGATGTTGATTTAAGACAGACTTGAAAAACATTTTTTGCTAAATCACTGCTCATTACGCTACTGTTATATGGGCACTCCAGTGCTTGTTGGATGAAGCTCAAGCTTGGCACAATATGATCCCGGATACTGGAACGTCCATCTCATCACCGATGAGTTTTTGACTTAAGAAATAGACTTTTTGTTTCATAACAATCTGCCAACGCTTTACGCTAGGTAAAAGTAGAATTTATTGATCATTTAAGACAAATCTAGAAAATTAGGGAAGGTCTAACAGGCTCAGGCAGCCTATCCTAGTAGTGCCAATGACTCTCACAATAAAAAAATGTGGTATCGGGGTGCCGGGAACAGACTTTAGATCGCCTATATCAAGAACACACAAATTCGCTGTCCTTTTTGTGATAGATAATCTGCGAATCATTGTCAGAACTCAGAAATTTCAGCAAAGGATTCATACTTGCTACATAGCTATACATTCGACAATATAAAAATCCACCACAATCATCAGTATGCACAGAAAAACCTATTAGCGCGTGTAGAAAAAAAGAGTACTTTACTTCTAACTACATCTTACAGTCGCAGTCTTTGCTGTATTCGGAATAAGACGAATATCAGAAACTGATAAAGAAAATTTCCCCGCAGTCAAAAGCAAAAAAGGTGTATCTACCTCTTTTGTATTCAGGCCTCGCGTAGAATAACAAGCCAGGTCAATTGATACCTTTAACCATTGCCCAAGCGGAACCGCC
>JBLHIH010000231.1:0-3406 GCA_047616645.1 Flavobacterium sp. | reverse complement strand
GGGTGATGGAGACTACTTACAAATGTTGATTTGGCAGAAGGTTGCTGAATCCCATCGTTTTTCTGGGCTTGCTCAATACTACAATAATATTGACTATTATCTTCTGGATAAAGGGGAGCTCATACCCCTTGAAGAACAGGCGACAATCGTTCTTGAAAAAGGTCAATGGTTTGTTGCGATTGGCAGATTCAAAGCTTTGGTAGTGCAATCAGATGGCTTGGAGTTGCATAAAAGCGGATCTCTTTTCATGATTGATAACCCTGTGACCCTAAGTGAATCCAATTTTAAAGTAGCCTCTAAGAATGAATTGAATAAGCTATCCGAAGAGCTCGATATCATAAGATATCATCATCTTTGGTTTGGGTTTGCTCAGATTGCGAAAGGTGTCGAGAAAATCCTACAATTTATGCACGATGTGATATGGCAGAATTGGGGAGGAGTGTTATTCCTATTTGCTATTCTAGTAAAACTGACACTATTACCCGTCAGCATGCTGACAGAAAAGTATCAAAAGCAAGTTGGCCTGATAAAAGCAAAACTCGAACCAAAATTAGCTGAGATAAAAGCAAGTTTCGATGGAGAAGAAGCACACAATTTATTGATGGCGGCCCATAAAGATCAAGGTGTATCGCCTTTCTATACGTTGAAACCGCTTATTGGGCCCTTGATACAGATTCCGATTTTAATTGGAATTTTTAACGCGCTGGGCGAAATGCAGCAATTTTCAGGAATACCTTTTTTGTGGGTTCAAGATTTAGCTTATCCTGACAGCGTCGGCACATTGCCATTTCATATTCCATTCTTAGGCGAGCATATTGGATTGTTGCCTACTTTAATGACTTTGGTAACCGTTATATCAACGATAATGTTCACGAATAGCCATGATTCCGTGGGTGAGCTAAGAAAACAAAAGCGTAACCTCTACTTAATGGCCTTAGTCTTCTTTTTACTGTTTTATCCTTTTCCTGCGGTAATGGTGCTTTATTGGACATACTCGAACGTGCTTCATTTGCTTCAACAAAAGGTCAGGAAAATTTACCTTTAGACCCTATTGATGTCAGGATTTCCATCAAAAACTTAGCGCCAGTTTGTGCGGATGAACCTAAGGAAAATACATCACAATCTATACCTAACTCATGATGCTTATTTAAGCTTGCTTCAATTTTCTCTGGGAGTGAATCTAATTCATTTAATGAAACAATAGTGCCTATATTTTCGCGCACTGAAACTTCGTAAGGTTCAATATCAATTTCTGCATAGTCTGGGTTGTTTACTTTACGCGGCACATCTATAAAGACTACGGGTTTGTTTAGGCCAAAGGCATAGTCTAGAGCCGCGCCAGACCAATCGCATATCATTAGGTCTGATTGATGAAGAGATTCTTGCCCGTCAACATTGGCCTCAAAATTAAAAAGACCATCGTCTTGATGTTTCTTCACAATTTTATTTACTATTAGACTTGAAAACTTGATGGTTTGTGGGTGAGGTCTGAGTGTGAGTTGGTAGCCTCGAGCTAAAAGAGTATCTACGACTTGCATGCCGATAGTCTCAATGATGCTATTGGGACCCCAAGAAGGTGCCAGCAAAATATGAATAGGCTTACTCTGATCTTTTAATGGCTTAGGCCTCAGTTTTGCTTGATGAATAATGTCGTCAAGTCTTGCATAGCCGTGTTTATATAAATCTTTTTTTGGCAAGTTATAACGAGCCTCAATAGCGCGAATCTCCTTTAGGTGGTGCGGAGCTGCGCAAAAAATAGAATCATAATGATCAAAAGCGCCAGGCCGATAGACCATATGCTTGCTCACCAAAGAATGTTGTAGATAAACGTAATGTACTGGGTTTTTGGATCTTTTGACCTGATACTGTCCGATATCAGGCATTGTCATCACCATGACATTAGTTTCGATATTTTCGAATAGCCAATTTCTAATCCAACCTTCATCAATTTCGAAACTATGGTATCTCGGGTGCTTGATTTGTAGTCCAGGGTCATTTTCATTCGAGCTAATAAAGCTGATTTGAATGTCATGATTTTCGAGTAACTCTTTTATTAAGCCCTCTAGGTGAACCCAATAATTTTTCCCCTCGGAATAAAAAACGAGACGCTTCTTAACTGTTGCCAATTGCTGGAATCGGCCAAGTTCTTGGATATGTTTGAAGAATCGAAACAAGGATATCTCTCTAGCTTAAGCGTTAAATTTTCTGGGCTATGATACGGGCTACAAAAGGATCCTCTTCTTTGTACTTAGCCATTCCCTGGCCTATGAGTTTGTACTGTATTTCGAAACCACCTTGCTTAAGGCGAAGATAAAATTCCTCTGTATTTACATAACGACGGAAATGATTACCAAATAGCTTATCTAATTCAGCATCTTCCTGAGATCTAAATTCGAAATAGATTAGCTCGCCTGTATTAATGCAGCTCGAGAGAATATTGAGCAATTTTTGTTCTTGTGTGTCATCAAGAGAATGCATGACAAAACGAGAATAAAAAACGAGGGGCTTCTCATGACTAATTGATCGAGCATGTTGAATGACAGCGTTTACACTTTCGTGTTTAGTGAGATCGCCTTGAAAAAATGAGGTATGCTCAACGTCTCTCTCGCTTGCCTCTCTTTCACATGCGGTTATTGCTTCTTGGCTAAGATCCATGGCGACTGTAACGTGACCTTGGCTCGCGAAATAAAGGGCGTCTCTACCATTGCCACTCCCTAATTCGACGATAGTCGCGTTTGGATCCATCTCGGTCAGCATGCAAACGCAAAATTGTGAGGGAGTATTCTTAAAGTTATTCTTGTAAAAGTTATCCCAATAGTTCTTATTGAGATCGATGTTTTTCTCTGACATAAATATTAGTGTTCCAAGGATCGGTTGGTGGAATGTAATTGATTATACTCCTGTGTAGTTTATATTTATATATACTTTGACGTCCCCAAATCCCCAGACAATATCTCGATATTGTTCAGAAGCAATTAATTTACTTCGTTTTTAGTTCAGCCACGAGTTATTCCTGGTCTGTCACGCTTGTTTTAATCAAAAAACATCTCGTATCAATCTCTTTTCCCGTGATGGTGATTTTTGGACGGCACTATCCCGTCAACAGGTCCATGCATTGCTCAAGTATCTGATTGGCGGCGGTTCAAACTCCTTGAGTGCTAATGACACTCGTTCTAGTAGTAAGCGATGTTGATGCGCTAGCTTCACAAATAGCTGAGAGCTGTCCTGACCACTTTCGCTGCAATAGCGTAAAGACGCCAGCGTATCGTCATCCCTCTGTGATGCGCTAAATCCTCTGGCAATAAGGCCCGCATTAACGCAAATATATTGAACGATAAAGCCGAGATCAAAAAGTACAGTGCATTCGCTTTGAAGTCTGAACAGGGCAGCGTATCGCCACCAAAAT
>JBLHIH010000230.1:0-3618 GCA_047616645.1 Flavobacterium sp. | reverse complement strand
ATCCGGAGGATTACCAGCAGCGGATGAAAGAAGTACCTAGTATCCTCTGCGACATCTCTCACTTAAAACCTTAAATTTTTTGCTTAGCTCGGCTTGAGGTTTCTAAAAAAGAGCGCTACTTTGAATGGAGATCGTCGGCAAAGCGCCTTGGGTACTTACACCGTTTATTGCCAGTGGTCCGACTCTGATGCATGATGATTTAAAGCTAATTGATGAATTTAATAGACAAGCCAAATTAGAAAACAACCCAGAAGCAACCGATATATAACAAAAGGCAATATGCCAACACTTTCTATCAGTCGCAAGAAAACTTGAATGCAAAGATAAGCACTCACAAAAGATACGATAGCGCCCATAGCCAAGTTTTGCCAATCGACGCTTTCGTTGAGTGTGATCAAGTCAAAGGTTTTTAGGGCTCCAGCGCCGGCTATTGCGGGTATAGATAATAAGAAAGAGATTCTAGCGGCACATTCCCTCGTATAACCGAGAAGTAAAGCCATGCTAATGGTTACGCCAGATCTTGAAGAGCCAGGTATCAGTGCAAAACATTGGCTAAATCCGATAAGTAAGGCGTCTTTCCAATTTAATTCATGAGCGTCTTTTTTCCTGCTGCTAATACGGTCTGCGACATAGAGCATGATGCCAAAAAATATGGTGGTGAAAATGATAACGTCTACACTTCTAAGCTCTCCCTCGATCAGGGGCTTTAAAAGTAGACCCGCAGCGATAATGGGTATGCTCGCGATGATTAAATTGATGGCAAAATCCCCTTCCCTAGAACGATTGCCGCTAATTTGATTTCCTAGTGCAAAACTCAGGGAGTATAGATCGTTTCGGAAATACCACATTACCGCAAGCAAGGTGCCTAAGTGCACGGCTACATCAAATGCTAATCCTTGATCGGGCCAGCCAAATAAGGCCGATGGCAAAATTAAATGAGCTGAGCTTGAGATGGGTAAAAACTCAGTGATTCCTTGGATTAATGCCAGGAAGAGCGATTGTGAAACTGACTGAATATTTTCCAAATGCGGATCTCTTTTATATACCTCTAAGGTCTATTCCAATTGTACTTGCGAAATCTCTTAGTGTATCTAGTCACCCTATTAATAATTCACAAACCCATCAGCACGAAGTTATACTAAGCACTTGTAAATTATCTCGTTGTTTGATGCCTTATGGATGAAATCTGTCTTTTCCCCTTGCCTTTAGTGATATTTCCAGCAGGTAAGCTACCGCTGCAAATTTATGAAAAACGTTACCTGGACATGATTCGGCAGTGCTTAAAGGAAGATAAGGGCTTTGGGGTGACAATGATCGAATCCGGTGATCAGATTATCCGAAATGAACAGCAGGCGTCTCCTCGCATCGCCTTATGTGGAACATACTGCCGAGTTATTGATTTTGATCAGAAAGCCAATGGCTTATTACAAATTGTCCTAGAAGGGGAGCGGAAATTCAGCATTCTCTCTCAGTCAGAAAATGTAGATCGACTCATGATCGCTAAAGTGAATTTCATTGATGCAGAAGTGGATAGCCAAATTCCAGAAAGCAAAAAGCATTTGGTTGAGCTACTGATGAGTTTAACCAGTCACTTATCAACATTAGATTTAGTTTTTAATGAAGAAAGTGCACTTGAAGTTAGCTCTCGACTAAGTGAGCTTTTACCTTGCGCCAATCTATTTAAGCAACAAATGCTTGAACTTAACGATCCAGTGTTGAGATTGACTCACTTGGAGGATCAAGTGTTAAAAATGCAGGAAGAGGTGTGATATGCAGTGCACCATATAGCAAATTCTCAGGTATAATGTTTGTTTTTAGTCCTTTGCTAAATGACATATGATTATCAATTGATAGTCAGTTTATAAGCGCCAACAAGTCCAACATAAAAGAATCATAAGTAAACAAATGAATATTTCAGATCAAATCCTGGCGATGGGCCTTGCTGCTCGAGAAGCCTCCTTCGCAATCAATAAGGCGAGTACTAGCCAGAAGAATGATGCCTTGGAAGCGATAGCCTCTGAAATACTCTCTAAGCGCGAAATGCTCATGATTGAAAATGAGAAAGACATGGTGCTGGCAAGGGAAAAAAATATTGCAGACGCGATGGTAGACCGCCTGCAATTCACACCAGCGAGATTTGATGGCATGGTGGAAGGTCTAAGGCAAGTTGCTTCATTAAAAGACCCCGTTGGTGAGATTACCGACCTTGCCTACCAACCTAACGGTATCCAAGTTGGAAAAATGCGGGTACCTTTGGGTGTTATAGGGATAATTTATGAGTCACGACCGAACGTGACGATTGATGCTGCGAGTCTTTGTCTTAAATCAGGTAATGCCAGTATATTAAGAGGTGGTAGCGAATCCATTCATTCCAATCGAGCGCTAGCTAATTGCATCCAATCTGGTCTCAGTTTTGCCAAATTACCAGAAGATGTTGTGCAGTTAGTCCCAATGACCGATAGAGCTGCGGTTGGCGAATTAATTACCATGAAGGACTACGTTGATATCATCGTTCCCCGTGGAGGAGATAGTTTGATAGAACGTGTTTCCCGGGAAGCGACTATTCCCGTAATCAAGCATCTTGATGGAATATGTCATGTATATGTAGATGAAGTTGTCGATCGTCAGATGGCGATTGATATTGCCTTCAATGCAAAATGTAATAGGTATGCTGTCTGTAATGCCATGGAAACATTGTTGATAGCAGAGACTCAGGCTAACAATATACTGCCAGAATTGGCAGAGAAATATAAAGCTGATGGTGTAGAGCTTCGAGTGTGTGAGAAATCTGCGCGCATTTTGCCCGGTTTGAAAGCGGCAAATGAGGCCGATTGGAAAACAGAATATGTTGCGGCAATTTTATCCATTAAGATTGTGGCTGATTTGGATGAAGCTATCAGCCATATTAATCGCTTTGGGTCAAAGCACACTGATACGATTGTCACAGATAGCTATCAGCACAGTTTGAAATTTCTACGTGAGGTTGATTCGAGTTCAGTTATTGTTAATGCATCTACGCGTTTTGCAGATGGTTTTGAATTTGGCCTCGGTGCCGAAGTGGGTATTTCGACGGACAAACTACATGCTCGGGGCCCAGTCGGTCTTGAGGGGCTTACTTCTCAAAAATATGTCGTGTTTGGGACAGGGCAAATACGGGAATGACAGAAGGCGTCGCCATTTATGGGGGGACTTTCGATCCAATACACTATGGCCACATTAAATCAGCAATAGCGCTCAGAAAGAAATTTGGGGTCAATGTAAAAATGGTTCCTTCCTTCGTGCCGCCTCATAGAGCCCTACCTTCGAGTAATAGTGAGCAGCGTTTAGAAATGTTGCGCCTTGCTGTTAAGGGCGTTGATGGGGTAGAGGTAGACAGTAGGGAATTTGATAGGGCGGGAACATCCTATACAATTGAGACAATAGCTTCATTTAGAAAAGACTACGGTAAGCGTGTACCTATTTTCTGTATTATTGGTGTAGATGCTTATCTTTTGCTGGATGAATGGCGTGAATGGCAACGATTAACTGAATTTGCCAACTTAATCATTTTGGAAAGACCAGGTTTTGAAGGTCGTTTACCAAAAATTCAAGTGCAGGAGTGGGCACAGGATAAACTAC
>JBLHIH010000229.1:0-3690 GCA_047616645.1 Flavobacterium sp. | reverse complement strand
AGTTCGTACGAACAAATGATTGAAATCAATCAGCCTATCGCCGCCTCTAGTCGTTGTGATGACGACATGGCAGGTATTTTTTATACCGGCGGTACAACAGGATTTCCTAAAGGCGTAATGCAATCCCACAAAGCAATTTGGGCGAGTGCTCTGGGCCTGCTGCCGAACTGCGAAATGGAACGAACTAGTGTTTACTTACACGTTGCTCCTATGTTTCATATGGCAGATTTTGCCGGCACCATGAATACCACTATCTGCTGTGGTGCGAATGTTATTCATCAATCCTTTGACCCGAGTCAAGTTCTCGCCAGCATCGCTGAGGAAAAAGTCACCCATGTACTAATGGTGCCAGCAATGCTGAAAATAGTGCTCAGCCATCCAGACTCAGCAATCACCGATGTATCCACTCTAGAATGCCTATTATACGGCGCATCGCCAATGCCCGCTGCTTCCCTACAAGCATGCATGTCCTTATGGCCCAGTGTCGGTTTGGTTCAAGCGTATGGCCAAACTGAACTAGCACCGGTGGTCAGCTCACTTTCAAAAGAAGATCATAAAGACGGTGGTGAAAAACTCAAATCAGCAGGCAGACCGACGGGTGTAAGTGATGTGCGCTTAGTTGATGAACAGGGCAATCAATGTCCCCTGGGCACCTCCGGCGAAATTGTTGTCAAAGGACCTCATGCCATGATTGGTTATTGGAAGAAACCAGAAGAAACTGCCAAAGCACTACGTAATGGCTGGGTGTACACTGGAGATGCCGGCGTATTCGACGCCGATGGCTATTTGTACATAGTAGATCGAGTTAAAGACATGGTAGTAACTGGTGGCGAGAATGTTTTCACTACTGAGGTGGAAAATGCCGTAATCAGTCATCTAGCCGTATTCGATGTTGCCGTGATCGGCATACCGCATGAAGAATGGGGCGAAGCGGTGCACGCCATCGTAATTCTACAGCCCGGGCAAGCTGCCACAGAAGCCGAGCTTATCGAACACTGTCGAGCACAGATCGCCGGCTATAAATTACCGAAAACTGTCAGCTTTAGGGAAGCACCAATGCCATTATCCGGCGCGGGTAAAGTGCTGAAAACAGAACTCAGAAAACCTTACTGGGAAGGACGTGATCGACAAGTAAATTAGAAAATACCTAGCGAATAAGGATGACTGAATAGCGTTTAGTCAGGCAGCACCATATAGGTAGATGTCCCCTGGCAAACTACGCGCCCGTCGTTAGCGCTGTGCAGAGACACTTCACCAAATACTAGCTGTCGGCCAGCTTTTACGATGCGCCCAGTTGCAATAATATCTTGGCCGATAACCGGGCGCATGAAGCTTGTGCTTTGTGAAACGGTTGTGCAGTTTCCGTATCTACCTTGCCCTAGATAACAGACAAACACCATGCAGGTATCTATGAGGGCCATCATTGCTTGACCGCAGACAATTTCATGGGAACGACAGAGGTCGTCTGAGTAGGGTAAACGCATTACAACCTCACCTCCGTCAATCGCTTCTATCACCAAATTAAGATTCTGAATCCAAGGTGCGAATACTTTTTTTAACTGTGCATTTGCTGTTTCTAGATTGATCGGTTGGTCGTTCATTGATTGATTCCTAGAGATCTTATTTATTCGCTCTTTTTATAGTTTTTTAGTCCAACGGATAGGCAAATTCTTAACCCCGCGCTGAAAATTAGACCGTAGAAAACGAGTTTCGCCAATCGCTTCGATGCTCTCCATACGACTAGTGAGCTCACTAAACAGTGCACGCATCTGTGCAACAGCGAGTTGCGCGCCTAAGCAAAAGTGTGGCCCATAACCGAATGTAAGATGAGGGTTTGATTTTCGATCTAAATCAAAAATAGTAGGCTTGTCGTATACGCGCTCATCATGATTAGCAGATAGGAATGAAACAACTACTTTGTCTCCTGCCTGGATTTGCGCATTCGCCAACTCTATGTCCTGTGTTGCTGTGCGGCGAAAGTTCATTACAGGTGTCCACCAGCGCAACATTTCGTCTACCGCAATATTTATTTGGTCTGGGTTTTGTTGTAGCCTTCGCCAGATATCAGGGTTTTGCAGCAGAGCGATCATACCGCCAGGAATAGCGTTGCGTAGTGTTTCGTTTCCGGCAACCGAGAATAGCCAAAACATGTTTTCGAACTCTTCGATGGATACCTGACCAAACTCATCATCTACCTGTTTGAGCAGGATAGACATCACGTCGTCACCCGGTTGCGCTCGTTTATGTTCGGCCAATAAATGTGCATAGCGATATAGGTCGTTCATGCCTGCACGTGATCTGGGGTCTGGCATGTTTCCTTGTGCATCTGGTGTGGGGCGTAGCTTCAGAGCTTCGCGCGCCATGGACGTGCCAGCATCCGGATCAAATGCCGAGGACGCTAAATATTCTGGGTCTTGATACCCAATTACACGATTGGCCCAATCAAACATCAGGTAGCGATCTTCACGCGGCAAACCAAAAATATCAGCAAGACACAACAGAGGCATATCTGCCGCGATATCCGTAACAAAGTCGCATTCGCCAGTGTCCTTATCACCTACTAAACGATCGATAATTTCCCTTGCATGCTGTTGAATCTGAGTCTCTAAATTACCAATAGCTTTGGATGTGAATGCATTTATTAGTAAGCGGCGCAGTCGAGTGTGCTGTGGAGGGTCCATGTTCAACATCATTTTTCGAACATAAAAGAGATCCTCCTCAGAGCCTGGATCACGCATTTGCGTTCCACCCAAATATGACGAAAACACCTTAGGTGTCTTCATTACTTCCACAATCTCGGTATGTCTAAGGACCAACCAGAAACCAGTACCAGCTTGCCAATTTGAGAGAGCATGTTCGTCCACCCAAATTACTGCGCTTGCATTTCTCAGTTCAGACAATTGGTCTAATGGAGCCCCTCCTTCATAGGTCAGGGGATTGTAAAAAAATTCTAACTCTTGTTGGTTCATGTACTTAGTTTGTCATTGATCATTTCTCTTGATTAAGCTCTTCATAATCTGCAATCATTTTCTGAGTGACTTCTATTATCTCAGCACGCAATTCCTTTGCTTTGGTTGGAGCATAAACGGGGATACGTGAATAACCTTTTTCCGCCATTGATTTACGAAACTCGGCTTTTTCTTTAGAACTCATACGCGACATTATTTTGACCCTCAGATTAATTGAGCCATATCATAGCGCCTTTCTATTAGCGAGGTTAGAGACTTATTCAAAAGGTCTATTAAAACACAATCAAAGCTAGCGGGAGACGGTGACCTTCTACCCTAAATTAAGCCAGCATATGAATGTGACCTCTATTTTCAATAGGTACTTTGGCCGGTACCATGTTGTCGGCATCAATCATGCATAGTCATCGCACCCGATTCGTCGTCCTTATAACAGGACCTAATTCTTGTGAATCGTTCGTTTTTCATTATTATTCTCCGTTGATTTAAGTTTGATGGACAACTCCATTTAATCGATTCTGATTTTATGAGAAGGTTACAAATTGACCGGCCCTTGAATTGATCAGCAACGCTGTTAAAGGGAAGAAGTTATTTCTTTGTAGCTTTTTCTATATCATTCAAACCATCCAGTATCTCAAGAATTGATTTTAATATATGGATAATAGCAAAAACGAATAATCCATGATGAGTACCAAATTGAGGTGCCTCAATCGTTTCTAATATT
>JBLHIH010000228.1:0-3711 GCA_047616645.1 Flavobacterium sp. | reverse complement strand
CCCTTGTCAGAAATCAATGTAATCGATGGTCGTCTTTTTCAGAATGATTTGCATTGGGATCACTTTAAACGTTTACGAGAAGAGGACCCAGTTCACTTTAATGAGCTGCCGGGTATTGGTCGATATTGGTCGTTGACCAAGTTCGAGGACATTATGTATGTCGATAAAAACCATGGCCTTTTTTCTTCCGCTCACGGTATTACGATTGGACCGCGGGTGGACGCTGAGCCAGATCCGGCAGATTTGAATCTTTCTATGTTTATTGCCATGGATCAACCGAAGCATGATTTGCAACGCGCGACGGTGAGTGGTGTGGTTGCACCACCAAATCTTGCCAAAATGGAAGCCATTATTCGGGAGCGTGCAGGAAAAATATTAGATAATTTACCCGTTGGAGAGACATTTAATTGGGTTGATTTAGTTTCGATAGAGCTGACAACTCAGATGCTGGCGACCTTATTTGATTTTCCTTTTGAAGATAGACGTAAGCTGACACGTTGGTCTGATGTGGCAACGGCGCCTCCTGGCACCGGCATCATTGATTCTGTCGAGCAGCAAAGAGAAGAGTTGTTGGAATGTCTCGCCTACTTTACAAAATTATGGAATGAGCGAGCTGTGATGGAAAAGCCCGGCTCCGATCTTATTTCTATGCTTGCTCACGGCGAAGATACCAAAGATATGGAACCTTTTGAGCTATTAGGTAACATTATATTACTTATTGTTGGAGGCAACGATACCACTCGTAATTCGATGAGTGCCGGTGTGCTAGCGTTAAATCAATACCCTGGTGAATACCAAAAATTAAGGGCTGACCATGCGCTCATTCCTAATATGGTGTCAGAAATTATTCGCTGGCAAACACCCTTGCCCTATATGCGAAGAACAGCCAATGTCGATGTTGAGATAAGAGGTAAGCAAATAAAAGCGGGGGATCAGCTATTGATGTGGTATGTCTCGGGAAACAGAGATGAAGAGGCTATTGACAGAGCCAATGAATTTATCATCGATCGAGACAAAGCAAGACATCACCTTTCTTTTGGTTTTGGGATTCATCGCTGTATGGGAAACCGCTTGGCGGAGATGCAATTGCGCATTGTTTGGGAGGAGATCATGAAAAGATTCTCCAAGGTAGAAGTTGTTGGAGAACCTGTTCGCTTGCGTTCGAGTTTTGTGAGAGGAATTACCGAGCTTCCAGTGAGAGTGCATCCCCTCTAACAGATTAAATACGTAGAGAGCTTAAGTGAACGAAAAAAATTTGATGCATGCTGAAGTCGCCATTGTGGATTATGAAAAAGAAATGGCATTTGAGATAAACCAGTTGTGGCGCATAAGTTTTGATAAAGCCTTAGACATTAAGCAACGATCTTCTCGAGATAGTGTTGAGAATCAACTCGCCTATCTTGAGGATGTGTTGGCGAACGACGCGCAAATATCGGTTGTTGTCGAAAAAAGTCGATCGAGAATAATAGGGTTTATGGCCCAGAAAAGGAATGTTATCGAACAGTTGTATCTTCATCCGGATTTCCAAGGGAAGGGTCATGGTAAGAGATTAATAAATCTGGCAAAGTCTCGTTCTAGTGGGGAGCTAACTTTATATACCTTTCAACTAAACCTAAATGCACAAAAATTTTATCAGACTGTGGGCTTTGAAGAAGTCTCTCGTGGTTGTGCCGATATGGATAGCAATCCGTGGGCAGATACTCAGTCTCAGTTAGCGGATATCTGTTATCGCTGGCAAGGTGATACAGGAAAAGACTAAAAGCAACGAAGAAGTGACTGGATGCTAGACGGTGAGTTTCTAATAAAATGCAGTCTGCTTTTAACGACGTTCTTTCAAATATTGAGTAAGCAGTGACGTATATAGATTCCTATTATTCTCGGACGGCTAAACATAAATTAAGCGCTACAATGCTAGACGGCGACATCGAAACACCAGTCTGTATCATTGGGGGTGGATTGGCTGGATTGTCTACTGCTTTGGGGCTGGTCGAACGAGGTGGTGATTGTGTACTTTTAGAAGCCGAGCAAGTCGGCTGGGGTGCTTCTGGGCGCAATGGCGGATTTGTCGCTTCTGGCTTCTCAGAAAATGCATTAACACTCGCTAAAAAACTGGGAGAAGTTAAGGCACAGCAACTTCATGGTTTAACGCAAAGCGCTTATGCATTAATTCAAAGTAGAGTGGCAAATACGGATAATGCTATTTGTCAGCCCGACAAAGGGACCATTGTCGCCTCTTGGTTTAATGAAGAAAAGACAACAAGAAATACGGTTGATGAAATAAATAGAATTTATAATGAAAATTTTGAATTTTGGCCAAGAGCGAAATTGGCTGATGCCTACCTGACTAAGCGTTACTTTGATGGCTACCTGAAACCTCAAACTATGCGATTTCAGAGCCTAAATTATGCCCTCCATATAGCGCAGTCTGCCCAAGACCTTGGTGCTCGTATCTTTGAAAATAGTGCAGCACAAAAGGTGGAAAAACGAGGGGATACTTGGGTTATTACCACGCCTCAAGGTTGTGTAAAAGCTGACAATATAGTGTATGCCTGCAGTGGTTACATAGGCGGCTTACATGGCAAGCTGTCAAGGGCAACGCTACCTGTTGCGACTTATGTATTGTTAACAGAGCCTTTGGAAGACCGGCTTGAGTCTGCGATTTGTGCACCCTATGCGGTTTCTGACAATCGATTTTCATCTAACTATTATCGAGTTGTTGGGAATAAACAGCTATTGTGGGGTGGTCGAGTTTCCATGTTTCACCCAGATCAAGAGCGATTAAAAACAATGATGCTAAATGATTTATTGTCAGTGTACCCACAACTTAAAGGGATTAAGGGTGAAGTCGCTTGGGGTGGTTATATGGGTTATGCACGCCATAAGATGCCCCAAATTGGTTGTCTAAAGAGTGGGGAATGGTACTGCCAAGGCTTTGGCGGGCATGGCATGGTAACAACAACAATGGGAGGTGAGCTTGTGGCCTCTGCCTTGACCATGCAAGACGATACGTATTCTTTGTTTAAGTCATTTGGCTTGGACTATGTTGGAAAACCGTTTGGCCCTGCTATTACGCAAATCGCTTACTGGATGTATCAATTGCAAGATGCAATGAAGGTGGCTAGATTAAGTACTCGGCCGCGATAATAATTTCTCGTCCATTGGCGCGCCAAATCGCTTCATCACAATTTGAATCAGTATATATAAAATGATGAGGGCAGGTAATAATATCCAAGGTGTTGGGTAATAACCGGCTACTAAATAAGCCGCGAAGCTTACACAACCAGTAATCATTGCGTAGTAAAATTGGGTCGTAACATGATTGACGTGAGGACAGTCTGCGGCGATTGATGCCAATACCGTTGTATCAGAAATTGGCGACGTATGATCTCCGAACAAACCGCCGCTGAGTACAGCGGCTACGGTCAGATAGAGTGGCGCGTCAATGTTATTGGCCACAGGTATTGCCAATGTTAACAGTATCGCGAATGTTCCCCAAGATGAGCCCGTTGCGATAGAGATGATAGCGCCTAGGATAAATACGATGGCGGGCAATGCCGCAGGCGGGATTGTATCTCCAATTAACGCAGATATAGTGGCTGCGGTACCAAGATCCTTGATGACTGAACTTAGGCACCATGCGAATATCAAAATAACCACGACAAAAACCATTGATTCTGTACCCTTGATAAATGTTGCTAATGAGTCACTCAG
>JBLHIH010000227.1:0-3749 GCA_047616645.1 Flavobacterium sp. | reverse complement strand
CTGTCAAGTTATCATGATTTAGCCGTCAACCTTGTCACCGATGAAGATGTTAATCGCTTGTCCGAATTACAACATGAAATAGAAGCTGCAGATGCTTGGACAATCAACCACCATATCGAATCCATTCTTGATCGAATGGGTCTAGATCCTGATAAAAAACTCGGTGAACTCTCAGGTGGCTGGCTCAAGCGAGTAGCTATCGCCAGGTCACTCGTCGCTAAACCCGATGTATGGCTCTTGGACGAACCCACCAACCATCTTGACATCCCGACAATCCAATGGTTAGAAGAGCAATTATTAGCATTTGAAGGAACCATAATCTTCATTACCCACGATCGACAATTAATGCAGTCGGTGGCAACATCTATTTTTGATATCGACAGAGGAAAGGTAACGCGCTGGGATTGCAAGTATCATGAATTTATCGAACGTCGTGAGCATCAACGAGAAGTTGAAGTCGTCCAAAATAGAAAATTTGATGACAAACTCAAAAAAGAAGAAGTATGGATTCGCCAAGGAATCAAAGCACGTAGAACCAGAAATGAAGGAAGAGTCCGCGACCTTGAAAAATTGAGAGAAGTGCGCTCTCAGAGAAGGCTGACAAAGAACCTCAAAATGGAAGTTGATGGTGGATCTGCATCTGGCAAAATCGTAAAAGAGTTAATAGGTGTATCCAAATCTTATGGTGATGACCTGCTAATCGAAAACCTCTCTTTAATCATTCAACGTCAAGATAGGATTGGTTTAATCGGTCCAAATGGAATAGGCAAAACTACATTATTAAAGATACTTCTGGAAAACTTACCCATTGATAAAGGTGAAGTTAAAACTGGAACCAAGTTAGATATTGCTTATTTTGACCAAGCACGGGCACAGCTCAATCCAGAAATGAGCGTCAAAGACTATATTTCGGAAGGTCGAGAATACATTACCATTGGCGAGAAAGATCTACATGTCGTCTCCTACCTAACAAACTTCATGTTCTCTGGGGACCAAGCTCGCGCACCCATTCGTACTTTGTCTGGCGGAGAACAGAATCGTTTATTGCTGGCTAGATTATTTTCTCAACCTGCCAATTTACTGGTACTTGATGAACCAACAAATGATCTTGATGTAGAAAGCTTAGAATTGTTAGAAGAACTACTCATGGATTTTAAAGGTACTGTCATTATTGTCTCTCACGACAGATCTTTTATGGATAACGTGGTTTCCAGCCTCTTGGTTTTTGAAGGTAATGGCGTCGTACGAGAAAGTGTTGGCGGATATAGTGATTGGATATCCTCTGGAGGGCAGTTTACCAGTGCCCGCGCCTTCACTGCCGAAACAACATCAGTTAATAACAACCCTATTAATACAGAAATGGGCCGTGGAGAAAGAAAGAAGCTAAAGGCACAGCGACAAAAGTTAGAAAAGGAATTGGCAAAGCTTCCAGAAATTGTGGAAAAGGATGAAGCAAAAATAGCGGCGTTACAGGCGGACATGGCAGATAGTCTGTTCTACCAGAAATCCGAATCATACCAAGCTGAGCAATATGAAAAAGTCCAACGCTTGCAAGCCTCCATAGAGACAAACATGAATCGATGGGAGGAAGTTGAGGCCCAATTAGGAAAGTTACCCAGTATCAATTAGAGGATAGTTGAAGCTCTTTATAGGCTGGAAACTGAATCACAGAGAGGTGTTTAATTAGTTTTTATTCATAAAAATAGTTGCGCTAAGTTGAATGCAGATTGTCCGCAAAATACATGGGGTACATACACCGTTCGTTGCTGGCGATCCTCCGGATTTCCCACAGCCAGTCTTAAGCCGCAAGCGCCTTACGACATTCCTTTGGCGCTAACGCTCGAGGCTCACTCAGTATGCACCCCATGCGCTTTGCTAAATTATCGACGGATTTCCTCATATTAAATGCGTGGGGTGTAAAGTTTTTATAAAATCGGAGCATTCACTTGGCGATCGGTGTGCTATTGATTTATATCAATAACGACAATACTTTTCACAAATGACCTTAGAGAAAGTGCCTTGCCAACCCCTTATCTTAAAACGCTCAGTTACGAGCGGGGGATGCTAGGTGCTTCTTGAAGGAGCATAAAAGCGTTAGTACCGCGCGCGTGGAAGAAGACACTTGTGGCTTCTGACCAAGTAAGGGAAATCCGGAGGATTGCCAGCAGCGGATGAAAGAAGTACCTAGTATTCCCTGCGACATCTCCAACCTAAAGTCACATAAGTTAAAATTCGCACTAACCCAAGCGCAAAAAAGATTGTTAATTTGAATGCAGATCGTCCGCAAAGCGCATGGCGTACATACACCGTTCGCGACTGCCGCCTATTAAAAATAAGTACTATTCCGGCTAAGTATTGACCAAAGCGTGATTTTTTCTTCACATCGCATTACTCTATCAAACAGACTTGATGCTATTCGAAACCTAAACACTCATTTACCTGAAAGAAAAAGGATCCCATTCATGATCGACGTTCACTACTGGCCAACCCCAAACGGTTGGAAAATCACCATCATGCTAGAAGAATGTAATCTCCCTTACAAGCTGATCCCCGTCGACATAGGCGGAGGTGACCAATTCAAACCCGAATTTCTAAAACTAAGCCCTAACAACAGAATGCCAGCCATCGTAGACCACGATCCACTAGGCGGGGGTGAACCCATCACGATATTTGAATCCGGCGCAATCTTAGAATATTTAGCCGAAAAAACAGGCAAGTTCCTACCCAAAGATATCCCAGGTAAATACAAAGCCTTGCAATGGGTTCACTGGCAGATGGCCAACCTTGGCCCCATGATGGGAAACGCAAATCATTTCAAAAATTACGCAAAAAATATAGCGGAGGACCCTAAGCAATTAGAGTACGGCATTAATAGGTTCATTGGAGAAGTAGATAGGCTCGCAGGAGTAATGGATGCACATTTGTCTGTAAATCAATACCTCGGTGGTGATGAATATAGTATTGCCGACATGATTAATTGGTCTTGGGCATTCTTCATGTCACGCTTGCTAGATAATAATACATGGGAAACCTATCCCAATCTAAAGCGGTGGGTAGACGAAGTAGGTGCCAGACCAAAAGTGGTTATTGGTCAGAAGGCAGGTGCAGAACTTGGAAATAAGGAACTTAGCGAAGAAGAAGAGAAAGCACGAAGAGAAATTCTCTTTAATCAGACAAATGATAAGGTAAGAAACGCGAGAGAGGACGCAGCTAAACTTGCTGTCTAGTGTTTATTTACGCTGCGAGAGGTTGAAGCAAAGGATTGCCTTGTTCAGCTATGGGTAATGACTCATAGCTAACAAGTTCCCATGCGTCGGGTTGAGCCAACAAGGCAAGCGCCAGTTTATTGTTTGTTGAATGTCCCGACTTATATCCTGCAAATTCACCTAAAATTGATTTTCCAAGTAAATAAAGATCGCCAACCGCATCCAAGAGTTTGTGTTTTACAAATTCATCTTCATAGCGTAAACCATCTTTATTCAAAATAGTGTAGTCATCTAGACCAACGGCATTTTCAAGACTAGAGCCCAAACATTTATTCATAGATTGTGCTTGATCAAGGTCTTTAGCTAAACCGAATGTGCGTGCCCGACTCACTTCGTTTTCGAACGAGGCCTTTGTAAAATCGAGTTCGGCATATTTTGGATAACGATTATAAACTGGATGGTCATAGACAAATGTATAAGAAGCTTTAAAACCTTGAAATGGTTTGAGGCTGGCGCTTGCATCTCCATTATCTACTTTGATCG
>JBLHIH010000226.1:0-4045 GCA_047616645.1 Flavobacterium sp. | reverse complement strand
CCTCCTTATTCATATCTTCCTTCTTAACTTCATTCTTAATTTCTTGCCCTCGCACACCATCTTTAGATCGTGAGGACGTATCACTTATCCCCTCTTCGATAAAGGTATCCGGTCCAACTAACCCATCTTTTGACTCTACTAGCAAACCCATATACTCAAGAAGATCTAGCGCCGCTGGTTCTCCAAGTTTTGAATTATTGGCAGCAAATGCCGGAGAAACAAGAAACATAATCATCAGACTCCCTTTAAGAACTCGAAACTTTGCCATTAAATTCACCGTCTTCAACTTCCTCCAATAATAACCATGCTACAAATTCCAGATCATTCAACAATTCCATCTCTTCTGCTGCCGCTTGCTGTATTGGATCTTCATAAATACTAGGTAGTGGCTCTACAGACTCAAGAGATATGTTCATGGCAAAAAGTACAGTCGCTGCAATTGCACCTCCACCGGTCCATTTCAGCTAGGGGTTTATTTTTTTCTGACTTTTAAGAGCACGATTTCTTGCGCGATGAAGACGTGATAGTGTCACTGCATCTATCGAATCGCTCCCTTCATCCAAAAGTAATCTCGCCTTTTCATTAAAGTCTTGATTCTCATCATTCATTTCTCTTACTCCTCAATTCGAAGCCAATAGCTGTTTTCAGTGTTTGATTAGCATGGAATAGGTGGGTTTTTACAGAGCCTTCAGCACAATTCATGATCTTACTTGTTTCTTTTACGGTAAACCCCTGCCATATCCGTAATAAAAATGCTTATTGTTGCCTTGCGGGTAGATTGTGTAAGGCCTGAGTCAGCATTTCGTGAGTAATTTGTTCAGTTAACAAAGAAAGGGGGTCTGGGGAGGAACTTTCTACTACGTGTTCAACAGTATCTTCTTCAGAAACCCAACTAAAAATTCGATTAATAACCGTTTTTTTACGGTGGTGATCCGTGAACGCAGGATTGAATAAAATAGTGGCCGCCATTCAGCGGATGGCTTATCGGAGTATTTTTCCACTAACTTAATCATGGAATCTTGAACAATATCGAGGGCATCATCTGCATTTCTAGTCGCTATTTCAGCAATACGAAACGCCGAACGCTCTACGCCAGAAAGAAAATTATCCAGATCAGCCTGCTTTTTCTCCACGCAACCCAATTCCACAGTCCCCAAAAAAACCAGTATAGCCTGTTGATCTATTACCTTCGCAACCATTTACACCCTGAAATCAACCTTTACGCTAAAGAAAACGCGTGACCCGAGCATTGGTTTACTCCTTGATTATTTTTCTTCAAGAATTAGAACTTAATAGGCCGAGTTTGAAAACGATCCTTGTTGTGTGACCTACATATCTGTAGACCAGATGCCATTTTAACTTTTACAAAGCGAAAAGCGATTACCTTCTATTATTCGCAATCTCCATAAGTTGTCTCCATAAATTGGCTAAACAAGTTACATAAGATTTAATGACAAAGGTAGTGGCCTCCCAAGTTCTTCCCTTGACTTGTTCAAAACAAACGTGATTTGCTAAACAAAATTTGGATCGACTCACATAGAGTAAAACATGAATAATCAGGAAATTGCACGATCGCTATTCAATGCATTTATAAGCGGTGACAATGACGCCGCAAGAGCACTCTGCGCTGACAATATAGATGCCCGCCAAAATGGTGGTCCTGCTATGTCTCTTGATAGGCTACTGGGGTTTGCCGAGCAGGTTAGCAGTATTACGAACAATTTCCGCTATGAGAATATTGTCTGCTCAGATACAGGCAAGGGCTTTGTCGAAGAACACAATGTATGTGCGACCCTCAAAGATGGCAGCGATTTTTTAATGCCCGCTTGTATCGTCGCTGATATTAAAGATGGAAAGATAATACGACTTTCTGAATACTTTGATACTAGTGCTGCAGTGAAGTTAGCCAAGGCATTATCAACACTAAAATAAGTGCAACAGTAAAATAAATGAAATAGCTTGTTTAAGCGGTCGTTGAAACCCGTGGACCGTAAATAGTTACATTCACTTCAGGGTCTCCTACTACGCCGGCGCTGAATTCATAGACAAATACACCCATAATCCGAAGCTTATCGCCTTGAACTGCGGTCACGCGGTGAAGCGAATTGCATCCCTTAAAAATACACAGCGCCCCAGCTTCCCGACCAAGAGAAATTACGCTGTCATCTTCTCTACCAGTCAGAATGTCACTGACGTTTTCGTAGTTTTGATCTGGAAGGCAACGTGTGTTTGGCGACATCTCGAAGATACCACCTGATTCAGAGGGCTGAATCATCAGTGTCATAGTAAAGGAGTTATCCGAATCAAAATGCCAAGACGATTCATCACCATCCTCATATAAGACATAGTTTGCTGGTTGATAGGGATCATCGTTATCAAACAAGTCTCCTTCATTGACAATTTCAGCAACCAAGTCGCGAACAAGATCAGAGTGATAAAACAGTTTGAGCGGCGATTCGTTAGGAACTTGATCGTAGGCAATCATGCGTACACTGGATCTGTCTTGCAGGTTACGCGGATGGTCTTGTGGAAACGAAGTATCTGCCTGTCCGTGCAGATAACAATTCCTCAAAGCGTTGTTGTGATTCGACATCGAGTGCAGCTGACCCGCTTCTTCGCTCATTGTTCCCAGTGCTTGCTTTAGGACAAATTCAGGTATGACGCAATAAAGTTGATTCGCAAGTTCTGCTTTACATCGATCAACAAGTTCTTTGCGCTGGGAATGGTTTTTGTCATTTAAGGGATATCGTTCAAGGTTAAGCAAGTTCTCTATTTTCATAACATACCTTTAGTTCTGGGGTTATACAAAGCCTAATACCATCTTCCGATCTTGGCATTTAAGAAGAGACAGGCTCCGCAACAAATACAGGAATCTTGCGTGTAGTTTTCGCTTGATAATCATTATAAGGAGGATAAGCCTCAGCACTTGCTGCCCAAAGCGCATCTCTTTCTTTATCGTCGCTGACTTCTCTAACACACATGTTCATGAGCTCGGTTTTATCGCGTATTTCAACCATCGGATTAGCACGAAGATTATAGACCCAGCTTGGATTCTTAGGTTGCCCCCCCATCGATCCGATTAGCACATATGAATTACCCACTTTTACTCTCATCAGGGGAATCTTTCTAATGCCGCCCGTCTTATTGCCTGTATGGGTCACAATAACGCAAGGCATGCCAGTATCGAGTAAGGTACTGCCCTCAGTGCCACCACTTCCTTCATAGAGTTCAACTTGTTTGCGAACCCAGTCCAAAGTTGGGGGTATATAATCAGCCATCTTGTACTTCCTTATGAGATTAAATTCTTGTAATTAAAAAAGGTATATTCTAACAGATTAATTTAAATATCTTTATACCATGCTTTTACTGCACCGCCGGTGTTATCTGACAGTCCTGCCAGGGATGTACCAACTCGTCCTGCCTAAGAGAGGAAATCGTTTGAGAAAATTCTTCTTCTGAATTGCCTTTGGCTAAGTCACTATTTTTAGACAATTCAATAATCGTCTGGAAAACATTAGTTGGATAAGCCACTTCTAGATAAACACGATCCAATTTTTTATCGCCTAACTTAAGCCGTCATAAACCAACTTGGTACCTATGCCAATCAACGATACATAAACAATTCGATAAAAGTAGGTTTCATTAATTCTTGTGTGTAACCACGCGCCTAGGATGATGCCAAGGGGCGCTATTGGAGACAGGACAAGAGATGTCGTTACATTGTTCGCATCCAGTTGCCCAAGCACGGCATAGGGTCCGATCTTCAACCAATTAATGATAAAAAAGAATGCCACCGTCGTGGCTTGAAACTTCGTTTTGTCGACCTTTTGCGGAAGCAGATAAACGAAAAGAGGTGGGCCACCAGCATGTATTGCAAAACTTGTTATTCCAGAAATACTAGACCAAAAAATGGCTTTCCCCTGATTTGCCATTTGTTGTATTTGATTTGATTTTGTAAGAAAAAAATTCAACCCGAATGAAATAGCGAGTACACCTATCAAGAGTTTGAACAGATCGGGGGATAAATACTGAAATGTCACCCATC
>JBLHIH010000225.1:0-4209 GCA_047616645.1 Flavobacterium sp. | reverse complement strand
ATTGCCTCGATAGCCGCATATGATAAGGAGAAAGACCACCCTTGATATTATGCTCGATGGGTGTAAAGCCATTATAATTTTTGATGAGGTGGTGTAATACTTTATGAATGGTCTCTTCTGCAAATAACGGAGAGCTAAATAAGGCATTGTCGCATAGTGCAAAAAATTGATGGAACAGATTCTCCAGCACCTTATCATCCTCATAAACTAAATCTCTCAGTTCAATAAAGCGTACATCACTGTTGAAATGTGCTGTCGCATATTGCTTTAACATCTGGTCTGAAAAGTAAAGATGTACAAATTCAATCGCACCGTTAATGTGCCACTCTGATTGGTGGTCCTTAGGCATCAGGCAAATTTTTCCTGGCGAGCCTTTACGGAAAGTATCGTCGGCACGATAGCTGCTCTCTCCACCTTGCAGATAGATGCTTAGTGTATGGCAGTGCTGATTCAGGTAGGTTATGTTGTTTTTGTCAACGTTCCAACGGGCAACGTCAGTGTTCACAAGAACATTAATGTTGTCTACCGCATGTACGCGGTTCTCAGCATTGTGTGGCTGAAATGCTGCGCCAGTCGATTTGTAGACTTCTTTTGTCATAGCGTGATGATATCCCATCGCTTGTCCCTCGGCTATAAAACCAAAACCGCAAGATTGTGATATCGGCAGCTTTTGTTGTCTTATAAGCTCCCATCGTTTTGATAAACCGAAATTGGGTGTCGCATTGCTAGAAATTAAACAACTCTATAAGACTTATGATAATGGCGTAAAAGCCCTTGATGGGGTCACACTTTCAATTCCTAAAGGGCTTTTTGGTTTGTTGGGTCCAAATGGTGCAGGAAAATCGTCATTAATGCGGACCATTGCAACCTTACAGAGTGCAGATTCGGGTAGCATTTCCTTTGATGGCCTCGATTTGCTTAAAGAGACTCAGGAGATTAGGTCTAGATTGGGCTATTTGCCCCAGAGCTTTGGGGTTTATCCAAGGGTATCTGCCATTGATCTATTAGATCACTTGGCCATTTTAAAGGGCATTAACCACAATGGCGAACGTAAAGAGATCGTTGCCGCACTGTTAGCCCAAACAAACTTGTATGAACATCGCAAGAAAGCAGTCAGTGGTTTTTCGGGGGGTATGCGTCAGCGGTTCGGGATTGCCCAAGCCTTGTTAGGAAATCCGGACTTATTGATTGTTGATGAGCCCACTGCAGGTTTAGACCCAGAGGAACGCAATCGCTTCCACAATTTGCTCGTTGGTCTGGGTGAAAGCAAAGTCATCATTCTATCCACCCACATCGTAGATGATGTATCTGAATTGTGTCCCAAAATGGCGGTGTTGGCTTCGGGCAGCGTTTTACTCGAAGGAAGCCCGACAGATCTTGTTTCTGCGCTCAAAGAACAGATCTGGCGTAAAACTATTCATCTAGATCAACTTAACGCCATCCAGAGTGAACATCTTGTGATTTCTACTAGACTCTTTTCCGGGCGAACCGTTGTGCATGTCCTGTCAGATTCAAAGCCTGAAGGTTTTGATTCCATACCGGCTGATCTAGGTGATGTTTATTTCTCAATTTTGAATTCGCATCGATCTGTAGCCTAAGGAGGACCCCATGTTTTTAAAAATGTTCTTCTTCGAATGCCGTTATTTTATGCGGCAACCCTCTTTTTATATTACCGCAACCGTTTTCTTTGTCCTGCCCTTATTAATGATGACGGTAGATAGGATTAACTTTACCGACTCAAATGCATTGAAGAACAGTGCGTATTCTATCGCTCAGGCGCTCAGTATTTTTTCGTATTTTGCTATGTTTCTTGTGGTGAACTTTGTTGCAGACACGGCTACACGTAACCATAGCTCGGAAATGGAAGAAATTTTATACAGCAAACCCATAACCCCGCTTTCCTACCACTTAGGGCGTTTCTTAGGCTCCTACTTCATTATTCTGCTTGTGTTTTGTGCTGTGCCAACAGGGCTCTTAGTGGGCACGTTTATGCCCTGGGTAGATGCAGAACTCTATGGTCCCACCCGACTCGGAAATTACCTGACAGGGTTTTTGTATCTTTCCGTGCCGACCTTATTTGTACTCTCTTGTTGTTTTTATGCCTTGGCATTGCGTTTTCAATCCATGATGGTTGTGTACCTCATGGCAGTAGGATTGTTTATAGCGTACGAAATCAGTGATTTTCTGTTCGTCACTCCTGGCTTTCGAGAAGTATCTGCTTTATTGGATCCATTTGGTGGTCAAACTTTTGAGGAAATAACACGTTACTGGACGGTACATCAGAAGAATAATGAAACACTTCAGCTTAGTGGCTTATTCCTGCAGAACAGGTTGCTTTGGTTAGGTATTGGCTTAAGCGTTATGTGGATCTTTGGTGGTTTTAAAAAATCCATGTTTCTTCATGTGAATAATGCAAAAACTAAAAAACTAGATGCAGATATCAGCGCCATTGAAATACCTGCATTTGATCATTCTGCAGAGCCTGACAATGAAGATGAACAAGGAGGCAGACTGATATCATCCGTGTGGAAACAATTTTTTGCACGATCGAAACTAGAATTTAAACAAGTTATATTGAGCCCGTCATTTGGCGTACTGCTACTGTTAACATGCTTCTTGCTTATTCTTATGATGACCATTCCAACCGGTATGTTTGGTACGTCCATTTGGCCCCTTACCCAAACTATGGTGCGACTCATTCAAGCCGCCATGGGTATGCTCATGATGATCATTATTACCTACTACAGCGCTGAAGTTGTCTGGGGAGAGCGCAGTAGCGGAATGGGAGATATTATCGACAGCATGCCTGTACATAATATCGTATTTTGGACCTCAAAGTTGATGGCAGTCTGGTCGGTGATCATTGTGCTTGTTGTTTTTGGTATGTTGGTCACGATCAGCCGCCAGCTTATTTCGGGTTATGAAAATATTCATTTAAGCCAGTATCTTGTATCCCTGTTTTTCTTTTCTGTACTACCTTGGATGATGCAAGCCGTACTGGCCTTTTTTCTTCAGGTGCTCAGCTCCAACAAGTATGTGGGAATGGCGGCATTTGTACTCTACATTTTTTCAGGCTTTGCGATGGAGCCGTTGGGCTTAAGTCACAACCAATTTAGCTTTAGTAGCTCCCCAGCATTCACTTATTCGGACATGAATGGATACGGTTGGGCGCTAGTGACTCAGTCTTGGTACATGTTGTACTGGGGTGCATTATCTCTGGCTTTAGCGATTATGGGTTACGGTATTTGGCATCGCGGTCCACAACAAAAATTACGTAATCGGCTAGCAGGACTGAAATACAATCTTGGCATCTTTGGTAAAACAACTTTTGCCTGCGCGATAGTCGTCTTCGTGATGACGGGAACCTATATTCATTACAATACCCGCGTATTAAATAACTTCGTTTCTGAATCCGCCTTTTTCGATATTCAGGCAGATTATGAAAAAAGCTATGCTCAATATCTTGATTCAGCGGTGCCTACGATTACAAAAGTTAATGCCAATGTGGAGATCTACCCCGAGGCGAGAAAGATCGTCGCACAAGCAAACATTGTTGTTGAGAACCGATCACCTGAAACAATTAAACGCTTCTTGGTAAGTATGCCTGACTACTCCCCACTGAGTAGCGTGTATATAGAAGGCGCTTCAACCTTAGAGCATTCATCTGCTGAAGGTAAAAATAAACCAGGTCCACTTAATAGTTATTGGTTTGAGTTTGATGAGGCGCTAAGACCCGGGGAAAAACGTCTGGGTAATATGAAAGTTCTACGGGTTCACCAGGGTTTTGTCGATAGCAGTCCGGATTTGCAGCTCGTAAAAAATGGTACTTTTATTAACAATACCGAGCTTTTTCCGAATTTTGGTTATCAGCCAATGGCTGAATTAGTGGATAGAAATGAACGCAGAAGGCGGGATTTACCGCCGCCAAAGCGTGCACATAAACTCGAAGATAAGCGCTACTACCAACAGAACATAATGGGCCCAGGTAATAGCTTTATTGATTTTGAAGCAACCGTGTCGACGTCACTGGATCAGACTGCGATTGCACCAGGTTACTTGCAGCGAGAATGGATAGAAGGAGGGCGACACTTTTTCCATTACAAAATGGATGCACCAATCAGGCATTATTACGCCTTTCTTTCTGCGAGGTTAGAAGTGCAGAGGGATGAGCATGAGGGGGTCTTGATTGAAGTTTTTCATCATGCGTCT
>JBLHIH010000224.1:0-4237 GCA_047616645.1 Flavobacterium sp. | reverse complement strand
CACGCACAGTGATAGAAATAATTGAACCATTTTTGAGTTCTAGTTCCGTTGCTAAGTCTCCTGTCCTGATTTCAGGACCTTGAGTGTCTAACAACACGGCAATAGGGTGAGTGATTTTCTTGTTCAGTGTTTGTATTGACTTAATCACCTTTGCAGCAGACTCATGGTCTCCATGAGACATATTTAGCCTGACGATATCCATGCCAGCAGCCGCAAGTTTTTCTAGCATGTCATAACTATTGGAAGCAGGGCCAATGGTGCAAATTATTTTAGTTTTTCGCATAAGGAATTTCTAAGTGTTGAGCTAAATAAAAGTGCTGCATCATACATCTTCAAGTCGATATAGAATACAAATGCGCTAAAATAAGGCCATTTGCTGCTTGTTTACTTCTTTTTGATCATCTTGAAAAGAAACACCCAAACCTAAAAGCCTTATTCCCAAGCCATTTCCCCTTAACCACGCAATAGACGACAGCTCTGTGAATAGATTGATATCCAAGAGGTGATGAGATCGCTCGGCAGTGGTTGTTCTGAAATCAGTGAACTTCAACTTTAGTTGCAGTGTTTTTATCTTTCTGGGTTCTAATTTGCTGAGCCGTTGTTCAAGCTCCTCATATAGCTTTTCTAGTGGCAATTGGGTTTGATCAAAAATGTCCTCAGCGAAAGTATGTTCGACACTCGATGATTTCCTTATCCAATGTGTTGTTAACTTACGCTCATCAATTCCAAATGACCGCTTCCACAACGTTTCTCCCAACTTAGAAAATTTACTAATTAGATTCTCTTTTCCAAAAGAGCGTACGTCCTCGCAGCTTAGAAGATTGTATTTTGCCAATCGCTTTGCTGTCACTTTCCCGACTCCTGGGATTTTACTTAAGGGAAGTTTTCTGACAAATTCATCAACTTCTTGTGGTGTAATGACAAATTGGCCATCTGGTTTATTTTCATCGCTGCCAATTTTGGCAAGGAACTTATTTGGTGCAACACCAGCAGAAGCAGTTAGATCTAATTCCTTCTTTATCGTTTCTCGAATATCAGTAGCAATCAAAGTCGCACTTCCATCAAAGAGAGTGGACTCACTTACATCTAAAAATGCCTCGTCAAGAGAAAGAGGTTCGATAAGATCTGTATATCTTTCGAATATCGATCTCAGTTGTTTAGATATAGATTTATAATGTGACATTCGGCCAGGGATGACCTTCAATTGAGGACAGATTCTTAAAGCATAAGCGGTCGCCATAGCAGAATGAATACCAAAAGATCTGGCTTCGTAGTTACAAGTAGAAATAACACCTCTGCGGTCTTTTGAACCCCCGACAGCGATGGGTATACCACGCAGACTTTCATTATCACGCATTTCTACGGCTGCATAAAAACAATCCATATCAATATGAATTATTTTCCTTTGCCTACTCATGCTCTACCTCATGACACGATTACTAGCGCCCTTTAAAAACAGGTATTCTTTTCTCAACAAATGCTTGAGCCGCTTCTTTGTGATCTTCGGTAAACATCGTTCTCGTCATATGCCAAGCTTCGAGATCGAAGACCTGTTGTAAGGAACCGCTTTCTGCAGCATTCAAATTTTTCTTAATATATTCATTAGCGACGCGAGGACCATTCGCGATTTTTAGCGCTAGTGCCATCGTTTTTTCTTCAAGATCCGTATCCGCTACAAGATGATTGATCATGCCTAATTGGCGTGCTTCTGTCGCATTAAGCTTATCTGCCGTTAAATACAATTCACGTGCTTTAGCTGTACCTACAATGTTCGTTAAAAAGTAGCTTCCACCAAAGTCACCGGAAAATCCAACTTTTGCAAATGCGGTTGTGAAAATGCTAACATCCGATGCCATTCTAATATCGCAGGCAAGTGCCAATGAGAGGCCAGCGCCAGCTGCCGGACCACGGATCATGGCGATAGTAGGTTTTGGGCATTCATGTAGAAAGCGAGATATTTCCATACTGTCTCTTAGAGAGCGTGATCGCTCCTCCATACTCGCCGGCGTATGTTCACCACCCGTTACCTTATTAGAAGCAGCCATGCCCTTAACGTCACCTCCAGCACAAAAACCTCTTCCCGCACCTGTTAGGATAATTGCGCCGACTTCTTTATCATTGGCTAGGCGGGGCAGCGCTTCTAACAAGCCAAGTATCATATTTCCTGAAAGCGCATTTAAACTTTCGGGCCTGTTCATCGTCAGTGTGACGACACCGTCTTCTTTTTGCTCAATTAAGTGATCTGTCATTGATAGCGCCTATATATTTCAACATTTGGCCTAGTTTAAACAGGCAAGCTACTAATCGCCAGAGGGCTAATAGGTTATACTGTAACAACGAATGAGACATGATTACTTAAACCCATAGAACAATTTCGAATGCTAACCGATGAAGATTGATGATATTAGAACTCGCTTCCAACCCGCAATTGATGAAATTGTTGCTTCCTGTGGTGTAAGTGATAATTTTGTTGATAAGGATCAATTCAGAGTGTATATCGCAACAGTTTGGGGGAATGCAGCACTTGACCCCGAAAAATCTGGCATAGATGAGTCAGATCTACCGCTGCTTCATGATTTCTTGAATGAAGAAATAGAGACGCTTTTAGGCACAAACCAATCCGTAACATCTTGCTACGAATATCTTTCTAAAAAAGAAGGGCAGGAGGCTATGACAAGGTTAAAAGTGAATACGCAACATCGAGATTTCATTTCCTACTTTGCCGGAATTATTCTGGCATAACCTTCATTTGCCACATTTTCTACGAAGGACTAATCCACCTAATAAGAGCGGATTGAAGTTTTTCTCTTAGAACGGGTTTTGTTAAGAATTCATCCATGCCCGCATCAAAAGACCTTGCACGATCTTCTGGAAGACTATTGGCAGTGAGGGCTATGATGGGTGTTCTGCTACCAGATTCCATACGTCTGATTCTAGTTGTTGCTTCAAAGCCGTCCATATTAGGCATCTGACAATCCATAAATATCAAGTCATAAGCAGCTTTGGAGAACATATCCACTGCATCAACACCATCGTTAGCGATATCAACAAAACATCCCATCTTTTCTAATAAACGTGCAACAAGCTTTTGGTTAATTAAATTGTCTTCCACCAAGAGAACGCTCAATTGATGATTTAGTAATGCCCAGTCTGCAATAGAATCATTGCCCATTCCCGTCAGCCTTATATTTTTAGGGGTTTCCGTTTCGGTTCTCAATAGCATTGAAAAATAAAATTCAGATCCCTCTCCAAGCTTACTCTTTACTTCTATTTTTGAGTTAAAAAGTTTTGCTGTTTTTTGCGAAATTGCAAGACCAAGGCCCGCGCCCTGAAATTTTCTTGTGGTTGAATTATCAACTTGATGGAGCACATTAAAGATAGTATCGAGTTCTTTTTCATCTATCCCAATTCCCGTATCTAAAACAGTGAACCTAATATTGGCTTCAGCGGGCGTCGACTCGACACAATAGGCATCAATTGTAATTTGTCCGGTTGTTGTAAATTTAATGGCATTGGAAACAAGGATACTCAATAATTGTTTGAGTAATTTTTCATCGCTCACAACAAGTTTTGGGAGGTCTGTAGGAAGCAAGAGTTCAAGCACTAAACCTTTGGCATGTGCACTACTTACAAAGGTATCGTTAATGGCTTGTACCAACTCATGTAAATTGAATGTCTCCTCAATAAATTTTCCTTCGTTTGTACTTGAGTAACTTAACATGTCCTGTACAAGTGCTTGTAAGTGATTCGAGGAAGCACTGATACTCTCAAGGTATTCACTTTGATCACCATCTAAGGCCGTATCCGCAATCAATGATGACATTCCTGTAATTGCATTTAAGGGTGTTAGAAACTCATGGCTCATATTAGTGAGGAATTGCGACTTTGCATTCGCGCTATCACTGGCCATTTGAAGTGCGGATTCTAGTTCTTCTGTCCTGCGAAGTACCTCTTGAGTTAGATATTGACTGTGGCGCGAATTCACCAACACACTGGTTAATGTATTACAAAATATGGATATTAACTTAGGATGATTATCATCAACACTTGGCGAGTTCACGGTGAGGATTGCTAAGACTTCATTACGATAGATAATTCGCTTAGCATAATAGTTACTGCTACCTGCTTGCCGTTTCATAATATTATTATCGTTTCTTTCAAAAAGTTGGCGCGCTAAATGCCCGCAGGTTCTAACCCATTTTTTCTCATTCTCGATATTCACGTTAGGGTCGAGTAT
>JBLHIH010000223.1:0-4647 GCA_047616645.1 Flavobacterium sp. | reverse complement strand
CTAAATGGCGTACTAAAGGCATTGTTAATTTTAATCATAGGAAGTGAAGATGATTACAAGCCCAAACATAAAGCTTCATGCAAGCTGGTTGGCCCATATCGAGGCGGAATTCACGCGAGACTATATGTTATCTCTCAAGCAATTCTTACAAGATGAAAAACGATGTAATAAAATTATTTATCCTCAGGACAATGAGATTTTTAATGCACTAAATGCGACGCCTCTTAAAAAAGTAAAAGTTGTCATCCTTGGACAGGATCCTTATCACGGGCCAGGGCAAGCACATGGTTTGTGCTTTTCTGTGAAGCCAGGTGTAAAGGTGCCGCCTTCACTTGTTAATGTCTTTAAAGAGATACGAGGAGATCTTGGGGTCGATGTGGCTGCACTCCAAAATGGCTGTCTCACGTCTTGGGCAGATCAGGGCGTACTTTTACTTAATAGTGTTCTGACTGTTGAGATGGCAATGGCGGCGTCCCATCAAGGCAAAGGATGGGAGATATTTACTGACAAAATAATTGACGTGGTCAATCAAGAAGCCCACAACTGTGTATTTATGCTCTGGGGTGCCTACGCGCAAAAAAAGGGACGTCTTATAAACCGAGAAAAACACTTAGTACTTGAAGCTCCCCATCCATCACCTTTATCTGCTTACAGAGGGTTTCTTGGGTGCAAGCACTTTTCAAAATGTAATCAGTATCTAGCCTCAAAGCGCGTAAAGGGAATAGATTGGAGGACGCAGATTGGAGGAGATAGTCATGTCTTTACTCATCACTCTTTAATAGTTTCGCCTGGTCGCTAACGACCTGCTTCATAAAGCTAACCACGGTCTTTATTCTAGCGTGTTCAAAGATATCTTCATGAACGGCGAGCCAAAATGAGCGCGTCACCGTTACTTCGCTATCTAATACAAGCTTGAGCGCTTGTTCTTTTTCGCCAACAAACTTAGGTAGCATGGCAATGCCACAACCACTCAGGGCTAGCTGTGTTTGCGCAAGCACACTTGAACTGGTTAATTCTGGACTTAAGCCCGTGTCGATATCGTCGTAGTATCGAAGGCTAGGTGAGTAAATTAAATCATCAACATATCCAATTAAAACATGGTCATGTAATTGGCTGGTTTGCGTGATTTTCGGATGAGAAGATAGATATTTTTCTGTTGCATAAAGTTTTAGTTGATAGTCAGTCAGCTTATTAACCACCAATCTGCCGCGAGTGGGTCTAGAGAGTAGAATAGCCATATCAGCTTCTCTTTTCGATACACTCAAAAATCCACTACTAGCAACAAGTTCAATTTTGAGCTCCGGAAATTTTGCGATGAGTTTATATAGAGCCGGGGCAATAATTAGATTCCCAAATGCTTCGGTGGCACTTAAGCGAACTACGCCACTAATCCGTTTTACTTCCCCTGCTATAGATTCATCTATATCGGTAACGATATGTTCCATTTGCTCGATTTGTTCAAGCATCCATTTACCCGTTGTTGTCAGCAGGTGACCTTTACGAGACCGTTCGAATAAGGTTGCTCCAATGGCCGCTTCTAGGCGACGAATTCTCCTGCCGAGTGTGGTGGGATCTTGATGCAGTATGCTCGCCGCAGTTTCGAGTTTGGCATGTCGGGCGACTGTTAAGAAGACTCTCAGGTCATCCCAATTGGTTGTTAATAATTCTTGGGTCATAAATTTGTGCTTGTCGTGAGGTTTTTTAAAGTTGGATGCATATTTGCAGTATAAGGCTGCATATTAAACAGTATACCTGCATCAATGCATTTTATAAGATGTGATTTTCAATGAACAATAAGGAGGATAGTGATGTCAGAGGTCGTAGAGGTCTATATCAACGGTGGCTTTCGTTTAAGTGAGAGTAAGCAAACCATTCCTGTTACAAACCCCGCTACCCAAGAAGTCTTGGTAGAAGCGCCGTATGTGACTATGGGCGAAATTGACGAGGCAGTTGCAGCGGCTAAGGCCGCGTTTCTTGAATGGCGGCAAGTTCCTTCATCTGAACGGGTTCGATTCATGATGAAATACCAGATGTTGTTGAAGGAGCATCATGATGAAATCGCAGAAATTCTAGCTTTAGAAACAGGCAAAACCTTTGCAGATGCAAAGGGCGATGTCTGGCGAGGAATAGAAGTCGTCGAGCAAGCCTGTAATATTCCCTCTATGATGATGGGTGAAACATCTGAGAATGTTGCTCGGGGAATAGACACCTATAGTTTGATTCAACCCCTTGGTGTCTGTGTAGGGATTACGCCTTTTAATTTCCCAGCGATGATTCCTCTCTGGATGTTTCCTATGGCAGTAGCTTGCGGAAATACCTTTATATTAAAACCATCAGAACAAGACCCTATGACCCCCAACAAGTTGGTTGAGTTGTTCTATGAGGCAGGTTTTCCTAAAGATCTAGTTCAGTTGGTCCATGGCGGAAAAGAGCAGGTTGATGCCTTAATAACACATCAAGATACAAGGACAATATCTTTTGTTGGATCAGTTCCAGTAGGTCAGCATGTTTACAGGTTAGGTACAGATCACTTAAAACGTGTTCAATGTATGGCAGGCGCAAAAAATCATATGGTAGTCATGCCTGATGCCAATAAGGCGCAGGTGATTAGTGCCTTAGTTGGATCTTCTGTTGGCGCAGCAGGTCAAAGATGTATGGCGATTTCTGTGGCTGTATTTGTCGGAGAAGCCCAAAGCTGGATACCCGATGTTTCCAAAGCAATGTCAGAAGTAAGACCGGGTGCCTGGGATGATTCAGAGGCAGGATATGGGCCCCAGATAAGTGCGGCAGCGAAACAACGAATACTGGGCTATATTGAAACAGGAAAAAATGAAGGTGCGACTTGTGAACTTGATGGCAGTGAATGTACTGTTGAGGGACTGCCGGAGGGAAACTGGGTTGGGCCGACCCTTTTCTCTAATGTGAAAACAGATATGACCATTTATAAAGATGAAATATTTGGTCCAGTACTTGTCGCGCTGAATGCTGAAAATTTGGAGGACGCCATTTCACTTATTAATGATAATCCCTTCGGTAATGGTACTTCTATTTTTACATCATCAGGTGGGGCGGCACGAAAATTTCAAAGCGAAATTGAGGTGGGTCAAGTCGGAATAAACATTCCCATTCCTGTACCGTTGCCTTTCTTTTCTTTCACTGGTTGGAAGAATTCGTTTTATGGTGATCAGCATGCTTATGGTAAGCAGGCCGTTCGATTTTATACAGAAACTAAAACGATAACGGCTCGTTGGTTTGAATCAGGTGATACAGTGTCCTCGAATTTAACGATAGCACTAAAATGAATTTTGACCTAAACGAAGATCAACAAGCATTTAGAGATACAGCGAGAACTTTTTCTGATCGAGAGTTCGAACCCAATGCTGCGGAATGGGATGCGGGTAAAATTTTTCCGAAGGATATCATTACTAAAGCAGGAGACTTAGGCTTTTGCGGTCTCTATTGTGCAGAAGATGTTGGCGGTCTTGGTTTAAGTCGATTGGATACCAGTATTATTCTGGAACAACTTGCGATGGGATGTACGTCTACTACAGCGTTTATCTCCATTCACAATATGGCAACATGGATGATTGCCAAATTTGGATGCGATGCCACTCGTGAAGCATTTTGCCCGAAGCTAGTGGCGGGTACCACTCTCGCGAGTTATTGCTTAACGGAATCCGGCTCGGGTTCGGATGCCGCATCGATAAAAACAAAAGCAGTCTTAAGCAAAGACGGTGATAAATATCTTGTGAATGGTAGCAAGATGTTTATCTCTGGCGCAGGCAGCACGGATGTTTTGGTTGTCATGGTAAGGACAGGTGAGCTAGGGGCGAAGGGTATCAGTACCTTGGTCATTCCAGCTGATACGCCAGGTATTACTTACGGCGCAAACCTAGAGAAAATGGGTTGGCACAGTCAGCCTACTAAGGAAATCATCTTTGAAAATGTCGAAGTACCGACTAATAATAGATTGGGAAAGGAAGGTGACGGATTTAAAATCGCGATGCGCGGCCTAGATGGCGGGCGAATTAATATTGCTACCTGTTCGATTGGTACTGCTCAAGCCGCACTGAATAGAACGCAAAATTATCTATTAGAAAGGGAACAATTTGGACAAAGTCTTGCCCAATTTCAGGCACTTCAATTTAGACTTGCTGACATGGCGACAGAATTAGTCGCGGCGCGACAGTTGGTGAGATTGGCAGCATTTAAGGTCGATCAAGAAGATGCTGAAGCGGGTGTTTATTCTGCGATGGCAAAACGATTTGCGACTGATGTTGGGTTTGAGGTGTGTAACCAAGCTCTGCAATTACATGGTGGTTATGGCTATATGCAGGAGTACCCTCTTGAGCGATACATCAGAGATACGCGGGTACATCAAATTTTGGAAGGAACAAACGAAATAATGCGTTTGGTAATTTCACGTAGATTGCTAACCATGGCCGATATCGAAAATATACAGTAGACCTAAAAATGTTTTCTTTTTAGGTGGATCAAAATGCTTTTCTTTTAAAAGACCAAAAACTAACAGGAAAATTCAATGACAGAAAAATTGCTAATGGAAATGCGCGGACATACTGCGCTCATCACCATCAATGTTCCGGCCGCTAACACTTGGGATGCCGAGAATTTATTGGCCTTGCGAGA
>JBLHIH010000222.1:0-4709 GCA_047616645.1 Flavobacterium sp. | reverse complement strand
TTAATGTAATGATGTCGCCCTTGAATGATATTTCGAATATGCCCTCAACGGCATTCTCATATAGAGACAAGTATTTATTCCGTGAATCCTTTAGTTGTTGATAAAGTTTTGCATTTTCAATCGCGATGGCCGCTTGAGCTGCGAAAAGTTTTAGAAGTGCAACTCGATCTTGAGTAAACGCGTGAGTACTTTTTATGTTTTCCAAATAGAGAACGCCTGTTAGGTGAGACTTACTTAAAATGGGTACGCACAAGACCGACTTTGGTTTATGTGACATTAGATACTCATCTTGCGTGAAAATGTCATCGATACTAGCATCGTTTAATACAATATCTTCTTTGGTACGCGCTACGAATTGAATGATTGAAGTTGGTAAGTTATGAGTATGTTGTAGCGGTAGCCTTTGTACTTTGTGTTCTGTCGTTGACCCTGTAAATCGGCTACTAATTTCTAAAAATAAATGATCCTTGTCTTTGAGAATTAAGCTAGCTGAGTGAGCACCGGCATTTTCTAGAGCCACTTCCATTAATCGCTCTAGTAGTGTGCTGAGTATAATCTCACCTGAAAGCGCCTGAGTCGCTTTTAATACCGTGCCAAAATCAAGATAGTTACTATTTGGTGTTTCGTCGTATTTTGACATTCCAGATTGGATTGTCTCTGTTGTAAAAATATTGTCTCTCGAATTTCCTAAATAGTGTTCATCTCTAAGTTCGATATATTCAAGATCCAATGCGCGTACTTTAGCGCTTGCACCCCAACGGACATAACTTCCTCTGGCTTTCTTAAAGTGATAGGCAGCCAATCCTTGTTTATTATCTCGTGCATAGAAACGACCTGCTAGCTCGCATCCAAAAGCATGTTCCTTAATAAAGCCATTTTTGATAGCCGACTCGATTGCTTTTTCGAAATGTTCAATTGCAGAGAATTTATCTCCATAAAAGATTGCTAACTCTGCTTCAACCAAGTGATAAGCATGAAGCGTATTTTCTGGTGCATGTCGAGTCCATTTTCGTAATTTTTGTTGATTCAATTTAACTCTTATCAGTAACTTAGCTCTTTTGATCCAGGAGACTGATCCAAAAACGGAAATTAGCGCTAGGCTTTCATAGAGCGTAAAAAAAACGAAGGTAGGAGAAGACGGAACGACCAATATTCCCTTTCTTATATGCTTGGCATATTTAAGTACTAAATCCTTTTGATGAAATAGGACAGCCAAATATAGCTTTAGAATATAGAGATTAGTTGTACTTTGTTCTTTTTCGCTTTTCTCTCTCTTTTCATCCGTCAACTCTTCTTCAAATTGACCCTCGTTAAAAATCGGGCCCGAAAACATCCAAGGTTTTTCAGTTGTCCCCATCAGATTCGCAATTGATTGCTGATAGATAAGACCGACATTTAGGATGGGTGTTTGATTTAGTTCTCTCGCTTGTAAATTGTGCTTTTCTAAGCTTGCCAAGATCCCATTTAGATCATTGGCGTAAATAAAGGCATTGGTGGAATTAGTAATGGCTGCAATTAATGCACATTCTATGTCGCCTGTTTCCATACCGATTTTATAGGCGTTCGATAAAGGATCTTGCGTGTTACGGTAGGGCTGTTTCCAAACATTAATAAAGTTCGTAACGATTGTTATGGTTTTACAATGAAGTTCTCTATTCGATTCGTTTAGGTTTTTTAAAGCAAGTTCCCCAAAGCGATAACCTGCATTTATAGTGCCGAAGTAAGTAATTAACAAAGCACCAAACATAGGGTAGGCAGATGAAGATTCAGGAGATAGACCGTATCTGAGTGATATCTCAGTCATCTTTAAAATGTATCCGCTTATTAATTCATCACCGTTAAGATAAGCACCTTGGCAAAGAGAATTGAGTATTCTCATGATTGCCTTTTTTTCCTCGTCAATCATTGGCGGTTGGTCTTTCTGGTCGCGAATACTCATGATTGTAGTCAAAAAGGCCAACTTCATTATGCGCTTAACGCGGCTGAAGTGGTTTATTTTTTCACTAAGGGGTTCACCCAAGAGGGCAAGTGCTTCGTGTCCAATCCGCTTGGCACTGGATAGATCGCCAAATGCCAAATGCGCGTCCAGACTTAATTCGTATGCAAGTACCTTGTCTGATTTATTTTGAGCATGGCTTGTCATCGAATTAATTAGGATCTCAAGTTGAGTCTTGTCTCCACATAGATGGGCAATTTCTGCAGCTTGCCTGTGTAATTCAAAACTTTCATCGTATCGATCCCAGATGTTCTGGCCGTACAATGCAAGCGCTGTTCGAAAGTATTTAAATGAAGCTTGGAACGCAGCACTTTTTTTGGCTTTTTGTCCCGCCGATAAATTCAACTGCGCCAATTTGATTCGATCAAGGGCCTCGTGACTATCGCCTCGTGATTTATTGACTATCGATGTAGTGCTGCCATTGGGGTTGTCCTCGCTTTCTACTATAAAACTTTCGAAATTATTATTGAGCTGGTTAACTATTTCGAAAATGTTTGAATTCGGGTTATCCTGAATATTTTGAAGATAAGTATGGCCGATTTGAGAGTGGATCTGTTTTTTCTTACTTGGCGAGAGAAGGGAGTAAGCAGATTGTTGGATTCCTTCATGAGAAAAAATATATTCAAAGCTTTGGTTTTGAATTTCATTTTTTTGGCTTTGTTTTAGATATCCAGAACGAATCGCAATTGCCAAAAGTCGACTAAGGTCTTGTGGATCTTGGCCGGTAATGTTGCTTAGCAAGCTAAGACTAAACCGTTCACCAACACATGATGCAATCTGCAATAATTCTGTTAGCTCTGGTTCTAATTGAGTAATATTTTTAGCGAGAAGTTCCCCAACACTATCAGTCGGTGGTTCTTTCATTGCAAGTTCGTTGTCCCAGTGCCAGTCACGATAGGTTCTATCAAAAGAGATGATACCTTTTGAATCTAATGTGGTGATGAGTTCTTTTACAGCTTGTGGGTTACCTGCGGTTTTCTGATGTATTGTATTTGCCAATACTTCTGATTCTTCCTTAGAGCGAAAAAGTGATTCCGAGATTATCGTCGCTATACTGCTAGGCTGTAGATTCTCAACTCTTACCCTCAATAGATTGCTTTTCTCTTGTAACAATTTATCAAGACCTTGTCTTGAAGGATGTGATGTTGGCAATTCATCTGTCCTATAGTTGCCGATCATCATTAGCCCTGAAATCTTGTGGTGAAATGCAAGTAACAGTATGAGGTCGATGGAAGCGTTGTCTATCCATTGTAAGTTTTCGATGTGTAAGATGACGACCTTATTGTTTTTCGTAATAGTACGAATGAATTCTGCGATGCCTTGGCCTAAGCGATTTCTGGATTCTAGCGGATTGACTGCATTTGCATTTTTTCGTTCGTTCTCCCCTACAATGCTCAAAATCTCCGGTATCATTGCAATGAGAATTTCTAAGTTTGAATCGATCGCCAGCTTTAGTTCTTCCCCAAGTGTAAGTAGGTCATCTCGGCTAATAAGTTGTCTACATAATTCCCTTAAAGCAGATGTTAGTCCGCCATATGGAATGGACGAGTTAAGAATATTTTGACGACCTTGAACAAAGTAACCAAAGTTTTCCGGGAGGTTACGCTTGAATTCTCTAATCAGCGCGGATTTTCCTACTCCCGCAGCTCCAGTGAAAATGATAGTTTCATTCCCTCCTTGCTTGACGCTATTAAAAGTGTGGTCAAGTTTAGTTAACTGTCCTTTTCTCTCAAGCAATCGCTCGGAAATATTTAGCTGCTCTGGAATATCATCCAGTGCCACTGTAAAATTTTCTAAGGAATTATGATTTTTCTTATCTTTGAATGCGTCAATGCAGAGGCTAAGATCTTGTATGATAGCGTATGTGCTTTGGTAGCGATCTTCAGGCGCCTTTCCCAACAACTTTAGAGCAATTTGGCTTAAAGCTTCGGGGATTCTGTGATCTATTTCATTAGGCGGCCTGGCTTGCTTGACGATGTGAAAATAAATCAATTGCATGGAATCAGAACTGATGAATGGAAGTTGGCCTGTTAATAGCTCATAGAACATGACCCCTAAGGAATAGAAATCACTTCTGTAATCTACAGTCCTATTCATCCTTCCTGTTTGCTCAGGTGATATGTAATTAATTGTTCCCATGAATAAATTATTAATACCAGAAATTCTACTTGCATCAATATGACCAGCAATTTCGAAGTCAATGAGCTTTATTCGATTTTCGTTTTGGTCGTAGAGAATGTTCTCCGACGTTAGGTGTTTGTGGATTACATTATTTGAGTGTAGATAATCTAACGCTAGGCTGATTTCTCTGCATAGAATGAGGGCGTCTTCAATTGTTAGACGTTTAATTTTTAATATTTTGTGCAGTGAGGGCGAGTCAAATTGTTCTTGAACGAGAATAGGGCAATTATTTTGCTCTATAAGATCTATTACTTTGATGACAAAGGGCGAGTCAAGTGAGCGAAGTAAATCATACTCCTGCTTATACAGGGCTATTTGTTGTAAAGTCGCACCATCAGGACGGAGGCATTTTAGGGTTACTTTAGTGCTGTCGCTGATGCGCTTAGCTGAGAAAACGACTGTTTCTGAACTTTGATGAACAATATTTAAATCTGTGAAACCTTCAACCGAAATCATCGATTTGATTCCTTAACGAGATTTCATTGCACAGTAGGTGAAAATAAATACCCAGTGCCGTGAATTGTACTTATAA
>JBLHIH010000221.1:0-4757 GCA_047616645.1 Flavobacterium sp. | reverse complement strand
CGCGACACCATTCCACGTGAGCCCCAAGGATTCGCGCTTTTGATCAAGGGCTGAGTAGAAGAGCTTAACGTCGAAGTCGCGGCTCATGTTCAAGTTACATAACGAGGGTGTAGAAAAACCCTTCTCAGGGCCGATTGAATATTAACCAACAATTTCACTGTTTCTTGGCCTCCCGCTATATTTCTACTCATTGTGCCACTATGCCGAAAACTGTCCATAATTATTTATTCTACGGGCTAAGGCCTTGGCTTTATAGCGTACAAATGAATGACGAAGGAGTGAATGACAAGCGACATTTGTGATAATTTGGCAACCCTAGTGAGCTTGAACAAGACCACATTCACATAATTTCCTGCATTCCTATTTGCACGATGAACCAAGCTATCTATTAGGATTCGTTTTGATACGAGACAGCCTAACCCCTTACGGCTGAAATGCCAAACTGCCAATTTAGTGAGTAATAATTCAGGCCAACGATGATGATGCAAAGAGACTGAAATTAGTTAGGACGAAAGAATGAAGACGCTATGGTCGTGAAACCCCTAAATCTCGATTGATAAACCCACAGGCATCTAGCACCTCGCGATTAGAAAAAGGCTTACGAAGTAGTTTATCTGCACCTGCTTCCATGATCTTTTCTTCATTCTCTTCCGAATAATGACCAGACATGGCAATGACCTCTATGTGCATAGTATCGATATCCCCTTTGAGGCGTTCACAGACTTGGAAGCAGTCCATTCCGGGCATCATTAAATCAAGAAGGACGATATCCGGCTGAGCTTGGTGTACTTTGCTTCCGGCTTCAAACCCGTCTAAGGCAGATTCTACTAAGGCACCGGGTTGTTTTGCTTTGAAGAGTTCGACAAGAAATCGATTTAATTGCTCATCATCATCGACGATCAGGATGCTACGTGTACCCTTTTCTCTTAGCCTTGAGCCCATGCCTTCGCGGACTGCAAACTGCCTTACGGCTTCCATAGAGAATCGACGATGCCCACCGGCCGTGGTTCTGCCTTCTAACTTGCCTTTTTGCGCCCACTGTCGAACGGTAATGGGGGACACCATTAACAACTCAGCGACATCATTGGGCGTTACCACTCTTTCTTATTCATTCTTTATATATCATTCTCTATTAGGCAGCCGATCACAATTTTCTAGCAAATATAAAAAAATGCTACAAAAAGTATAGTCTCTCTCAGCTATCAACATAAAGGAATAAAGGATGAAATGAGTCATCCTCGATGCAAACAGTCTTGGCCATATAGATCTCACGCCAATTGTCTCTTTTTAAGCAATTGAACAGCTTTTGGCACAATAAGGTCAACTATGCCCACATCATTCGACGCGCAATATACAAACATTTTGAAGCAGTGTCTGCCCACTACTTTTCTGGCAACTATCTTGGATGCTAGAAAAGGTCAACGGCAAGAAAATGATGCGCTTTACCGTTTTGATCACACAACATATGAAATGTCAGGGAAAAATCGGTAGGATTGGATGCGGAGAATAAGGAGAAGCCCACAACGCGTGGGTGACCTTAGCATCCAAAAATGATTAGTCATTCACATGCGAGAAAAATCGCCGCTTATCTAACTAGTGTACATCCAGAAATCAAAAATGTCGGGGGTAACTCCCTTGTAAGTGATTGAATATGCCACCTAACTTATTAATAGCTTCGCAACATTCAGCCAAATTTGGCGATTTCTGGACGATAACTAACAAGCCCCCATCCAGCAGAAAAGCTGAGTTATAGTTGATACGCTCGACCTTTTTCATAGTCGGCCATTCGCCTTTTAAAAACTGAATACCGTCCGCCTTTCCCCCGTACGGATGAGAGTAAATCTTGCATCGTCGATATTGCCAAATCAAATTGACCATTTCGCGCGTAAGCTGCGCCAAGCGTATCCAGCATACTATTCATTGAGCTTTCAACTTTACCAAATTTGTCTTTCAACTCTGGGTTTCTTGCCTCTTCCTTTGAAATTTCGATTGCACTCAATGCTAACTGCACTGCTTTTTCACCATTGCAAAGACTTGTCGTCGGACAAGTTGCCAGTAACCAGGCCAGTCTATTACTGGCACTAGCGACACCTTGGTCGGCGGCGAGCTGATACCATGTGGCGGCTTCAGTTAAATCTTTCTCTACGCCATACCCCCGTTTGAGAAAATAACCTAATGCACCTTGTGCTTCGCCATGGCCTTGTACAGCTGCAAATCGATAATTCCTCAGTGCTTTCTGTAAATTGACGTTTGTGCCTAGGCCTCTTTCATAGGCAAAACCCAGTCGATAATAAGCTGAGGAGATCCCAGCCTCTGCTCCCCTCTGGAAGTAAATAAAGGCCTTCTTTGAATTAACTGTTGTACCTTCGCCTTTTGCATACATAACACCCAAAGGACTGTAGGCATTGGGAGAATCCGCCTCTGCGGAGCCTAGGAGTAATGTAAAAGCAAGTGCCGGATTTTTTGGAACCCCTCGACCTTCTCGATACAGCGCTGCGAGATTGATCATACTAGCGGCGTACTTCAGGTCAGCACCTCGTTTATATAAACTTGCAGCAAGATTGTCATCTTTCTTGACCCATTCGGCTAAGAGGCCCAATTGATTCAATGCGATTACATTAACGGGGTCCAAGCGCATCGTCCGTAATAAATCTATTTCTGCCAATGCATAAGCATTTAACAATCTATAAGCAATGCCCCTGTTTACGTGAGCAACAGCTTGTCGTTTTAATTCAAGCTTTGGATCATCCAGGGTCTTTGTCAAGATGTTAACAACATCTCTATATCGTCCTTCCTTGGCCGCGATTTCAGCATCAGCAAAATCGTCCCCATACGATGGAAATGACAACAGGGATAACATCAACAACATTACTCGAATCACAAATATTCCTCTATCCATCTACTTCTAGTATATTCCAATCCAGAAATGAGCCTGAAGGCCTGTACCTTTTAAGCACTTAATTTCAGTCGCTCACGTATTTGTTTAAATAGATTATCTCGTGCTGTATTCATTTCTTTAGCGGCTTCATTGTCTGTCATTTCTAAAGCAAATGCATCCAGCTTTTTGAATGTGACATCTGGCTTCAGGTATTGACTCGGTCGTGATAGAGAACGTAATTTCTCATAAGGTGTCATCATGTCTTCGTATGGATATTTTTCTTCTGCTTGCCTTTTTCATCTGTCACCGTGCTTGGAAAATAACAAGGCCGATGAAGGTTGATGTAGCGATAAACTTGTTCGCTATTAAGGGTTGAAAATTCAGTCGCGTAACATTGTGGTATGTGCATGTAGCCGTATGACTTTCGGACAACAGAACCATTTTTACTTTCAACTAAGCCATTATCATTACTGCGTCTAGGCCGTAATTTAGTGAACTCAACGTGTCACTTCGCTAACAACTCAGCAACAGTGTAGTTAATGTTTTCACTGCCGTTGCCTGAGTGAAAACCCCTTATTTTAAAGGGAAATGCAGCTAACATCTCTATCAGTGCTGGCAACATGAATTCTTCGCTGATCCGCTCCAGCGTGAAAATCACTTGAAATTGCGTCACCTAATCTACCTCATTAACATGATAGATCCCCTTACGCTTGTCCTGATCACCCCGGTGGACCGAATCAATTCGAGTGTACCCAGGTTGGTTATTTGGGCGGGGCTTACGACGTTGACCAATAGGTGCCTTTGTAGGGCGTGTTTTTGTCAATGTACAGCGTTGGCGCTGGTAGGTTTTGGAGCCGCGTAAATTGTACAAGTGCGAAACCGAGATGTCTGCTAACCGCTGATACTCACTTTGACCCAATCGTTGATAGGCACACTCGCAGAGTTTTTTAAGTACGGCGCCGCTGGGTTGGCCATGCCGCTCGTCCATCGCGGCTAGCAGGCGAATGTCAGATTCAGTGTAGGTGCGCGTAAATCCATTACGGCGCGCCAATTTGACCTTCACTGAGTCTGTTTTGTCATATTGTTGGATGAGGCGCTTTATTTGGGCACGAGAGTAAGCTGTGACTTTCATCAAATAACGGGTAATGACCCCCTTATCAGCTTTGCTGAGTAACAAGTACCGATGTTTCACCAATGTCTTTTGTACCCATTGGTAGCGGGCTTGTTTCGTAGTGGCTAGGCTGATGGCAGCGGCTTGCGTACCGGCTAAAAATAGCGCCACGTCAGCCATCGTGTTCAGTTGTTCTAAGCTCACGATCGTATGCATCCTGTGATCATGAACGACTTTGATGCGCCTTTCAGGCTCATCTCATTTTAGAAACACTTTTTGGTGTGCTTCAGGCTCATCTGATGTTGGAGAAGACTCTTCTAAGACCTCACCAATTGGAAATGATATACTAGATCACCATAATAATGACAGGTTTGTATGGCCAATCGGCCAAGATTTAACTGACATGAAAAAACAAGACATACAAAACGCCGAAAAAAATATAAATGATGTAGATGATATAAGTAAACCATCACAGGAATCGTTTGAGGATGTACTTTTGGATGCGCTGGTTTCCCTAACGCGTTTCCATCACAAACCCTGTACCGCAGAAAGTTTGATTGCCGGTCTACCCCTAGAGTCAGGAAAACTAAATCCCGACTTGTTTGTCCGTGCAGCGGAAAGGGCTGGTTTTTTATCTAAACATGCCGAAATATCAATATCAGATATTTCCAAGCGGGTACTACCTGTTGTTCTCAGCCTAAAAAACAATAAAGCGGTACTACTTCTGGATGTCAGAGAAGATCATGCATTGATCTTAGAAACGGGGAC
>JBLHIH010000220.1:0-4770 GCA_047616645.1 Flavobacterium sp. | reverse complement strand
TTGCATCAGGCGAGGTTAGAACCAAAGACGCATTTTGGGAGTACAACAAGCGGTTTGAGGATTGGATAATTTCTGTGCGTTCAAAAACAAAGAGGAAAAAGGACACTAGAAAAGCCTCCTTTCTATTTGACGCAATGCACAAAGAGTTTTTCCCCGAAAATGAATTCAGTGGCTACGATGCAAATCAAAGCCAGTTAAATCGAATCTTTGACACTGAAACCTACAACTGTATTAGTTCAGCAATGCTTTATGTGGCCGCAGCAAGAAAACTTAATCTAGACGTTGCGGGCGTTCTTATTCCTTCACACGCTTTTGTTCAATTAACCCTCCCGAATCAAACCATCGTAGAAATTGAAACGACATCAAAGTCGGGATTCGATATTCAACATGATAAAAAGTTCTATCAGGATCAAGCCAATGAATGGGCAACAGAGCGAGCATTAACAATACCAAGCTATGAAGATTACTTGAATAGAGAAATCGTGAGCCCGATCAAGTTAGGATTAATTGATATGTGGAGTCAACATGTGGGAATAGAACGCATGAGTTTTCAACACCGCTTTCGCCTCGCTGAAATAAAAAGCCACCTTGCTCCTATGGACATAAATGCTCAGACAAATCGACTGGCTTTTTACCTCTCAGAATTTACTCACTTAAATCGTGTAGATGAACAGTTAACGTTAAAATCTATGTTCCGGACTATTACCCCTTACCTCATAGAAGTTGAAAAAAACCACGTATTTACTATTGAAGTAATTTCACTTATTGCAAAAATTAACTCGACATTTGCCCTCACCCTGATGGAAACCAAAAATTTCAATAAAGGTTTTGAACTGGTTAAGCATGTCAGAGTACGTCAACTCGACTATGCTTTACTAGATGAAGAAACTGACAATATTCTTCACTATGCAATGGATAAATATAGCCAATATCTCGTGGAAGAAAAAAAATATGAAGAAGCGTCACTGACACTGCAAACTGCCAACCTAGATTGCAGTAGCCATATAATTTGCTATGCCAGTTTAAAAAATATTTACCTCAGCTGGGCTCAAGAATATTGGGAAATTCGAAATTGGGAGGAGATAGTAAAAATACTCTCTCGCTTTCCAAGACTTGAAGAGTGGGGAGATCAAAACCCCATAGTGCGATCCAACTTAATAAAAGCTTATGCCAACTGGGCTGACGAGTTGGTTTGGGATGGAGATTGGGAAATCGCTACAGATAAGTTAAAAGAATGTATCCAACAACTGCCTGAGGCAACACTTTGTAGTCAAACACTCCAGAAAGTTATTAGTAAACAAGAAGCGGGATACCTATAATTCGCGACTCGTCGTCCGCAACTGCCACATCTCGTCCCACTGTTCACGCTCATACTTGTCCGTGACGGGGAACCCCGGCAATCTTTTATTCTCAAAACGATGATCAAATTTTAGTAGTGTGGAATACCTTGGTTCTGACGCGGACACTGTGCCCGCGGTCAGACTGCCTACTATCGTTAACAATGCCTTAGTGCGATGTCTAGGTTTTCGTATAACAAATCGCCGTTTAGCAAAAATGGCCGCATACACCGTAAGATCGCCACGCCCTGTAATCTCAGGCGAAGCAATTTCAACATACTTATCACTAATCAATCCAAGGTAGTCATGTGAATCAGGATTTTCCTCTGGCAGATTGGCATAGAGCAGATCACAAGTAATGACGATTTTTTCACTTGCCCGGACAACCACTGAACCTTTCACAATGCCACACACATTCACTTTTACGCCCTCTCCCGCCAGTATGTATCGGGTATTTTCTACATAAGGCTGAATAAATATTTCTTCTGGTTCAGAGAGCCGAAACCATTGATAGTCACCATTGGATAAAAATGTAACATCGAGGTCCTCAGCAATTTTTAGCACTTGGGTTGTTATATTGGATGAATCGTCCATCAAGTCTTCTGGAAAAATAATTTTCTTTACGCCGGTTTCAATCCCCCCTTTAAATACTCGTTTGCGCGTTTTCTTATTTCTGATTGAAACGCCTGAGGAAACCGATACTCTCCCACTGAAGCTTGGTTCAATGCTTTCACCTTTTGCGATGTAGATGCGTGAATTTGAATGAAAGCGACCATCGATTACATCTTGAGAAAAAGCGATATCAGGGTCCCATCGATTAATAATTTGAACATAATTAGAAAAAGCCAATCGTTTCATCTGCATCATGGTTGACATTTCTACACCACCAACCATCGTGGATATTTGGACTATCGCACGATCTAATAGCGTATTATTTTCGCTAGGTCGATGTTGTACCGTCACTTCAAATTTTCGATCATCTATTTCCCAGTATTCAACAGAGGATGGGCTTAATTCACTCATTCGATCTTTAAATTTGTCAACCCGTTGCTTTAGGCTTTCTGCAATCTTTTTATCCACGTCGGATTTTGCGACTGTACTTTTTACCTCGGTAGGCGAAGGTGCTTTTGCAAGAACGAAACTATTTTCAGCAAGTTTCATTTCCTTCTTAGACGTTCCCGTATTTCTGCCTATCGTCTCTTTTTCTTTTTCTACGACAATATCTGAGGCAATAGTTTCTGCGGATTCGAGTGGTATTTCAGGTAGCGCTACTTGATCAAACTGCTGACTCGCTTGATCGATTTTATTATCTAATTCTTGTGGTTCTTCACGCGCTCCATTCGTATTGATCAATAGGACCTCAAAACGCATTGGAGTATTAAAGTCTGAAGGCAGAAATTCCGCTTTGAATAAGACTAAGGCTATGAGAATAATGGCGATATGAAAGCTTAGTGATAAGAGCATCGCGATAGAGATAGGCACGACCGACAGGGTTTTGCTACTTAGGCTCGCCTCAGTTCTTACACTCAGTTCAGGAAGAATCATGCGGGCAGTATAGGGTAAAAGTCCAAACTGCCATATAGAAGCTATTGTGGAAGCAGATGACTTAGGATGCCGCGATTTGCAATTCGCTTTCATCCAGTTTGACTACATGAATAGACGCGGATTCAGAAATCTCACTCAGTAAATTAACAACTTGAGTACTTGCGGCTTCCATACCAACCAACATTGCAAGCACTTTGTCAGTATCTCCTTTCTCCATCCAACTTAATGCAGATAGTCCTAATGTGTGGATTTCAGCGTGAGGGTGTTCCAATGCGATGAAGGCGCTGTTTTTGTTATAGTTTTTGGCACCTTCTCCTTCGTAGTACCACTTACCGAGGCGGCAGCCGGTATGATGTGTAAAGTCATCACTCGTTTTCGTTGAAAAGCCCATTAGGCGCTTGTATATCTCGAGCTTCCACACTATATGATCCATTTTTACTGTTTGCAGAAATGCGTCTCCGCTTGTGTGATCTATCACTGAAAACATGCTTTGAGATAAGCTGACAATTCGATTCGCTGTACTTTCAATTGAAGAAGTATTGGTATCAATTTCCTGACTCTTGTCGCTAACATTATCAATACCTACTATGACATCATCAACTTGTTGATTGACCTGGTCTATCAATGCAGAAATCTCGTTAGTCGCCTCTGCAGACCGTTGAGCAAGCGTTCTCACTTCATCAGCAACGACGGCAAAACGCTGCCTTGTTCTCCTGCTCTAGCTGCCTCTATCGCAGCATTCAATGCGAGTAAGTTTGTCTGATCAGAGATACCCTTAATCATTGCTACAAATTGATTAATTCCCGTGGTGACTTCTTTAAGGTTACTAACCGAATCGGCAGCTTGACTTGTATCCTTGTTAATAGTCGAGGTCGATGTAATCGTTAATGCTAACAAACTCATTATCTGGTCTAACAAGGCCTGTGAAGCCCGAAAAGTATCACGATGTCCTGATAAAACTGTCGATGCAGAAGCTAATTCCTCTCTAATTTGATCAACTAAAGTAGATGAGCCTAAGAGCAATTTAGATAGCTCATTTCTGGTATGGTGTTGTTGTACTTCAGCAGAAAGTGCCACAGATGCATCTTCACCCTTTCCCTGAAGCGAGAGATTTTCGGCTTCTAAACTCGTCAATTGCTCTCTAAGAGATTTGTTTTCCCGCTCAAGCAGTTGAATTTCTTGCTTACTTTGCATTCCAAACATCGGGTTTTGTCCTAGTACTGATCAGATAATATTTAGCCACCTACTAATTATTGTCGACATTTGGGATATCACAAGACGATTTGCAAAATCTTTAGAAAAAACACTGCTATAAACACATACGCTTTGATCATCCCTTGTCTTTTGGGACATTACTTTCAAGATCAGAAAAGGTAGAGTACGCACAACAATTTACTAGGTAGTAAGGGTATGTCTTTAACCATTTCAACACTCCCGCTCAACGACAGGGGACGTTGTCCAGATGAATTAAGCTTCGGTGCTATATTCACCGATCACATGTTCACGCAAGACTATAAGTCCGATGTAGAATGGCATAATGCGCAAATTAGCCCTTATCACCCATTTAGCCTAGATCCGGCTGCCGCTGTGCTTCATTACGGACAGGAGATTTTCGAGGGCTTAAAAGCTTATAAAAATGTGAAGGGCGGCATAAACTTATTTCGTCCGCGGGAAAACTTCCTTCGCTTTAATCGCTCTGCGGAACGAATGGTCATGCCCTCAGTCGATCCCGAATCTCACTTGGAAGTCCTCAAAACACTTATACAGCTAGACCAAACTTGGGTGCCTGACCAACAAGACTCCTCGCTGTATATACGGCCCGCTATGATAGCCACTAGTCCAAAATTAGGTTTAGGTGCTGCGGAAAATTATCTTCATTTCATTATTA
>JBLHIH010000219.1:0-4788 GCA_047616645.1 Flavobacterium sp. | reverse complement strand
AACGAAGAATCAACGCCACCAGACAATAGTGCCCCCAATGGAACATCCGACAGCATCTGCCCGGCCACCGCGGAGCCCAATTTTTCTTCCAGCACTTTTAATGCCTCAGACTCGCCGCCAGCAAAAGGACTTTCCAAGCCGCTTTTTGCTACTTGTGCGAAATCCCAATACGGCTCAGGCTTCTCTTGTCCCTTCTGTATGCCTGCTTCGTTACCCGTTTCGATTTTCAAAAAAGTACCGGCAGGCAATTTTTTAATTCCTTTATAAATCGAATACGGCCCGGGCACATAGTTGTGGCGTAAAAAAAGGGTCAGAGCCCCTCGGTCTATTTTACTTTTAAAATCCGGATGAGCCTTTAGAGCTTTGAGCTCAGAGCCAAACAAAAATGTATCGTCCTGCCAACCGTAGTACAAGGGTTTCTCGCCTACTCGGTCGCGGGCTAAATAAAGTGCTTTTTGTTGTTTATCCCAAATCGCAAAAGCAAACATGCCCTGGATGATCTTGAGTGTGTGCTCCAAACCCCATACTTCTATGGCAGTAAGTAAGGTTTCTGTATCTGAATGTCCTCGCCAAGCAACATCGCGCCTTTCTTCTTTGAGCAATACCCTGATGTGCAAATGGTTATAAATTTCACCGTTGTAGACGATAACATACCGCCTACAGCGCGACTCCATTGGCTGATGACCAGCTGGCGAGAGATCTATAACTGACAATCGCCGATGACTAAAACCAATATTATCTGCGGCGTCGTACCAAACACCTTCATCATCTGGGCCTCGATGGGCAATTGCGTCTCCCATGGCTTTGAGCAAGTTTTTTGTTTGCTCGAGACCATTCGGGCGTGATTCGTTGTATAAACCTGCAAAGCCGCACATAACGAATTATCTAATTATCGACTTCACAAAAGCTGAGAAACACCTCAAAAAACCCCGAGGATAAGTTAATCGCTTCAATTTGAAGTATATAGTTCATTGGCAGCAAGGCAAACATCATCCTTGTAGAGTACATGATCGGCCCAGTGCTCATTCGATTTAGCCTGCAATTCTCGATACTTCGTCTCGTTCTGTAATAAAGCTATTACGTCGTTGACAGCGTCAATGGGGTTGTCTGATTCTTCGACCACAATCGCATTGTGGTGGTGTTTGCAATAGGTGCCAATTTCGCCCACCGGCGAGACAACCGGCACCAAAGATAATTGCATCGCTTCAACCACAGACATCGCCATGCCTTCCTCTCTGCTTAGTTGCAGATAAAAACTGTTTTCTGACGCAATCTCAGCTAGCTGATCTTGGCTTGCTATACCTTTAAACTTTACCGCATGCATAAGGTTAGATTTTTCGACCTGAGTCTTAATCGCCCTATATTCACCACCATCCGGGCCCCATATTTCATATGATGCGGGGCAACCCTTTTCGTTCAATATTCGAATGAAATTTATAGCTCGATCGAGACCTTTCTGGTTGTGCAGCCTGCCCCAAAATACAAAGTATGGCGCAAGCTCATTCCGAGCTATATTCTTAGGACTATTGTTAGTCACAAACGAAATCACTCGCTTAATCAAGCCTTCTTTTGAACCGACCCGAGAGGATATCGTGGCCATTGAGTCAGCCCAGACCGCATCACAAAAAACCAACATCAGCCGACTCAGCCATCTATCAAGAAAATGAAATGTTGTCGGGTAATGTAAAAAAAACACCAATTTGGAACGTGGTCTCAACAATTTAAAACATAAGGAAACAAGCACGGAACGCCACAAAGAACAAATTAATAAATTTGGTTTTGATGCAATGATTGTTCTTAGCGCCCGCAAATGAGCAAGTGGGTTATTTTCAGGGTACAGTGAAAAGCTGGGCATTTTTTCGCCATTGCGTGACTTTCTTTGTCCTTCAATAAAAACTACACCGAAATCACAATTAAGTTCTGTAGCATTCAACATAGACCGTGCAGCAGATTCCACACCTCCAATACCGTCACGGGGAATAAGATGAAGTACCTTAATCATGCAAAAAAGAGGTCATTCTGGACAATGGTATATCTAAGGGCATCCAAATTTTCAAAACTCCAATACGCTTTGATGCCTTTTAATAACCCGCTCTTCCGTAAACGGCTCTATTGCTTCCCGAATGTGCTCAGGCCTTATTGGGTTCTCAAGCGCTTTTTGTATTGCCTTGGCCATGGCTGCTGGGTCATGGACAGGCACTAGGTACCCGCATTTGCCATTCTTCAAGACTTCCTCTGGCCCCGTTGGGCAATTCGTCGAAACCGGTGTCAAGCCACACGCCATTGCCTCCACCAACACATTTGGTAAGCCCTCAGCATACGAAGAAAGAACAAACACGTTGGCTTTACTAAGGTATTTGTATGGGTTCTCCTGAAAACCAAGCAAACGTACTGAGTTAGTAAGACCTTGCTCTTCAATGAGTGCTTCTAGCTCATTTCGAAGTGGCCCTTCTCCCAAAATCACCAGCCTGGCCGCGGCACTATCTCTGAGTAGCGTCATGGCATTAATCAAGTCGGGAAAACCCTTCTCCGGCGCCAACCTTCCTGCCGTAATGATCAAAGGAGTGCTAGTGTCATTCAGCCATGGGTCATCCACGGGAACTGCCATTTTGTCATAAATGTCTGAATCGACTACAACGTTATAAATGCACTGATACTTAGTCGCTCCAAATATGGCTTGGTACTGCTTCACCATATCCTTTGAAACACAAACCAGTGCATCGACTCTGCGCCAAAGTACTTTGTTGATTTGCTTTAACACCCACCGTTTGGTTAGCACGTTGTTCGAATAGGTATCATAAGGTGTCACCCGAGATGATGTGCCCAGCTTGGCCTTGGACCTAGTAACAAGAACAGCAAGTGTAACGATTGCATTGAGATGATCTTCCGCTGAAAAAATTACGCCTGGCTTACTCTTTCTTAAGTAAGAAATTATCGAAAAGAGTGTTTTGTAAGTACGCGGCTGATTAAGGTTAATAACGTCGATGCCGTCAATTACAGGCTCGGTTACATCACTCGGAACATACCCAATGACAAATTCAACTTCATAACCCCGACGACGTAATGCTTTCGCTAATCGAATCTGAGCAAGTGGAACTCCAGAATGAGAATGTCTGGCAATAAAAAAAGCAATTTTCATTATTATGAAACGCTAGCTCAAACCGAACATATGCAAATTTTCATTTCAATTTTCTTTTTAATTTAGTTAGCCGAAACTTATCAAACTGCATGTAGTAATCTGGTAACAGAAAAAAAAATAAATCCGGAAATTTAAGATTATTCAATAAAACGAATCCTTTTCTGATTTTTTTAATATCTTCTATTACAGCCGCGATTGGAATGTTCAACGGACCCAATTCATTGAAAAAATATGCAATCCCTCTGGCTGTTTTTATTTTCAAAATCTCCACCGGAGTACTGTTTTCTAGCAGTGAAAGTGACATGTAAAATTGATACAAGTCCCTTGCGTTTGACTTGGTATGCACGGCAGTCGTACTGTTCGGATTAAATCGGTAGCCTATCAATGGCTGGTCAATAAAATATAGGCTTATATTCTTGAGATAGATATAAGGGATAGTCATCAAATCCTCATAAAAAACCCCAACGGGCATCCGAATACTCTCGAAAAGTTCTCTTTTATAAACTCTCGTCGACGGAAACCAAATACCTACAGAAAAAACTTCGTTTCTTATCCTTTCAACTTCACACATACCTTTGAACGAATAAACCGACTGATAATTTTCTTTGTCAATATCAATTAATTTATGAAACCTCTGAAACCCAAATTCCACCACACCAGGCTTATAAGACTTTAGAGTAGAAAGAACCGTATGGAAGAATTCTTCAAGAATTACATCATCGCTATCTAAGAACCCAATATATTCTCCACGAGCTACTGCTAACCCGCTGTTTCGCGCCGCACCTGGGCCAGCATTACTTTGCTCTATTAATACCACCTGATCGCTGGCCAGCCATTTGGCGTACTTCGACTTGATTATCTCGACACTACGATCTGGAGTTCCATCATCAATAATGATGATTTCCACCACATCCGAAATCTGTGAAAAGACAGAATCAAAGCACTCCTCTACATAATTTTCAGTATTATACACAGGGATAATGATGCTTAAAATATAGTTCATGTAGCGCTAATATCGAAACATGTCTCGAAGGATACTCTTTGACCCATTAAAATACGCATAGTCTCCACCTACCAGCATTCTTATTGCCTTAATTCTTTTATTAATAAAACTGAGTTGAAATAGCTCTTCTCTATGTATGATTGCTTTGTGTTCTTTTTCTAGTTGCTTAAGACTTGCAGATATTACCACAATGGAAATATCCACATATTCAATCGATGCCAACTCACGAAGTCGCAATACCAAACTTAAATTGTACTTCAGTCGATCTTGATATGAATTCGACGCTTTTGAAGAAAGCTGGCTCCTTAAAACTGAAAACTTATTTATAGGCCTTACCGAGCTTGCGATCCAGTCAGATGTATTTTTAGTGTGCCTTCTGATTTGTTGCAAGCTTTGATCAATCACCAAACGCTTATTTAACAACTTGGCCATGCTGTGTAGCCAACCATCATGCCCAATAATTTTGGTCGGAATAGGCAACGAATATTGAATAAGATTCTTATGAATTACGGTTAAAGCTCCAGTAATTAAGTGCTTATCAGAACCATATCCTTTCACCACTTGCCCGCGTTTTGTTGCCCCGTGTGAAACAAGATTCTCATCGACCAGATCACCATCGTGAATCAATAAATACTTGTCCGGATTT
>JBLHIH010000218.1:0-4792 GCA_047616645.1 Flavobacterium sp. | reverse complement strand
GGGAAGGACCTTGTTAAGCCAATCTGGCGTAACTTGATCTGGTTTAGAAATGAAAGGTATGGTGTCCATGAAGGCCCTTACTTTATTTTTGGATTAAAGAAAGACTGCCATAATCGATATTAGTACCGCAATACCAAATGCAAAATTATTTGCCTATAAAACTGGCGTTTTATTTTTCTCTGCTATAAATAATGGTAGCTAACCTAATTTAGTATTGCGTCGCAAGACGTAAAATGACATGCGAGTCATAAATAGTAATACCAGTTCATGTGCCCCTTATTAGGGGCATTTTTTTGAATAAAATATCAGCGGTCTCCTACCACTGATAGCGCAAGCCTGCATAAGCTGCAAAACCGGGAGACCGAAAGCCAATGACTTCCTCATACTCGTCATCAAAAGCATTCTCTATCTTACCGGTAAGGATAACATTTTCTCTTAATTGATAGGAGCCAGCCAAGTTTATCAGTGTGTAACTCGATAGATTGACTCTAGATGGTGATGCTGGGAAAGGAGGAAAAAAGTCATCTTTTTGACGACCGTTAAAATTAACCGAGAAGTTTACGTTGGCTTTTGACCAGTGGTAATTTCCCGCAATGTTAGCAATGTGTCGTGGTCGCCTGATTTCATCTAGTTTATGTTTGTTAGTGTCTTCGAAGGTGGAATCCAAGTAGGTGTAGGATGCATTAAAAGAGAGTGCAGCACTCGCCAACCAGTTTACTTCGATTTCGCCTCCCTGACGATTTGAATCTTCAGATCGGTTTGTGGCGGTAAAAGAAAAAGTCGCTGGATCGAAGACAAAACCGTTGATTTCATTTTCTAGCTCAGAATTAAAATAAGCCAGGGAAGTATTAAGTGAACCTTCAGCATTAGCGAATTTTATTCCAAGCTCCCAAGAATCCGAACGCTCTGGTTCTAGATTAGGGTTGCCAATAAAAGTATCAAAAAAGCCAAAACGTTCCGTGAAGGAGGGGTTTTTAGAAGCTTGGCCAATAGATGAATAAACAAATAAATTATCGACGGGCGTTAGCCAATTCGCGGTCAAGCGATAAGTGCCGACATCGTCAAATTCAGAATTATCATCAAATCGGTAACTGGCAGACAAATGCCAATGAGTATTATTGTATCGATATTCGAGAGCGATACTTTTGTTGTCCAGGTTAAGGTCGCGATTTGGGTTGCCAAATCCCTGGTCTACACCACGTTGTTGGTATTCTTCCTCTTCGTACTCGGCGACTAGCGTGAGGGTCTGCTTGTTGAGAGCCAAATTACCTGTGTATTGATACTGTTTTTTTATTCCCCGGCTGATACTGTTTTGCGAGCCGCCAGTATCATTTACGTTATCAGTGTCAGTCCTAGCAATAGAAAAACGCTGGATGTATTTACCATCAAAACTATTTAGCTCAGCACTGATACGGCTGTAGAGCTGCTTACTATCGGTTTCGTTTTTAGCATCTACAGGTAAGCCGGTAGTAAAGAAATCTATGGCATCAAATTCAGTCGTACTATCTGTTTGCCTGATCATACCGTTTATGACTAAGTTGTCAGCGGCAAGCCAATTCCCGTTTAGGGTAAAGTGGGTATTCTCGTAGCCATCTTTTTCCCTGCCTTGTCGGGCTATGTTGGTGCCATCGGTAGAGAATTGATTAATGCTGGCCTGGATTTGGGCTTTTTTGTTTCCCGCGTTGTAGTTAAGGCCAATCTTTTGACTGTTGAATGACCCTGCTTCTGCGACTAGGGACAAATCTGATTCACTTATCTTGTTTTCCATGGTGATGATATTGATAACGCCCGCCAGTGCATCACTACCCCATAAGGCACTCTGTGGTCCGCGTACTATTTCAATGCGTTTGATTTGATCGGTGCTCAAATGGGTGAAATTAAATTCTCCACCCTGGGCAATATCATTGACTTCTACGCCATCTATTAGGACCAATAAATGGTTTGCCTCGGCGCCTCGTACGCGTACTTGAGTAACGGCACCTCTAGAGCCTTGTTGGTTAACTTGGAGTCCGGGTATTGCTCTGAGTAACTCAGCAACGTTTGATGCCAAGCTTTGTCGAATTTGGGTTTCATTGATGATGCTGACCGAACTACCGGTTTTGATAGCTTCAATCGGTGTTCTTGAAGCCGTAACAGTTAAGGTTTCGATTTCTTCCGCAAATACCTGAAAAGATACAATGCAAATAATCAGGTTAGCTATGATGTTGAATTGGTTTTTTGATGACATAATGTCTCCACACTCCGCCCGAGTGATTTAAAGTTTAGTGCGCGCTTTTAATGACAGGAGGGGGATTGTGTTTAGACTTGAGAACAATCTACACCCGCCCGCCGCGCTGTGTATCAATACCGAAATAAGGCCGGTCTCCGGGCTCACGAGCGGATTTCTCCTGCGATTTCGCCTTCCCATATAAATACAGTGGCTATTGAAGTCGCTTACTCGTCTACCGTTGCGGGGGCAGCGCCAGAATTGCTTACGCTCACTGGCTTCTCGTTTCATTCCTGACGACTAGCAATTGATTTGAGCTAGCTTAGGAACACCTTTTACTGGTTAGACGGGCGCATCATAGTTGCTAGTCATGCTGTGATCAATGATAAACTCCTTTTTATTTGGTAATTCTCAGTGATAAAATTGACCTTCCTATGGACATTATGTCTGTTTTTGTTACCGCTTTTGCTTGTGCAAGGTTTGTATGCGAGACGTACTACGATGCGTCTTTCCGAAGCGCCCGGGCTCGGTGAAAGCCAAGTACGAGTAGATGCGCATATTATTGGCCTTGGTGATTCTGTCATAGCGGGTGTGGGCATAGATGAGATTGCGCATGCGCTTACAGCACAAGTGGCCGTTTCGGTTTCTGAAAAGTCTGGCCGCTCAGTATCTTGGTCTAGTCACGGTGTAAATGGCGATAGAGTTCGAGACCTCATCGCCAGGATAAAATTGTTGCCTATTGAAAGACCTTCTTTACTGTTGATATCAATTGGCGTTAATGATGTGAGCCACTTTACTTCATTAACAGTATGGCAACTTGAAATAAGCAATCTAATTGCGGACTTAAAGGACAAGTATAAAGCCCCCATTCTATTCATTGGGCTTCCCCCCATGGATCAATTTCCTGCATTACCACAGCCTCTGCGATTCGCCCTTGGTGTGCGTGCTGCTATGTTGGATCACACATTAAAACGGGCAGGTGAATTGATTAGGGACGTTCATTGGTATCAGACCTCAATGAAACCCAACAAATTGGCTTTAGCCAAAGATGGTTATCATCCTTCGGCTAAAGCTTGCTCGATTCTATCCATGGAGATCGCAACCTTCCTTGCGGGAAAAATATTCATAGAAAACAGCGAGGGCTTAAAATAAAAGCAGCGAATAAGCGCTGCGATAACTGTAAAATAACCGTAATACCGATTGTTCAGTCTTTGTAAAATACGGGTAAACTCACAAGGTAATTAGGAATAATTCTTATGCATACAGCAACATTTGAATATAAAGACGGTGAAACCGTATTAGAAGCTTACATTGCTTATGATAAGGGTATTGATGGTCCGAGGCCCTGTGTTTTAGTCGCACACGATTGGACGGGAAGGAGAGGATTTGCAACAAGTAAAGCGGATGAAATTGCAAAATTAGGTTATGTAGGTATTGCGATCGATATGTATGGGAAGGGCGTATTCGGAAAAGATAGTGACCCAGGATATAATGTTTCCTTGATGAGCCCATTCGCCACAGATAGAAATTTGCTGAGAAAAAGAATCGATGCAGCAATGTCGGCAGCGAAAGCTATTGAAGTCGTGGACAACTCAAAAATTGCTGCGATGGGATATTGTTTTGGTGGGATGTGTGTCCTCGAATTGGCCAGGTCTGGTAGTGAGGTATTAGGGGTTATTAGTATCCATGGCATTTTTTCTCCCGGGGATATTGAAAACAAATGTATCACAGCGAAAGTATTATGCTTGCATGGCCATGATGACCCCATGGTTCCACCTAAGCAGGTTTTAGCTTTTGAGGTAGAGATGAGTGATGCTGGTGTAGATTGGCAGGTTCACGCGTATGGCGACACTGTACATGCTTTTACAAACCCAAATGCGAAAGATAAAGCCTCGGGAGCTCAATTTAACCCAGTGGTAAACGAACGTGCCACTGTATCGATCGAGCACTTTCTTGCTGAAGTATTTGGCTAGGGTTGACTGTGATTAAGAACCTTGGACCTGTGTGTACTGCCATCTCTTCATGCTATACCCGCTAATTAGCATTGGCATAGACAACTAAACTGCGATTGAAAACAATTTTTTGTTGTTGTCGATAGAGAACTAAAAAATCAACTTTCTGGTTCAGAAAATCCGAGACTCGGGTTTCTGCCGCAATTGTGGGATAAACCACACCGTATAAGGTTTGTGTATTTGCGAAATGGGCAACCATTGTACTAGGCGCGAAGGGGGTGGTTCTCTTTATTTCGGCATCATCTTGCTCAGTTTCGATGAAAATAATATGCTCTTTGTTAATGACGCGAAATGCACCAGCATCACTCTTAAAAGAAAAATAGATGTCATCCTTCTGATTTAGAAACTCTTCGAGAAGAGGATTACCATCCTCTGAAATGAGATTTTCAGTGAGCCACACAGAACCAGGAATCGATTCGTTGTTTGATAAATGTAAGACGATTGGCACAATTACTTTTGGGATTTCGTACATGAGTCTTTCCTGACTTCAACTTTATAGTCTAACAAGGTTTCCTTCTCAAAAGAGAACCAACCCGTGATGGTTTTACCAAGAAGCACTTGTGGTAACCAATAC
>JBLHIH010000217.1:0-4839 GCA_047616645.1 Flavobacterium sp. | reverse complement strand
CCTCTAAAAATCTCAAGTGAACTTAGAAATAAGGCGGTTTCAGAGCGGATAGTCAGTGCTGCACTGAGTGAAAGCGGCATTGACTGGGGTTTACTGATTGAGAAAGTCACCATTAGAAAATACGGCGAATGTTCGCCAAATGGTCCTCTAGATATGGCATTTAAAGCCAAGCGAAATCGCTTCCTTATACAAAGAGGCTTTTCTTACGAACATATCGCACTTCTTAATTGATTTAGCCTACAAATCCCTATGCTATCTAGGAAAAATGGTTTAGATATCCACTGTTTTTCTGTATCTTTAGCAACCCCAAATAGTGTGAAGTAAATATTATGGACAGTCGCGAACTTCGGCAGGCTTTTCTGGACTACTTTGTCAGCAAAGACCATACGATTGTGGAAAGTTCTTCCTTGGTCCCTGATAACGATCCCACCCTATTGTTTACTAATGCCGGCATGGTGCAGTTTAAAGATGCCTTGTCCCTGAGAGAAGATCGTGGTTACAAAAGGGCTGTAAGCTGTCAGCGTTGTGTCAGGGCTGGAGGCAAGCACAATGACTTAGATAATGTTGGTTATACCGCCAGGCACCATACTTTCTTTGAAATGCTCGGTAATTTTAGTTTCGGTGACTATTTCAAGCGAGAAGCCATCTTTTTCGCATGGTCGTTTCTTACTGAGGTCGTTAAATTACCGCCACAAAAACTATGGGTAACAGTGCATGAAGGTGATGACGAAGCTGAAGCCATTTGGATTAACGAAGTTGGTTTTGATAAAAATAGAATAAGTCGCCTAGGAGATGACGATAATTTTTGGACAATGGGCGATACGGGTCCATGTGGACCCAGTTCAGAGATATTTTATGACCATGGAGAGGACGTGCCAGGGGGTCCTCCCGGTTCGCCTGATGGTGAGCTGGATCGCTACATAGAAATCTGGAACTTGGTGTTTACACAATTTGATCGCTCGGCGGATGGAACTTTGACGCCGCTACCTAAGCCTTGTGTTGATACTGGAATGGGCTTAGAAAGGCTCGCTGCTGTACTACAAAACGTCCACAATAATTATGATATAGATCTCTTTAAAGCGCTAGTTACCAAAGCGGGTAGCTTGTTAAAATTTACAGATTTACGAAATGATTCCCTAAAAGTGATTGCAGATCACATTCGATCGACTGCCTTCTTAATTTCCGATGGCGTGCTGCCCTCAAATGAAGGTAGAGGTTATGTGCTTAGGAGGATAATCCGGCGGGCACTGCGTCATGGTCACAAACTACAATCTACAGAACCATTTTTTCATAAAATGGTGGGTGAATTAGTATCGCAAATGGGAGAGGCTTATCCGATTCTAAAAGAAACCCAGGGTCAGATCGAAAAAGTATTGCTCAAAGAAGAACTACAATTTGAGTTAACACTTGATCAAGGCATGAGAATATTGAATGAATCGATAAAGGACCTAGGTGCCGATTTAGAAGAAATACCAGGTCATGTCGTCTTCAAGCTATATGATACCTATGGTTTTCCTACAGACCTAACTGCTGATATTGGTCGAGAAAAAGGGCTTGGAATTGACATGCAGGGTTTCGAACAAGAGATGGAGGCCCAGAGAAATCGAGCCAGAGCGGCAAGTAAATTTGGTACTACCGACATAAGTACTATTCAAATAGAAGCTGAAACCGAATTTGTTGGTTATGAAACTTTGTCTAATGAAGCGAAAATTATAGCCCTATATAAAGATGGAGTAGAAGTAGATTCTTTGGATGGTGAAGGTATTATCGTCCTAGATAAAACTGCGTTCTATGCAGAATCAGGTGGGCAAGTAGGGGATGCTGGCGAGATATCAGATCAAAATTTTTCTTTTAAGGTAGCCAGTACCGTCAAGAGTGGTATGGCCTTCTTGCATCAGGGCATGTTTGCTAATGGTACTGCGAAGGTTGGAGAAGTAGTCCAGACTAAGGTTGGTCGATCGCAGCGAGACGCCACAAGAATTAATCATTCAGCAACGCATTTATTGCATGCTGCATTAAGAAAAATATTGGGCTCACATGTAAACCAACGAGGCTCCCTCGTTGATAGTGAGAGATTGCGATTCGATTTTTCACACTTTGAAGGCGTAACGCCCGAGGAGATTCGGAATATTGAATCCATGGTCAATGCCCAAATCAGAAATAATAGCGAGATCACAACTGAATTAATGGATATTGCCGCAGCCAAAGAGAAAGGTGCGATGGCCTTGTTTGGGGAAAAGTACTCTGCCATGGTGCGTGTGCTTACAATGGGAGATGGGTTCTCGATCGAGCTTTGTGGTGGTACTCATGCTTCAAGAACTGGAGATATTGGTTTTTTTAAGATTGTCTCTGAAACCGGTATAGCCTCGGGCGTTCGTCGAATCGAGGCAATTGTTGGTGAGAAAGCGCTTGCGCTCGTCAATGCATTAGAAGATGAAATGGCAAGCTCAGCATTATTACTGAAAGCAGATAAGTCTAACTATTTAGATAAGGTGAAAGGACTTATTGCGCAAAGTAAAGAGCAAGAAAAAGAAATTGCCAAGCTTAATATGAAACTAGCCAGTGGTGGAGGGAAAAATCTTGCAGATACTGCTATTAGCATCAATGGCGTCAAGGTGGTTATTCACAATCTAGAAGGTGGCGATCCTAAGAGTTTACCGGATGCCTTAGATGGCTTGAAGAACAAACTGCAATCTGGCGTTGTTATTCTTGCTGCAGTAAAAGACGATAAGATTACACTCATTGCGGGTGTGACTAAAGACCTGACTGATAAAGTAAATGCCGGTAAATTAGTCAATCATGTAGCATTACAAATAGGCGGTAAAGGCGGCGGTCGACCCGATATGGCGAGAGCCGGTGGAACGGATGTTGCGGCTTTACCAAATGCGATGTCATCCGTAGAAGCTTATTTGAGCGAGCTCTTATAAGCATTCTCTAAGAAAATTATATGTAAAACTATAAGGAAGTAGGTTTAAAACTCATGTCGTCTCGCGCAAAAAGATTATTGGTTAAGAAGTTTGGTGGCACCTCTGTTGCCTCAATTGAACACATTCAAAATGTGGCCAGGCTGATTGTCAAAGCAAAGCAGGAAGGCGATGAGGTTGTTATCGTTGTTTCAGCCATGGGACATGAAACCGATCGTCTCGATGCTTTGGCAAAGGAGATCGGGACTGGAGATGTTAAACTACATAGAGAGGTAGATGTTCTACTTTCGACTGGTGAGCAAATAACAACTGCGCTTTTAGCCATGACCTTATTGAAAATGGGTTATGAAGCGAAATCATATACTGGTGGTCAAGTTAGAATAATCACCAACTCTACTCATACGAAAGCGCGTATTCAAAACATAGACGTAGAAAACTTAAAAGCAGATATCGCCGCTGGTACAATTGCCATTGTTGCTGGATTTCAGGGTGTGGACAAGGATCAAAACATTACTACCATCGGACGTGGTGGCTCAGACACCACTGCCGCAGCATTGGCATCTGTTTTGGGCGCAAGTGAATGTCAAATCTATACTGATGTCGAAGGTGTGTTTACCACCGACCCGAGGGTTGTAGAGGACGCTCGTTGTTTATCCCGTATTACTTTTGAAGAAATGCTTGAACTTGCGAGTTCAGGGTCACGGGTGTTGCATTCCAGGGCAGTAGAAATCGCCAGCAAGCATAAAGTACCCATTCGAGTACTCTCTACATTTAAAGAAACAGAAGGTACATTGATTACTAATGAGGATAACGAAGCCATGGAACAACCAATTATTTCCGGTATCGCCTTTACTCGGGACGAAGCAAAACTCACTATGCTGGGTGTGCCAGATATACCCGGCGTAGCAGCGAGAATATTAGGACCCATCAGCGATGCTAATATTGAAGTGGATATGATTGTCCAGAATGTTGCTGCTGACAATTGTACAGATTTTACTTTTACTGTACGCCGTGAAGATTATGATGCGGCCACGTCAATATTGAGCGACGTCGCGCAAGATGTTGGTGCGAGGGAAGTGAGTGGGGATAACAAGATAGCCAAGCTTTCTCTTGTGGGCGTAGGAATGCGCTCTCATGCCGGGGTCGCCAGTAAAATGTTCAAAGTACTCTTTGATGAGTCAATAAATATTCAAATGATCTCGACGTCCGAAATAAAAATATCGGTTGTCATTGCTGAGAAGTATATTGAATTAGCAGTGAGAGCGCTTCATTCTGCTTTTGATCTCGATCAAGCGTAAACATTGACGAAACATTGACGGTAATTCCAGTAACTACAATCACTCTTTTGACACTTGATACTTTGTGAGTAGATATTGAACTACCTTATTAAGATTAGTGCTAAGAACGCTTTTGATTTTTCCGTTTACTAGACGATACTTAATTTGTACCTAGTACATTTTAGTAGCGTGTTTTGTTGGGATCAACCTGAGGAAACACAGCATGATTTAGTAAGGAGAACAAAATGCTTATATTGACTCGGCGTGTCGGCGAAACATTAATGATCGGTGACGAGGTAACAGTGACTGTCCTAGGAGTCAAAGGCAATCAGATTCGGATTGGTGTTAATGCACCAAAAGAAGTTGCTGTTCACAGAGAAGAAATTTATCAACGTATTCAAACTGAAAACAATCAGTCAAATACATTGTCTCAACAAAAAGGCACGCCTCATTAGCGACTAGTTTCCAACGACTTGTCTTAACAAACTTAAATAACCTCTTTGAAAGTCAACATCACAATAATATCCCTTCTTCAATAGCATTCTATGCATCGCACTTAGCCTGTAAATGGGTGCGGATGCGAGTAGATGGTGTTCCATGTGATAGTTCACGCCGTGAGGGGCAATCAACAACCTTTC
>JBLHIH010000216.1:0-4887 GCA_047616645.1 Flavobacterium sp. | reverse complement strand
GTAAAGCGATCTGTATTTCCCTTCACAGATTCCCTTCCAACTTCGTAGGTAAGTTGGTCGTCGGGATGGAAATGTAAATCGGAGTAGTCAACAAATTGGAAGCCCGCAGCTTCAATTTCCGTTATCATTTTTACAGGGTCTAGACGTCGCCAAACCTCATCGTCATCGGTCTGCATATGTCGTCGGGTATGGTCTATGACGCCGTATAGACCGCCAGATTTAAGAGACAGAAAAACAGCGCGATTAATATTATTTCGTCCTTCTTCATTAAAATTATGCATGTTTCGGAATGTAAGGGCCAGATCAATTTCTTCTAATCCAAAACTGAATTCTGGTACACCAACCCGGCGTGCGCCAGCGGGGCGGATAAAGTTCTCATCGTCAAAAGGGACAAGAGACAGTGCAGAAAATCCCTTTGTATCATTCAAAGATTCGAAAACAGATTCTGCTCCGATGCAAATATATAACTTGCCTTTTTCTTCAAGTACAGGGGCTAAAATTTTAGTGTACCAACCATTACCGGGGAGTAATTCTAATACTGTCATATCTTCCTTCAACTCAAAAAAGCTCAAGGTATCTAATGGTTGACGATTCTTATCTCGAAGCTTTTCAGTTTTTGTTCTCCTGCTGTTTTCTAAGGCAGCGTTAATCTTCAAGGCGGTAACAGAGGGATCACCTTCAGCAAAAATGTGTGGCGTGCATAAAATGAGGAAGCATATTAAAAAAACACGCATGATTTTGGCCAACAAAGAGAATTGTCTATAGTAACTCAGTTTGTATGGCAGAATGGACACTTGTTTGTGCTAATACTAAAGAAAGATTAGGCACCTTAAAAAGAAAAGATTATTCAGGAAGAATCGAATGAGATTGAGACAAATTGCTTTGGTGGCAACAGAGCTAGAAGACACAAGGGAACAATTATTTAAGCTACTCGGGTTAAAAAATGACTATGCAGATCCTGGTGTGGCGGAATTTGGCTTGGCCAATTCTGTGATGAGTATTGGTGATACTTTCCTGGAGGTCGTCTCTCCTTCTAAAGAGGGCACAACAGCGGGACGTTTATTAACGCGTCGTGAGGGCGATGGTGGCTACATGGTGCTTGTGCAGGTACCTGATCTGGACTTTTTCACCAAACGGACGAATGACTTGAAAGTGAGAAAGATATGGGAGGTCGAGCTCGACGATACACGGGCCTTCCACCTGCATCCAAAGGATATGGGAGGCGCGATTGTGTCTATTGATGAAATGCTACCGGTGGAATCATGGCGGTGGGGTGGTCCAAACTGGCAGAACCAAAGTGCCCTGCATGTTAAATCGATTACTGCAGTTGATATACAGGCGACTGAACCTGAGAAGATAGCGCGTCAATGGGCTAGCGTATTTGATGAGGAAGTGAAGTCGAATAATGACGGATGGCAAATATCACTTGATATGGGAAATATTAATTTTATAGATGTGAGGGATGAGCGAGGCGATGGAGTGTGTGCTGTAGAGTTTCAATGCGATGAAATGACAGCGATTGAAGAGGCCGCCATGAGTTTGGGACTAAAATGGCAAGGAGATGAATTGGTAGTCTGTGGTACGCGTTTCCGGTTTAAGAAAGGGTAGTGATTTAATCAGTAAAATTGCGCTATTTCTAATCGAGAAGTGGCTATTTACCAAACAATCACTAATCTTTAAAGAGTAAGGTCTCTCGAAGCAAGAAAGTAAGCCGCAGTGATAAGTTGGAGCAAGATTGTGTTTATGATTGTTGGGGAAAAAGTGTATAGCGAATCCCATGAAATTGGCCGCCGCAATTGTGGTGTTTGTTCAGAGGAAAGATTGTTTCATAAAATCATTGAGACAAATTATTTTTGTTTATATACCTTTCGTCTCTTACCTATAGAGAAGATCGCCCATTATTTTCAATGTGAACACTGCAACAATGCATTTTCTGTCGACCAGACAGAAACGCCGACGCAAATTCAGCCTATAAAGAAAGTACTAAGCTATGTTTTATTAGGATATGGCATGCAGAAACATCGGGATTTAATCCAAGATATTTGTGTCAAGGTATCTAGTTTTGAATATTCTGATGACGAGATTTCCTTAGAGAACAAAGACGTGATCGCTGCTGAAATTGATATTTATGATTATCTAAAAAATGTCTCCAGTGACTTAAATACGAGAGGTAAACAAGAAATCGTTGAGGCGGCTTTTTTGGTAACCCATGCTTGTTGTGAAATTCAATATGAAGATCGTCTTCGTATCAACCTTATCGGAAATGCCATCGGTCTTTCCCTCGAGTTTATCAATTCAATAATTGATCATGTACACGCGCAGGCATGTTATGGCGTAAGACGGGTTCTTCCCACAAGAACACAGACTAGCTGACTTATTAAATCCATACTGCTAGTTTCTAGTTTCTTGGCTTTTGTTTCTTGTCCTTTTGTTTCTTGACAAAGAAGGATCAATTCCGGACACTGTTTCTTCTGTCCTAATTTAAACAATATATGTTCCACAGCTATAGTCTTGATAAAAAAGCCATTCCCATGAGTTTAGTGATTTCACTGTCAGAGCGGATGGTCGAGAAGGGATATTCCCTAGCATCGATTTTGGAAGACACTGGATTACAAGAATCTGATTTCCGTAATCCTGATATTCGAGTTACCTATCGTCAACGTATTCGACAAATTTCCAACGTACTGGCTATCAACGATACTCTAGCCTTTTGGCTTGATACAGAAACTCAGGTTTCCATCTCAGATTATGGCCTACTAGGTTATGCAATGGTGAGTAGTGAAACCTTAGGTAGGGCGATTCAGATTGCGGTTAAATATCATAAGACAGCAGGAGCGATGTTTGATCTACACTTTTTTAGGGATAAAAATGAAGCCGTTTTACGTCTAGAACATTTTCTCGTTGGTGGCGTCGTAGGTCAGTATTTGGCTGAAGAAATATTTTTAGGTATTGCGCCACTCATTGAGCTTTTGTTGGGGAAATCCTTTAAGCCCTCGCAGCTCGCATTTAACTATCGGTCTTCCGTGCCATTAAAACATTACGAGAATGCTTTTAATTGTGATATAAAAATGGATCAACAATATTGTGATTACCGCTTTGATGTTAAGTTTTTAGATGAAAAGTTAGCTGCTGCGGATACCAATGTCGCCAGAAGTTGTGAGGAGGCGTGTCGAAAGTTACTCATACAGATGGATATAGAAGATGACTTGGTTTCTCGAATATGCCACCTTCTGTTAAGTACACCCGGTGAGTTTCCCAATCTTGGCATGGTCGCCGAAAGTCTATCTATCGGTACAAGAACACTTAGGCGACGTTTAAAAGAATTAGGGACTAGTTATCAAAAGGTGCTTGATGACGTGAAGAAAGAATTGGCGATTGAATACTTACAGACGACTAGTTTGTCAGTTCAGGAAATATCGGATTTATTGGGGTATTCGGAAGTGACTAATTTCCGACGTGCTTTTGTCAAGTGGGTAAAATTGTCGCCTTATCAATATAGGCGTCAGGCGAACGAGGAATATCATGGTCTTCTCTAGTACAAGCGCAAGTGTTAAACCCGTGTCATATATGCAGCGGACTAGATCCTATTATAAAGCTCAGGGGTTTGATAAATATTATACTTGGGCAAAAGGGGAGAATGACTTTCAACATAAACTGAGCAAGCCCCTTAACGATTGCAGAGTTACCTTTGTCACCACAGCAGTCCCGGATGGGCGGATTCCAAAAATGGCGAGAACCGCATCTAGTCAATCAATAAGCACAATGCCAGATCGCTTTAGAACCGATGAATTATCCTGGGATAAGGAGGCCACCCACACTGATGATCGTGGCAGCTATGTTCCCCTCTTACCTTTACTGAAACTACAAGATGAAGGTGTGATAGCCTCAATTGCGAATAGGTACCACTTTGTCCCTACAGAATATAGCCAAAGTAAAACGATTGATCATGATGCACCCGCAATTTTAAAAGCCTGTCTCGAAGACGAAGTTGACATCGCAATATTGATTCCTTTGTGACCTGTATGCCATCAAACAGTCAGTTTGACTGCGCGCTTATTAGACGCCCATTCTATATCCACGGTTATCATTGGTTCAGCCCTCGATATTCTTAAACATTGTGGTGCTCCTAGATATTTATTCAATGACCTTCCTTTAGGTAATCCCCTTGGAAATCCCTATAAACCCGAAGAGCATCTTCTCTCTGTAAGGCAGGCACTTCGCCTTGTCGAGGATAGTGAGTCTCCTACAGGGCTTATAAACAATGAGCTTCATTGGGAAGGCGATAATACATGGAGAGAGAATTATATGCGTGTTGATGACGCAAATCGGGAAGAATTGAAGTTAGCTGGAATTGAAAATCGTCGGCTTCGACTGCAACAAAACGCTGATCTTAAGAAAATATAACCTTCCTGTCTCCTTTCCATTCCCCTCAATTCTCTATTGTGGAGTTTGACGGCATGCAGTTTTTTTCATGTAATTTGTATCCACAGTGTACCCATGGACTATTTCTGTATCCATAGCAAACTTAAAGTTTGACGGCGAAATAAATTGAGGGCCGAGAATGTTACTAGCACTGCCGACCCTCTACTCAACCATTTATTAAGGAAATGATATGAGCAACAACATTAAAGCAATCGAAGAATACCTTATCGAGAGGGAGGCAGGTGTAAATCCGTCAACCGTTATCTTTGACTTTACCTTAGCTGTTTTACGAAAATTGCCTGTCCCAAAAAAGGAGTACATTATCCGTGAAGGCAATGAGTAATGGACCCCAAAACTTGGACAGCGCTATAAGTGCTTCCTGTTGTTAAGCGGCTTTTAGTTCCGCAGGTTCATAGTAGACTTGATCCGGGGTTCTCCGGTCAAGCGATTGATGTCTTCTCTCAC
>JBLHIH010000215.1:0-4908 GCA_047616645.1 Flavobacterium sp. | reverse complement strand
TTCGTCTGGAAGCGCCTGATAATCACTCATCTCTAATTACTCCACAAATAATTTTCTATAGCATAGCTTTTTAATCTATGTGAATACATATCAATGCAGGAATGAGTTTTTGAAAATGATATTATTCAGATGAAGTACTGAGAAAGTAGCTCGTGCTCATAATAATCTTCTTCAGGGCCGAACTTACTACATGTATACCAGCATATTAATTGAAACGCTCAATGTGACTGGCCCTATTTTTGTATTGGTTATATTGGGCTTGATTCTGCGTCGCATTGGTTTTTTAAATGATCAGTTTGTTGAGGTTTCTACCAAGTTAGTTTTTTCAATTTGCCTACCTCTTCTGTTATTTACTGTGATAATTCGCATCGATGAAAGCCTCAACTTTAGGGTCTTCAATTTTAGTATTATCGCGTGTTGTATTACCTTTATCTTAAGCTGGGCAATCGCAGTCCTCCTTGTTTATCCGAAAGACGATCGTGGTGTTTTTGTCCAGGCCTGTTTTAGAAGTAATTTGGGCGTTGTTGGGCTTGCACTGTGCGCAAATGCTTTTGGTAAAGAGGGACTTGCTTTGGCATCTTTGTTGATGGCGAGCATGACGGTTACTTACAATATACTCAGCGTTTTCATCTTGTCTTTTTATAATGCGAAACATTCTGTTTCTTTTCGAGGCGTCATTATAGATATAGCGAAGAATCCGCTGATCATCTCAATATGTTTAGCGCTTATAGTTGCCTTTTTTGAGATTCCAGTACCCTCTATTGCTCTAAGCACGGGCGAGTATTTGGGGAGTATGGCCCTACCGTTAGCGCTATTGGGTTGTGGTGCGGGAATGAATCTGAAAGCCATACGCAGTGCATCAAAAACCACTTTTCTTGGCGTGGCCATGAAAACAGCTATCCTGCCTATTGTGATTACAGCAATGGCAATAGGTTTGGGGTTTCAGGGCATAACGCTTGGGGTGTTATTTTTGTTATTTGTAAGCCCGACGGCGACAGCAAGTTTTATCATGGTGAAATCCATGGGTGGTAATGATGCCCTTGCAGCTAATCTAATTATGACAACAACACTCGTGAGTATTCTAACGAGCAGTTTAGGGCTGTTTTTACTTAAGCTTTCATCATTTTTATAAGCGGTTTTTTACCGGCTCAGGCTGCCTAAGCAACAAAGCCCTGTAGTTTTGCTGCCTCTTCTCTAAGCATTTCTGGCGTGCCTAATATTTGCCGATTAAAGCCGATTCGTTTGAACCAATAGTGAAGACCAACAAGATCAGTAAAACCCATTCCACCGTGGACTTCAGTTGCCGTTTTAGCGACAAATGTGCCAATTTCACTAATATGTGCTTTACACTGACAGCTTGTAAAAGCCGTTTCTTCAGGCAAATTGTCAAATGCATGACTGGTATACCACACCATAGACCTACAAGGCTCTAGCCCCGCTGTCATTTCCGCACACATATGTTTTACTGCTTGAAATGAAGCGATAGCCCTCTCAAATTGTTTTCTCTCTTTTGCATAAACAACCGATTTGTCTATCATATTTTGCGCAGCACCTAAGGTGTCAGCGGCCAGCATTATTCTTCCGATATTAATAGCTTGGTCAAATATATGACTGTCATTGGTGACGACACTTGCTTTACTGTTTTCCAATAGTAGTTCACAGGTACTACGAGTAAGATCGATGCTAGTTCTATTGCTTCGATGTAGATTTTTTGCATCGACTAGATAAATAGACTTATCTTGCGTCGCCACAAGATAGGCGTCTGCTTGGCTATCCAAGACGAAAGTTGCTTTGCCGTTTAGAAGGCCCTTATTTTCTGATATTCCATCTGCATGTCGTAGCGCGAGGGTATCTCCAAACGCAATGCCGATTCTCTTGCTGCCATCTGCGAGCGAAGATAAAAGGCCTATATGACTTTTAGCTGACAATAAGATGGTTGGCGCCATTATAGCAGAACTGATGAAAGGTGATGGGGTAGCGTGAAAGCCGAGCTGTTCGGAAACGATGGCGGCTTCTAATGTACCCAAGCCCACTCCGCCGTGAGCTTCCGGGATCAACATGCCAGCAATGCCTAGATTGGAGAGCCCTTGCCAAATGGTCGCATCGTTTTGATCTGCACATAGTTTTCTGACTTTATCGAGAGACGATTCTTCAGAAAGAAATTTGCTGACACTGTCTTGTAATAAGGTTTGTTCTTCTGAAAGCCCAAATTCCATATAAATACCTTCTCAAATAGCGTGTTAAATAGCTTGTTGGGGACGAGGTTCTCTTGGCATATCGAGGCCTCGTTCGCTGATAATGTTTTTCTGGATTTGCGAGGTACCGCCACCGATGATGAGGCCAAGCTGGAACATATATTGACCTTGCCAGCTCCCATTGTCTCGTATGTCGGGATTGTCGCCATAACAAAGACCGATTTCCCCCATCATATCTATGCCTAAACCTTCGATATCATGGCGTAGTTCCGTACCTTGTAACTTTACAATCATTCGGGCAATTTTTGCGTCTTGATCTGGATTTAGACGAGACGAAAGAATCCGCATATCATTAAATTGCATTGCCATTACGCGACCTTGTAGTCTCATAAGACGATCACGAAATACTGGATGCTCAATGAGCTTTTCGCCGTTGATGGTTTCAGATTTTGCTAAGGAAATTAAAGCATTTAATCTTGATAGTGCCCCGTTTGGATCCCCTAACATATCTCGTTCGTGGCCTAATATGGCATTTGCTACCATCCATCCTTGTCCCCTTGTTCCTACGATTTGATCTTTTGGAACACGCACGTCTGTAAAGAAGACCTCGTTAAAATTCGCGGCGCCAGTCATGTCGACTAGAGGCCTGATCTCGATGCCAGGTGTATCCATTCGAAACAAAAGGAATGATATACCGTGATGTTTTTTCGCTTCTGGCTCGGTTCGAACCAAACAAAATATCCAGTCAGCAACATGGGCTGAGCTAGTCCATATTTTTTGTCCGTTGACTACCCACTCATCTCCTTCCAAGCTTGCCTTTGTTCGAAGACTGGCAAGATCACTTCCTGCTCCAGGTTCTGAATAACCTTGACACCAAATGATGTCGCCGGTGATGGTAGGTTTGATAAATTCCAAACGCTGAGATTCTGAACCGACTTCAAGTAGTGTCGGCACTAACATGGATATACCTTGGTTGCCCATGCCACCTGGAATACCAGCACTTGCGAATTCTTCAGCAATGATGCGAGATTTGATGATGTCAGCTTTTGCGCCGAACCCGCCGTAAGCCTCTGGTATCGTTCTGGCGGTATAACCATTTTTAATTAATAGCTTTTGCCAGTCTTGGGCGGCCTTAGTACTTCTAAGGCCTTGTGGCGCTGTATCCTTATTTGTCTGTATAAAAGTGCGCAGTACCTGTCGAAACTGTTCGTATTCTTCGCCGAATGATAATTCCATATTGATGATCCCGTTGAGCTGAAGGGCTAATTGTGATCAATATATAGAAAATCGTAATTAATTAGCAAGTACATCAATTTCACAGATACTTAGATAGGTACTCAGTTTATGACATTGTCTATGAAATGGTTCATGGCATTTTGGTCTATGGCATTTTGCTGGAGTTGTGCAAAGTAGCACCCAAGAAGCAATTTTCTCTTGAGTTGTTGTCTGTATAAAGGGAGACTAAGCCTTTTATGATTAACCCCTAACTATTAACCCAAAAACTCTTAACCCAAAAACTCTTAACCAAGAGAGAAGGAAGACATATGGCAGTTCAAGTAGGCGACAAGATTCCGGAAGCTAGCGTGAAAGTAATGAGTGATCAAGGTCCTAAGGATTTGAGCACGGCAGAAATATTTGCAGGTAAGAAAGTTGTATTATTTGCTTTACCCGGTGCCTATACACCGACATGTAGTGCCGCTCACTTACCTGGTTTTGTTGTCAATGCCGACAAAATTAAAGAAAAAGGAGTGGACAGTATTGTTTGTCTCTCCGTTAATGATCCTTTTGTGATGGCCTCTTGGGGCGCAGAAAAAAATGCGGAAGAACTTATCATGGCTGCCGATTGGAATGCCGACTTTACTTCAGCAATGGGACTAGAAATGGATGGTTCTGCTTTTGGATTGGGCAAACGTTCTCAACGTTATTCCATGGTTGTCGAAGACAGTGTGATTACTGCATTAAATGTAGAGCAGGGCTCAAGCTTTGAGGCTTCCACTGCAGATAAGATCTTGGAAAATTTGTAATTTCGCTAACGTGATTCCACATTAGCATCTTCATGATACAACAGTATCATTGGAGATGAAGATTACTTGATGGCAAAATGCTCACTATATCGTGGGCATTTTTTTTAGGTGATTTGATTTTGATCAGTATTGAATCCTGGGTATGGTGGACCTTACTTGCTGCTTTCATGCAAGCCGTGCGCACGGCTGGACAAAAACATTTAAGCAATGAGGTTTCAGCGCTTGCTACTACACTCGTTCGTTACCTCTACGGGCTACCTTTTGCGGCCGTATGGCTTTACCTAGTTCAGCGTCATCTTGATCTTGACTTGCCCGATCTGAATATGACTTTTTTATGCTCAGGTTTCGTTGCAGGAATTTTACAAATAGTCGCTACTGTCGCACTTATACGACTATTTAGTTTGCGTAATTTTGCCGTTGGAACCACTTACGCAAAGTCAGAAGTCTTACTAACCGCAGCCATTGGGTTTGTTTTTTTTACTGAAAAAATCACCTTGATATCCGGCGGTGCAATGATAATTTGTGTACTCGGTTTGATTGTCATCAGTATTGCAAAATCCGACGGCTTAGAAGGTTTGTGGAGTCGATCTGCAGCCTATGGATTAGGTGCTGGTTTATGCTTTTCTTTGACTTCATTATTCTTGCGTCAGGCGAGTTTGTCACTGGAGGTGCTAGAGAGAAGCGAAGGT
>JBLHIH010000214.1:0-4913 GCA_047616645.1 Flavobacterium sp. | reverse complement strand
GAGACCCGCATAGCTCGACTCGGTATATTTGATCTGTACTCAAAACACGAGATTGGTGTACGACTAAAACAGCTTTCTAGCATACTAGATCAACACCCAGAATTACTCGCGCATTAATTAGGGTCAGTGTAAAATCCCAATAAAGCCAACAAGTGCCCTATCCAGCCACCGGAACCATTTAGACAAGCTTCCAGAATAACGAACTGTGAAACACCCGAGGTTAAATTACCCAAAAAGAGACTAATCGTAGGCGTTGCACTAACCGTGCATGTATTGTTGTTGCACATTGGTAGTTTTTACACTGACCCTAAATACCTCTGACCCGAAATACCTGACCCGAAATACCTTTTGCTCATGGCGCTCATTTTGCCAGACTCGAAGCACAAACCATGCTAGAAGTTCTTTTAAAGCGTTGTTCTGGCTTGACGCTTGCTGAAAAAGAACGCGCATTTCGTCATACTGCTCTATTCAGATCATTGGAGACACTCCAAGTAAACATCGGTATCGCCTCTTAAAAGTAAATCAATATGCAAAATTGACATTGGAGAGTAAATTAGTGAACGACACACATGGCCCTGGCGCTTTAGATTCTAGCGATGTTGGTGGGCTAACCATCGCGAATACAACTGTTCTGTCAACTAGGAAGATCATGGCTTATGCATCGGGCATTAACGATCTCAATCCAGCCTACTTTGATGATACGACCAAAGATGGGCTATCCGTGCATCCCGCTATCGCGTTCTCACTACAATGGAATAGCCGTTTCACACCGGATCGTCTCCCCAATCATCGGGCTGCGCCTTTTGGTGTACACGCCGCTACTGACCTTTCGATATACCAGCCTTTCGTACAAGATGAGGCCATTACCATCCAAGGTCAGATGATCAAAAGACACCTTATTCGACCCGGAGTTTATACGGTGGATCGCTATAAGATGACAAATGGCAAGGGCACTCTTGTCGCTGAATTGGATTATATTTCCATCACGCGCGGTGCTAGTTTAGAGGGTGAAAACCAATCAATCGCAGAAGAAAAACCAAGGCCTAAAAACTCATCTCTGCCAGGCACGCCTGTTTGGGAAGAGTCTGTGGATATTCCCCTCAGTGCTGGCCAGCAGTACACTGAATGCGCAAACATTTATAATCCAATTCATACAGAAAAGAGTGTAGCGATTAAGGCTGGACTTGCCGACATTATTCTTCATGGGTCGGCTACAAAGGCGATCGCACTCTCAAAAATAATCAACCATTGTTTCGACGCCGACCCCCGAAGAATAACAAGGCTTTGCGGGGAACTAAGAGCCATGGTTTTAATGAATACATCCATTCGCATCCAGTGTTTATCAACCGAAGATAAAGGCCATGACCGCATTATCCACTTTAAGGTGTTAAATCAAAATGGGGACCTGGCCATTGCCAACGGCATCGTAATGGGGCGAATGTAGCAAGCAGTTCTCAATTCGTAACAGCACTTCTCACTTTGTCAGCGATCGTGGTTCTATGCATCAGTCTTGCGTGACCTTCGTAGCCACCACTTGCCTTATGCAACACTGAACGGTTATCCCACATTACTAGCATATCAGGAGACCACTTATGGCTATATTGAAAAGCCTCTTCAATTTGCCAATGGTATAGCTCAAATAATAACGCGCGACTATCATCTTCTGACATACCCTTAAACCCTTGAATATATCCGAGGCAACCATAAATCATTTCCTCACCTGATTCGGGATGAGGTCTAATAATCGGATGCTCTTGTGTTTCCCAAGCATCTTCGGAGAATTTTATGTCCATGGTACGGTCATTGTCTTGATCTTTGTCACCATACAAACCGTCGGGTGCATATCCAGCCGCTGCAGAATGGATCGCAATCTTTCCCTCAAGCTGGGCCCGAAGCTCAGCCGGCATATCCGCCAAGACCTTGTGTTGATTGATAAAGAAAGTATTGCCCCCCACCGGCGGTACGGTAATGCCATAGAGGCAAGTACCCGCTGGCGGCATTTCTTGGAAACTCCAATCAGTGTGCCATGAATCAGCAAAAATCGACGCTGTCTCATCTGCCTTACGAGCGAGCGCAATAATATGCTCATGGTCTTCAATAGAGGCAATAAAAGGATCAAAACCAAACTCACCAAAATAGGTAGTGAATCTCTCAAGTTCTAGGTTACTCAGTTTTTGCTCTGGAAATACCAGCACATGATGTTCGAGCCAGGCAGCTCGAAGTACAGATATAGTCTCGTCTGAAATTGCCTCACTTAGATTCAATCCCGTGACGGCTGCACCGCAAGCTCCTGAGGTCTTTTCAATCCTAATAGCCATTTCTCTCATTTCTCTCATTTCCTCAAATGTTAATCTGCAAGATCCCATACTCACACTAAAATGGCAAAACTTGATTTAGTAAGTTCGCATCTAGAAACAGTTAGCCCCCAAACATATCCCGAGCCAACGAGTCCCTCTCGACTTTGACATCATTTAGACGTTTCGACACTTCATCAAAAATTCATTTACATTCTTCTCCTTAACCTCCGCCTTTTCCTTAACGCTCACCACCATGGCGCTTGACCATCGCAGCCTAAAACGGTCAGATCGAAACTTGATTTGCCATCACTTAAATGGCGATGTGAAACCATAATAATAATCAGAATCGTCTATGGAACGACCGTTTTCAGCATACAAAGGTGATGAACCCTACATATTTGTGAGTTACTCACACAAAGATGCACGCGGCGTATTTCCGGAACTTACCAAATTACGAAATCAGGGATTCAATATTTGGTATGATGAAGGTATCGAACTGGGCGCGGAATGGCGTGAAGAAATTGGTGCTGCTATTCTCAATGCCAGTGTCTTCTTATATTTTGTGTCTGAAGCAGCGGCGCAATCCGGAAATTGTCGCAAAGAAGTCGGCATGGCTGACAAACAAAAAATTCCTACCGTTGCAATCCATCTTGAGGAAACTAATTTACCTCCCAGATTAGAACTGACACTTTCTGATCTCCAAGCGATTATTAAATACGAAATGCCAGTTGCAGAATATGAAAATAAGTTATATTCACGTATCGCAGCCTTCATCGAACAACCAATCGCCCAGCCTACAACAATGACTATCAAGCCAAAATAAGTAAGGGGCGCGTCAATTGCCCTATTACCCTTTGTTAATATGTCGTCAGACCCAGAGCAAGAATACTTCTCAGATGGCATTTCAGAAGAAATACTCAACGTTTTAGCTAAGATACCGAATATACAAGTAACCTCTCGTTCCTCTGCATTTGCTTATAAAGGCAAGGATAACAATATCCAAGAAGTGGCTAAAGTGCTTGGTGTTAAAAATGTGCTTGAGGGTAGTGTTAGAAAGTCAGGAACAAAAGTTCGTATTACTGCTCAGTTAATCAATGCTGATACCGACAAATATCTTTGGTCAGAATCGTATGACAGAGAGCTTGACGACATCTTTAAGGTACAAGATGAAATATCAGCAGCCATTGTCAAATCTTTGAAAATAACATTAGGCATAACGTTAGTTAAAGCAACCTATAACCCTCAAACTATAAATTCAGCAGCCCATGATTATTACTTACAAGGTTTGAGAAGCATTCGTGTCAGTACCTTTGATAGTTTAACTGAAGCCGTTATTGCCTTTGAATCGGCTATAAAGATAGCGCCTGATTTCCTACCAGCCAAGATTAAACTGGCTGAGACATTTTCAATGCAGGTTGACATAGGCAGTCGTTTTGATCTAGAGATACTGGATACTGCTGATGAAATGATCAATCAAGTTCTTGTCACTAGTCCCCATTCGGCAGATGCCTATTATGTGAGGGCTTGGATAGCAAGTCGTAAAAATGAGCGAGAACTTGCCAAACAATACGCCAAAGAAGCCTACCGATTAAATCCCAATGACGCAGATATAGTCGTCGCTCATGCACAATTTAATGGTGCAGTCATCGGTGAAAAGAAAGTAAGAGCCTTATTCAAGCGAGCACAGCAAATGGACCCGTTTAATGGGGAAATACCCCATCAGTACGGGATGTATTTACTAGAAACAATATAAGCATACACTGATGCGGAGAAAACCTTTAAACAAGCGGTGAAGGTGAATCCCAATCTAGGTGTCTACCCTTTTTCGCTGGGTATGCTTTACATTCGAAATATGGCCGATCTTGTTGATGCAAGGGTTAATGTTCTTGTCTATATGGGACAAACTGACAAAGCATTAGAGCTTATCAATGATAGCCTTGATAAGAGTGATACTGTTTACAGGAGGGTTCCGAAGAGTCGATTGGCTGGCAGGACTATTTATATGCTATTGAAGGAGAATAAACTCACTGAAGCAGAAGCGATCGTTGATCAACATTTCCCAGAAATTAGAAACCTCATTGATGCACCGCTGCCTAAATCCACTGATGAAATAGTAAATTGGGGAGCTGTCGTTCTTCTGTCAACCGTTTATCAGGCGCAAGGAAAAAAGGATAAAGCACGCAAGCTTGCAGAGAGATTAAGTTTATTGGACGAGGATTTTTTCTCTGAAGGTCAGGTTCGACTAATGAGTTTTCAATACATATCGTTGGCAGCAATTAGCGTAGTACGAAATCAAAATGATAAGGCGGTAAGCTATCTTGAGGCTGCTTTTGATAAAGGGTAGTTGCTGGACTGGCGCGCAGACATATCACAGGCACCTGAATTCCTGTCGCTACAACAAGATACGAGATATATCACTTTGATCAAGCGATTAGAGGGTGAGATAGCAAGGCAACTGTCAAGGATATGAATGTAAATGAACCTTTGATGAAGTGGCGAAACGTCTAGATGATGTCAAAACCGAGAAGGACTCTGAATAGTGTATCCTGAGTATATAACAACTAAAAAAGTGGAGTCTTTATGTACGAGTATCAAACACTATCGACGGATTTCAGT
>JBLHIH010000213.1:0-4953 GCA_047616645.1 Flavobacterium sp. | reverse complement strand
GTCTGGCCATGGCGACTAAGGATTCTAACTCATCTGAATTGACGGCCTCTTCTAGGGAAATATTGGCATCTACGCTCTTAGGTCCACGTTCAAGGCCCGATGTATTTTTATACTGAGGCAATTCAACGCATGCGCTTAAAAAATTGATCAAAACAACGGAAAAAATTATCGCAGAGAAACTACAATATCTTTTTATGTGAGGTATTAAACGAAACATCTAACTATTCCTTAATCTGATGTCAACTACCTGGTTCAGTCTTAAGACTACACCCTGCTTTAAGTGAAACGGTTTAAGTGAAACCTAATCTAATAATCCGATCGAAATTCTCGAATCGGTTTCCAATACAGCCAAATTAAGGCCGTGGCAGTAATTGAGATGACTCCCCCCAATAACATTGTGTTGTTAGCACCGATTGTTCCTGCCCAAAAACCAACCCAAATTGTGCCGATGTTGTTCGCAGTTTGAGCAGCAAGAATCATAAGTGCAAAAGCGCGGCCTCGCATGTGATCGGGAGTAGTTAGCATCACTGTCGTCTGTCTGACTGCGACGGTGACGGCATCTGCAGCACCTAAGAGTCCAATCATTAATAAACCCATCCAAAGCGTATTGGCAAGACCAAAGCCAAATAAAATAAAACCATAGGCAAATGAGGCATAGAGCACCAACATGCCTTGGGCTTTGTAAGCAACAAAAAGTAAAGCGATGAAAGATCCTAGAATAGCCCCCGTTGAATTAGCTGCACCCAACATGCCTGTCGCACTTGCACCGCCTGCAAAAAGACCGAGTGCTAACACGGGTAATATTTCTCGATAAAAGGATGCGGTTGTGATGCCGATATCTAGTAGAAATAAACCCGGAAGTATCGGGTGTTTTGATACATAGCTGAAGCCTTCTTTTGTCTGTTGAACCTGAGACGGCTTCTCTTCCACTTTATCGTGACCTTCGGCGACACCATGGGCTTTGACGAAAAAAGGTAATATTGCAGCGATAGATCCAATGCAGGCAGCAGCTAAGAAAACCTCCGTTGATCCGTAGGACACAGCAATGAAGGCAAATAATAATGGTCCAGCTATTGCTGCTGCATTATAGGATGCAGTGTCAGTGGACACTGCGAGCATCAATTTATTCTTGGGTATCACGATGGGAACAAGTGCAGCCCTTGCAGGACTTGCCAACATGTGGGTACCAGCCATAACAGCAATTCCCATGTAAACGATGGTCGGTGTTAATGCTTCATTAAAATTCAGAATACCTAGGAGCGCCATCACCAGTGCCGTTAGGCCATAGGAATAGGTCATCATTTTTTTTCTATCCAATTGATCCGCCAAATTACCTGCCCACAAAGTAACAGGTATTTGAACAACCAACTGAACAACACCAATTAAACCTACCAGATAGGCAGAGCCGGTTTCATCCAGTAACCATTGGGCTGTACCGAGTATTCGCATCCAACTCACGACAGAACCCGTCACGAGAACGATCCAAAGTACTCGGTAATCTGGATATTGAAATGCTGCCCATGGTTTAGGTTTTGTCGTGTTCAATCTTATTGCCGAGAATAAAAGCTGAGACACATCTTAACACTTGACCTACTGAGCAGGATAGAGCCTCGGCCCACAGCCATCACTACATCGACATGTTCACTGTGTCAGTTTGCTGATAGCATCTACCAGTTGAGATTTGAGTTCCAAATCACTTAACTCACCAGCCCCAAGGTCAAAAACTTTATGGAAGTTTGGAAAGGAAATTGCTGCTACCACTTCACCACCAAAATACGGCGCTGAGGTTTTAGCACTGGTTAACACATTACCAGCACCACCCGGGCCAGGAGACGTCGCTAACATCACCATTGGTTTTCCTTGGTAGACTTTCATATCAATTCGCGATGTCCAATCATAGAGATTCTTAAAAGCAGCGGTGAAGGATCCGTTGTGTTCCGCATAGGAAATAATTAGGGCATCGGCATCGCCAATTTTTTTATAAAATGCATGAGCAAGATTATGAATGCCATTTTCTTCTTCCCTATCGGCACTATATATGGGCATCTCATAGTCGTTGATATCTAATATTTCTACCTCAGCGTTTTCAATAAGACTGCCGGCATAGGTGACGAGTTTTTTGTTGATTGATTGTTTGCTGTTACTAGCAGCTAAAGCCAAAATTTTTATGGTGTTCTCCTGTAGAGCTTCTAGATTGTGATTAAGTTAAGGACATCGAGTCCAATGTATTCAATAAACTCGATGACATATTGTCTGGGCTACGGATAAAAAATGAAGTCCCTGTCTGATGTTGCATCGGTTCACCACGGAGGGGAATCCCTAATGATGCCAGAGGGATGTTCGACAACGGCGACAGGTTCCGGTCCAATCGGACCCGCAATATACTTAAAACCCAGTTGGGCGTATAAATCTCGAGAGGTTCCAAAGTCGCTCACCCGTATGCCGATATGATTTATCCTGACTATAGTTTGCATTAGCTTTGTTCTCCTATTTTTGTAGCGACCACTTACTGGAATTTATTTGACGCAAGCATGTTTGGAATTCCCAACAAAAGAAATAATTAATTCACCTAAGACAATCAATATTACCGCGCCTATCAAAACAGGCCATTGGATACCCTCTCCAGGCGTATAAATAAATAATACGATGCTCAAAGCTAAAACTGAAAAATAGGTATAGCCACAAATTCGCGCAATAAGTAAACTTCCCGGGATAACAAAAGGTCTTGGATGATCAGGATCAATAACTCGCATCCCCACAAAAGCTAATACCATTGCCAGATAAGGCAATAAAAATATGACAGCACTAAAAGCAACTAAAGACCAAAACAAATCTTGATTAGAGCCCGCCACAAACGCATATAAAATAAGAACAGTTGTTGCCACGACGCCCATCGAAATTGCGGCACCAATGGGTGTCCCATGAGCTTTGCTTTCGATCGCAAAAAATTTAGGCAACTCTCCTTCTTTAGCCGCTTCTAAGACAGAACGATTACATCCTAAGGGCCAGGTGACGCCGTTGGAAAAGAAGGTAGCAAGAGTGGCAACACCAAGCGCCAACGCAAACATTCTCCCAACTTCCGTTTGGCCAAAAAACAAATACAGTGTATCCATGAGACCCTCAACCAAATCAATTTCGCCAGAGGGAATCGCCGCAAGAATCGCGATGGTCGCCAAAGTGTAGCTGATCTGACAGGTGTAAGCCAAGTTGCCTTCGCCCAGGTCTAACTCAATGAACCAGGCTCGGTCACTTTGTTGAGCCAGCAGCGCGCCAGTTGCAAAAACTGGCATAGGCGACGCCCTGTGCTTCACAAAAAAGTCGCGCTGACTGACTAGAGCCTGCTTGCAGGTCAACAAGTGACTGCCATTGCTTTGCCGTTCGACGTGTCGCTATTTGCTTTGTCATAGTTTGCTTCCTCCATTTAGAAGAGGCAAAGTTATCCATGGCATGGCGCTAGCAGAAGAACGGCGCGGAATGAACGCTTACGATGGGTTGAATGCTGACAATATTCATCAGGTTTTTCTGACAACAACTACAGAGCTTATCCATGGTAGGGGTGGGAACCCCCATCGGATACTTATCGCACGCTCACAAGTGTGTACCCCTCGGTTTTGTTGTCAAATGAAGCGTTCCATCAATGGTCAAAGCCTCAGTTAAAATATGTACGCCACCGACCTGAGGCATCATTGCTGTATCAGCTTATTGAGCAGCATTGGCCAAAATTTCAGGCAGAAATGGGACGTCAGAGTAAACATCTGCCTAAATTTTTCACCCAGGAATTTGAAGAATATCTACAATGCGGCAGGCTGGAACATGGCTTTCTGCGGGTTCGATGCGAATCATGTCATGACGAAAAATTGCTCGCCTTCAGTTGCAAAAGACGAGGCTTCTGCTCAAGTTGTGGTGCGAGGCGCATGGCGGATAGCGCGGTACACTTAGTCGATGAAGTATTACCAGATAAACCGATTAGACAGTGGGTGCTCATGAGCAAAGTATTGGGGATAGTCTATCGGGTCACCAGTACCTTTCTGAACCTTCACTATCACATGCTCTACCTAGATGGCGTGTATGACAAACAGGGAATTTTCTATCCTGTCAAATCACCCACTTATCAAGATATTGAGAACATCGCACAGAAGATAGCAGAGCGGGTATCTCGTTATCTTGAGAAATCGGGTTATCTGATAAGAGATCTAGATACTGAGTATTTGGACTTGAACACAGATGAAAACGAGGCCATACAAAGTATTATTGGTGCATCGGTCACTTACAGATTAGCTTTTGGTCCGAATGCAGGTAAGAAAGCGCTGACCTTGAAAAGACTGCCGTCAACAGTTGAGACTGGACATCATGATGAACAGGTCAGTAAACATGCAGGCTTCTCCCTACATGCGGGTGTTGCCTGCAAAGCCGGTCAGGGTAAAAAGCGGGAACGCCTTTGCCGATACATCACGCGCCCAGCCATTGCAGAGCGAGGGGGCCGCCTTCGGATTATCACTGACAAAGGACGGCAATGTCATTGTTGAACTCAAATCGCCTTATAGCGATGGCACAACGCATGTCGTCTTGAGTAGAATACGATAGGGGATGCACTGGGCCCAGCGATTGAAACGGGTGTTCAACATAGATGTCACGACGTGTGATCAGTGTGGTGGCAAAGTGAAGGTTATCGCCTGTATTGAAGCGCCCAAAGCGATAGAGAAGATACTGAAACATGTGGGACTATATGAAGCAACAAGACCAAAGAACCGTTCTCCACCTGCGGATCACCATGTCTTATTTGATCAAGTAAGGCCGCTGATCTGAGGTCTTTGTGATACTACTGAATTCAGATCTGTGCTTGCACTCATTTCGGATTCAAGATTGTGTTTTTTAGGTGCAAGGATTGTATTAAACATTGCATTGAACATAGGCGTTAAATGGGAAACGTTATCCCATTCTGGGGAAATAGGG
>JBLHIH010000212.1:0-5017 GCA_047616645.1 Flavobacterium sp. | reverse complement strand
TAAACCCATTAAAAACGATGGATACCGGTGACAGAATTCTATTCCAGCTTAGTAAAAAATAAAAGACATTGTTGATTGTTTTAGCCTCTACTTTTTATGTATCGCCTTTTGCGAATAGCATTTCTGGGCAAAGACGAGGTATACTTTTCAACAATACCGTCAAAAATGATTGTTTTGTAAGAGGATAAGATGTCAGAAGCTAAAACTATACGTTATGAAGGCGTCAAAAATGGGGTTGCCAGAATTGTCTTGGCACGTTCAGAAACGCGAAATGCGCAAGATAAGAACATGCTGTATGAACTAAATGCCGCTTTTGACATGGCTGCACAGGATAATGAAGCCAATGTTATTGTACTCGCAGCAGATGGTCCTCACTTTTCTTCTGGGCATGATTTAAGAGATCCCTCAAAAATGAGCGATTTTACACCCGTCGGGAATTGGGGCGGATTTGATCTGCCAGGCGCAGAAGGTTACATGGCCCAAGAGCAGGAAATTTATCTGGGCTTTTGCTGGCGCTGGAGAAACCTGCCTAAGCCAACGATTGCAGAGGTTCAGGGTAAGGTTATTGCTGGTGGCTTAATGCTCGCGTGGGTATGTGACATTATAATAGCGTCAGAAAATGCCACCTTCTCTGATCCAGTGGTCGCTTTTGGCGTGAACGGCGTTGAGTATTTTGCTCACCCATGGGAAGTTGGCGTTCGCAAGGCTAAAGAAATGTTATTCACAGGTGAAGCTATTTCTGCAAGCCAAGCCGAAGCCCTTGGCATGGTAAATCATGTCATCAAGGATGATGAACTAACGAGTTTTACCACGGAGATGGCAGAGCATATCGCCAAACGTCCATCCATGGGTCTTAAACTTGCGAAGCAATCTGTCAATCAAATGCAGGATGGCCAAGGGCTGTGGACGTCGCTGCAAGCCGCCATGTCCCTGCAACAACTTGGTCATTCCCACAATAACCAGGTTCATGGTATGGGGGTTGATCCCAAAGGTATGGAAATTATTCGAAGCCAAGCAAAGAAACGCTAACTAGGCGCCTCGCTTAGCTATCCGGGTCTTTGGATGTTCGATAGTCACCAAACTTTTCATCTCGTTTGCTTAGTGCATCGGTCACATTGACCGCCAGTTCCTTGAAATGAGCCCGGGTAGAACGCGAATGGAAGGCAAGTGCTTGGATTTCAGTACCTGCCCTGATACCGGCGCGAATGCCCATATGTTCCATCTGCCGGTGGACCGCCCGCTTATTAATTTGTTGAATGTCGGCTGGCACTTGGGCAATTCTGATTGCCATTTTGAGTACCTGTGTTTCAAGTTCATCTGCGGCATAAGCTCTATTTGCAAAGCCAGTTTCTGCTGCCTCAATACCCGATATGGCATTTCCAGTTAACATCATTTCCATCGCGTTTCGCATACCAACCATCCAAGGAAAAAACTGATTGTCAGGCGGGCTCATGGAACGAACAACTGGATAACCAATCTGAGCATCTTCTGCAACGTAAACCAGATCGCAGGAACTTGCGAGCTCGGTCCCGCCAGCCAGACAATAGCCGTGGACCTGCGCTATCACGGGTTTCGCCAGATCCCAGACCCTAAAAAAACCATCCACAACATGTCTAGCCCAATTTCCATCACCCCCCGCTGTATGAAAAGGCTGATCTTCGGCATTATTGGCCTTTAGATCATAGCCCGCACAAAAAGCTTTACCAGCCCCTCGTATGATAGAAACTCGAATATCCGTGTTTCGATCATTTGATTCGAGGGTTGAATACAATTCGCCTCTCAGAGTATTGTTAAGCGCGTTTCTGCTTTCCGGGCGATTGAGTGTTATTCGGCTGACACCATCCGCAGGGTAGTCAAGTTTAATGAATTTCAGGTCTGTCATAGTATTTCCCAATTGAACTGCTGATAAGGAATATATACACGTCTTTTTAAATCGAAACAATCATTCTGGATTGTTTTTATTGACTTGAAGCAATAATTCAAGGAATACTGAGGCAGTCAATTGGCCTATGAAGCTTGCAAAAGTAAAGGCTAACGCAAATTACTAATAGAAGGAAGGCATTGGAATGGACAATATCCTTGATACTTTCAGACTTGATGGTCAAGTGAGTGTGGTAACAGGCAGCGGTAGGGGAATTGGAGAAGGTATAGCCTTGGGTCTGGCGCAGGCAGGTTCAGACATAGTGTTGGCTGCCAGGCGCACCCACGAAATAGAAGCGGTTGCCAGGAAGGTCGAGGCCTTAGGCAGAAAAGCACTGGTTGTTACTACCGATATGATGGACGTTGATCAGGTGAAACACCTTGCCAACGCAACCTATGAAAAATTCGGCAAGCTGGATTGTTGGGTAAGCAATGCAGGTGGTGCAGATGATCGTGTGCCGCGCACCTTACTGGAAATGCCAGAGCAACAATGGGACTTCCAAATGAATTTAAACCTTCGTGCAGTTTGGATAGGTGCGCAGGCAGCAGCAAACATCATGAAGGACAATGGAGGTGGAACTATTATCAACATTTCATCTTCAGCGGCACCTAACGCCGCGCCTCACAACGGCCCATACGCTGTGGCGAAGTCCGGTGTCGATAGTCTCACCAAGACTCTGGCAGTTGAGCTTGCCAGTCTCGGTATCCGCGTAAATGGTGTAGCCCCCGGCCCTATTCCGACGGAAGTCTTTATGGAGTTTCTGAATTTGGAGGAGAAAGATATACCTGGTCTGGGTAAGAAATTCCAGATCCCACTGGGTCGAGTCGGCACCCCTGAAGATATTTCACCAGCAGTTGTTTTCTGTGCCTCCGATGCTTCGAGGTGGATGACAGGGCAGACGATTCTTATCAAGGGTGGGCCCTGATAAACAATACTAAGGAGGGGCAATCGTGAGCGAATTTGGCGCACTTATTTTTCCCACAGAATACTCAATTCAACCAGTTGAACTGGCAATCGCCATCGAAGAGCGAAACCTGGATTCAATATTCTTCACAGAACATACTCATATTCCTGCTAGTCGCAGGACGCCTTATCCTCCCGGCGGTGATTTGCCAAGAGAATATAGCCATACATACGATCCATTTGTATCCTTGGCGGCTTGTGCTGCGGTCACAAAGCGGATCAAACTGGGTACTGGAATTTGTCTGATTGTCGAACGTGATATTATTACAATGGCAAAAGAGACAGCCACTCTTGATAGGCTTTCAAATGGGCGGCTGATTCTAGGTATCGGTGCAGGTTGGAACGCGGAGGAAATGGAGAATCACGGTATTGATTACGAGCGGCGGTGGCAGGTAACCCGTGAGAAAGTTCTGGCCTTGAGAGAATTGTGGACTAAAGAAGCAGCAGAGTTTCACGGTGAGTATGTGAACTTCGATCCGGTCTGGTCAAATCCAAAACCCGTTCAAGCTAAGGGACCACCTATCTGGCTAGGTGCTTCTTCAAAGTGGAGTTACGATCGCATTGCAGAATATTGCGATGGTTGGCTGCCAGTGGCCGGCCTGTCAGATGGACATATGCCTGAAATAGAGCGAGCTTTAAACAAGCGTAATCGGCAATTGAAAGATTTGACCATGGCCTTAATTGGCGTACCGCTTGACGAGAAGTTTATCGAAGAGAAAATCAACGAGGGTTACGGGCATCTTATTTTTAGTTTGCCGCCAGAGGGTCCTGATGTGGTGCTGCCCTTGTTGGACAAATGTGCCGCAATAGCAGAAAAATTCGGAGAATAATTCAATTATTGGAGCTAAGTTATGACAAAAACACACGACCACGAAATTGTATCCATCTATCCCTTTAAAGACGAAGAAATTGATCAGCTTATGAACACCTCAGTTGAATGTGTTCTGATGTGGGCAACCAAAGATGGTTGGCCTGTGGGTGTCACACATGCTTTTGTTTGGCACGAGGGCAAAATTTGGATTACCTTTTCTGAACATCGACATAGAACAGCTGCGATCAGAAGAGACAATCGAGTTTCAGTGAATGTCAGTTCTCATGGTTATCCACTGAGTGCTGATGCCAACAACTTGCCAGGTGGAGCCATTACTTTCAAAGGTATCGGGGAGTTTCATACTGATGCGGATACAAAGAATTGGTTTTACACAGCACTTGCCAAAAAACTGAACCCTGATAATGCACAGGGCGAGGAATTTTTTTACAATTTGCTTGATTCACCCTTACGAATCGTTTTGGCAGTCACCCCTACCAAAAAGATTATGTATAACGGCAAAACAGCAGGTGCGCATATGGCGGGCACAGTGGATGAAAGTGAGTTAGGTGAGCGCCTTGATGTTGACAAAACGCGTATGAACAAGTTGCGTGCCGAGAAAGGTCTCGATGCCCGTTAGGTATTTAACTGGGCTTTGCACGAGAATTTAGCACGGGAATTTATTGCAGTGCTAAAAAAGGCCTGAGAACTGCGGTAGCCCAAATATTTAAGCCCAGGGTGATTGCACGTTCTGGGCTACCTTCCAATTACAAAAAATCAATCTGACCGAAGTCAAAAAAACAGACAGGAGTGACGGTTTTTATTGTTTTTTATTGTTTTTTATCATCGATTAGAGAAACATAGGCTTTAAACAAATTTAAAGAAATAAAAGGAATAAGGATGTCAGGTAGGTTAACAGGAAAAGTGGCAGCGATTACTGGCGCCGCAAGTGGTTTCGGCGCAGGTGCAACCCGACGGTTTATTGCCGAGGGTGCGAAAGTTATCATGGGAGATATTCAGGAAGAAGCTGGGCAGGCATTGGCAGATGAACTTGGAAGCGATGCTTTGTTTGTTCGTTGTGATGTGACTGTAGAGGATGATATTGCCAATCTTGTTGATACGGCAGTTTCCCACTTCGGGCATCTGGATATTATGTACAATAATGCAGGCATTGTAGGTGCCGTGGGTCCGATAGCCACCACACCAGCAGATGAATGGAAAAGAACCATTGATATACATCTGAATGGAGTTTTCTATGGTTGTAAGCATGCTGCGCGGGTCATGATTCCCCGTAAAGCGGGTTCCATCGTCAGTATGTCTAGCAC
>JBLHIH010000211.1:0-5124 GCA_047616645.1 Flavobacterium sp. | reverse complement strand
CAAGCCTTTTTCAAGCCAGAGGCTTTCAAGAAACTTATCTATTAGGTCAATTTCTGACACTGAATATTCAACATTTGAAAAATATCAGCATACCTTAATTTTCTAATCAGCTTTGCAATAAACTTTCTAACAAAAGAAGGCCGCGAATAAACCGCGGCCTTCTATCTTTTTCAATAACACTTTTTTACTACACTTTTTTACTACAGCGCCTCTTAAAGCGAGCGCGTGTATTAAAGTATTACTTGGCTTTTGAATCTCTCTTAGCCAACTTTTCTTTGATTCGAGCAGCTCGACCACTCAATTCACGCAAGTAATAAAGTTTTGCTTGTCGAACATCACCACGACGTTTAACAGTAATGCTGTCATTCAAAGGGCTGTGTGTTTGGAAAGTTCTTTCAACACCGACTCCGTTTGAAATCTTACGTAAAGTAAAGGCACTATTAACACCTCGATTACGAATACCAATAACAACGCCTTCAAAAGCCTGGAGTCTTTCACGCGTACCTTCAACTACCTTCAGTTGAACGACAAGCGTATCACCTGGGCGAAAGTCAGGAATATCTGTTTTGATCTCGCCGGCTTCAATGTCAGCAATCAACTTATTTTTCATTTCTCAATCCTCAGTTTTGCGTTCTGTTAGATAGGTATCCAACAAATCTTGTTCTGCTTTACTTAAATTTACATTTTGCAGTAAGTCCGGCCGCTTTTCATGGGTGCGCCCTAAACTCTGTTGCAATCTCCAACGTTCAATCTCTTGATGATTGCCGCTTAATAATACTTCTGGTACTGACATTCCGGCTACATTTTCGGGCCGCGTGTATTGCGGATAATCCAACAATCCATTCACAAATGAATCACTGACCACTGAAGCCGCATCTCCTACCGCACCTGCTTGTAATCGAGTCAAACCATCGATTAGCACCATAGCAGGTAATTCGCCCCCGCTGAGTACATAGTCACCAATCGATAACTCCTCATCAATAACCGTATCAATCAGGCGTTCGTCAATTCCTTCGTAACGACCTGCCACTAATATAAGGGCTTGCTCTGTCGCTAATTCACTGAGTAACTTTTGATCTAACTTTTTACCCTGAGGTGAAAGATAAATCACTTTACAATCTTTGCAATCTTTGCAATCAGCTTTTGCTGCAGCTTTAGCTGCCTTAATCGCCTCGGTTAGAGGCTCGACCTTCATCAACATGCCAGGCCCGCCACCGTAGGGCTTATCATCCACTGTCCGATGTTTGTCAGTGGTGTAATCCCTTGGATTCCAGAATTCTAATTCTAGAATGCCATTTTCAACTGCTCGCCTGCTTATTCCGGAACCCGATACGGCTTGAAACATTTCCGGGAAAAGCGTTACTACGCCTACCCACATTAAAAGTCTGCTTGCCAGGCGACGAGAATTTCATTCGCTTCGAGGTCTATCTTCAAAACGACTTCACTTTCTACATAAGGAATTAATCTTTCCTTATCATCAATACTGTTTTTAGTTGCCGCTACGACCAAAACATCGTTAGCGCCGGTTTCTAATAAATGACTTACCTCACCTAACAATTCATTGGATTGATTAATAACATTGAGGCCTTCTAACTGCTCCCAATAATAATCACCTTCTGCTAGTTCAGGCACCACCATCCTATCGACCCAAATCTCATTGCCGATTAACGCCTCAGCTTGAGTTCTGTCTTCATATCCTTCAGCAAGTACAACTAGACCTTTACCATGTACCTTGCCTTTATCAACCTTTAATTCTTGCGTTGTAGACCCCCGCTTAATCATCCAGGGCTTATAAGCAAAAATTTGTTCTTTTGGGTCGGTGTAGGAATACACTTTTACCCAGCCTTTAAGTCCATAGACTGCGTTAATTTTACCAACCAGAATTTTTTCAGCTTGCTCAGTCATCTACCTGCCACTTGTCTGTCACCTGTCTAGCCGACGTCTAGTCGAAGTCAAAAGAAGGCGACATTCCAACGACAGCGCTTATTAAGCTGCTACTTGCGCCGCTGCTTGAGCTGAGGCTTTACGGTAAGACTTAACAATTTGCTTAACGCGATCACTTAACTGTGCGCCTTGGCTCACCCAATGATCAACGCGCGCAAGGTCAACTCTTGTACCTTCTTCAGCGCCACGGGCAATAGGATTATGGAATCCTAATCGCTCGATAAATCGACCGTCACGTGAAACTCTGCTGTCTGCAACAGTTATGTGATAAAAAGGCCGCTTTTTGCTGCCACCTAGGGATAACCGAATGATTACCATGTCTTTGATTTCCTTTAAAAATTCTGTATTCGCAGCATTGGTCGGCTGCCGAAAGGGGCGCTATTGTACGGGAAAGACCTTCAGAATTAAAGACCTTCTTGCTGCCTTTATGATAGATATTTAATTTACCCGCTTCTCTTATAGATTCTCTCGTAACTTCTCTATCTACATAGATATGCAGAGCAGAGGGTTTTTACATGCGTCCGGGCCCGGCGCCGCCACCCATCATGCCGCTCATACCCCGCATCATGGCGGCCATACCGCCCTTTTTGGATAGCTTTTTCATCATCTTCTGCATTTGTTTGTGTTGCTTCAACATACGATTGATATCTTGTATTTGCGTCCCGGAACCCATGGCAATTCTGCGTTTTCTTGATCCATTTACGCTGTCTGGGTAACGCCTCTCTCCCGGCGTCATGGAATTTATGATGGCTTCCATCTGCCCAAAAGGGTTATCCGCCATTTTTTCCTGGGCAACTTTCGCCATTCCACCCATTCCAGGCATCTTATCTAACATCGACCCAATACCGCCCATGTTGTTCATTTGCTGAATTTGATCCTTGAAATCTTCTAGGTCAAACTTCTTACCCTTCTTTATCTTTTTGGCGAGCTTTTCGGCTTTTTTCTTATCAATTTTCTCTTCGGCTTCTTCTATTAGGCTGAGGACGTCACCCATACCCAATATTCTTGAGGCTATCCGGTCTGGATAAAAGGCTTCTAAAGCTTCGATTTTCTCACCAGTCGCCATAAACTTGATTGGCTTACCCGTGATTGACCTTACTGACAGCGCCGCACCACCCCGCGCATCACCGTCGGTCTTCGTCAAAATCACACCACTCAGTGGCAAGACTTCACTAAAAGATTTTGCTGTATTGGCGGCATCTTGACCCGTCATCGCATCAACAACAAAGAGTGTTTCGACAGGGTTTACGCTAGCGTGCAGATCTTTGATCTCGGCCATCATGCCATCATCTATGTGCAAGCGACCGGCGGTATCCACAATCAGGACATCGGCGAATTGTTTACGCGCAGCAACCAATGCATTTTTGGCTATATCTATGGGTTTTTGATCAGGGTTACTTTCGAAGAAGATAACATCTGCTTCCGCCGCCAAGGTTCTCAGTTGATCAATTGCTGCTGGTCGATAAACATCGGTGCTAACCACCATGACCTTTTTCTTTTCGCGATTTTTTAACCAAAGTGCCAATTTAGCGGTACTTGTTGTTTTACCCGCTCCCTGTAAGCCCGCCATCAATATTACGCCAGGGGGTTGGGTACTTAGGTTAAGGCTATCGTTTTCCTCCCCCATCACCCTCACAAGTTCATCGCTCACGATCTTGACGAATACCTGGCCAGGTGAAAGGGATTTAGTGACTTCCTGGCCAATAGCACGAAGCCTTACTTGATCAATAAAAGGTTTGATGACTGACAGGGCGACATCAGCGTCGAGCAGTGCGACTCGAACCTCTCGTAAGGTTTCTTGTATATTGTCTTCGGTAAGTTTCGACTTACCAGAAATGTTACTGAGGGAAGCACTTAAACGTTCTGTTAAAGAATCAAACACGCGCGGGTCCGTTAATGATTAGCAAAAGAGCCGCATTATACTGAAAACTAGTAGGTAAAATCAGCTACTAATTTCTATCGTTTGTGTAACAATGCCTAAACTATAACTATAACTGTCTTTGTGATTCCTTTATGACTGCTGTGCTCTCCGGAAGTCTTGCCTGTTTTCTGTATTTATTCAGTGCAGCAATCCAATTTGCGGGCTTGGACAGAAACATCATGTCACGGCAAACCATCGTAAGATCCTTTGCTGCCCTGGCTATTGCCTTACATGCCTATTTTAATTATCAAAAGATCATGACCGATGTTGGCGTCAATATCGGATTGTATCCAATGCTTTCATTGGTTTCTTTAGCGGTCACCCTCTTGGTCGTCTTAAGTAGTTTAAGACGACCACTAGATAATTTGTTTATTGCGATCTTACCCATTGCCTCAATCGCTATTCTTCTTGCACTGATCAGCGAAGGCAACTACACCCCTCGAAATGACCTTAGTAGTGGCATCGTGATCCATATTGGGTTTTCTGTCATCGCCTACGGATTATTAACTATCGCTGCAATCCAAGCTGCTCTTTTGTCCCTTGGGGACTATGAGTTAAAAAAACACAATCTTGCCGTTCTGCGGCATATCCCCCCCCTTCAGACCATGGATAAACTGCTATTTGAGCTATTATGGGCAGGGTTAATACTGCTTAGCTTATCGATAGCGAGCGGCTTCATATTTTTAGATGATATTGCTCGCCCTGGATTGATGCATCACACCGCTATCACTCTGAGTGCTTGGTGTGTATTTTCAATTTTATTGTGGGGTCGATATAAACTGGGTTGGCGCGGCTCTATGGCTTCAAGATGGACCTTGCTTGGGTTTGCCTTATTATTATTGGGCTATTTTGGCAGTAAATTAGTCATCGAAGTTTTGCTCGGTCGCGCTTAACACTTGACATGTACAAGCACTATTAGATAAAACGTTTATCCCATTATCACCGAGGTCATACCTTCTTGGACAATGCGTCGATTGAGTTCCTATTTGGACTCATATTTTTACTGGTTCTTTTATCTGCATATTTCTCTGGATCTGAAACTGCCATGATGGCGCTCAATCGATATCGATTGAAACATCTGGCAAATGAAGGCCACGGTGGCGCTAAACGCGCATCAAGATTGTTAGAGCGCCCAGATCGACTACTGAGCGTCATTCTAATCGGTAACAATCTTGCAAATTTTTCGGCAGCGTCTCTGGCCACCCTGATTGCGATCAATATATTTGGTGATAATGGCGTTGCAATAGCTCCCGTCGCCT
>JBLHIH010000210.1:0-5134 GCA_047616645.1 Flavobacterium sp. | reverse complement strand
GGGGATTTTTCTGCGGCCAGATATTTAACATATTAAGCAATAGGTTCTATCCATTCGAAATTTGTCGGAACTATTTCGGTCTTTCTCGATCGAGGCAGCCCCAAGCTTTCCTACTAATGTATTCACACCCTTTTCTACAGCGGCCTTGACCTGTTTACAATCTCTTTTATCAGGCTATTCTGTCCGAGTGCAGAACTGTGGATGATGTTGAGAAAGTGCTTCGTTTCCCATTCACTAATATCCAAAATTGAAGCGTTTCGGCCATGAGATTAATGGGCCGATATAAGGGACGTCTTTAAGCTCTTTTAAAGCAAAAGGAATGAGAGGGTAGAGTTCATTTTCGTTCTTGTATCTGACGGCTTCAAGAATTCTGTACATCTTTACTTTATTGTCGACGATCTTCATCGCTTTAAACGGGCGCTCGGCCATGACTTAAGTAAAATCAAAAATAGCGCCATTTAGCGATCAATACAAGGCCATAAATTTAGATTTTTAGTCGCCAACACCTTTCTAGCTCAAACTCAGTGCCTTATTGTGATCACAGGCCATATCACACTTCACAATGAGGACGTTTCTGCGCATACTACCTATCAAACTTTTTTGAAGAGGGGTATATGTCAGAGCTACTTATTGAAGAATTGTTAGGACCATTGGATTTCGACCCAGTTGCGCTAAAGCAAAAATATCTTGAAGAACGCGACAAGCGCGTTCTCGATGAGGGCAATGATCAGTATATTGAGGTAAGCGCAGAATTTTCCCACTATCAAGATGACCCATATGTGAAACCTGGTTTTACCAGAGAACCTCTGTTTGACACTGTTGAGGTTGCGATAATTGGCGGTGGCTTCGGTGGGCTGCTCGCAGGTGCGCGTATGAAGGAAGCGGGCTTTACCGATGTCAGAATGATAGAACAAGCCGGTGATTTTGGCGGGACCTGGTACTGGAACCGTTATCCTGGCGCCATGTGCGATGTCGAATCTTATTGTTACCTACCTTTGCTCGAGGAAATGGGCTACATACCCAAGCATAAATATTCCTTTGCTCCGGAGATTTATCAGCATAGCCAAAATATAGCAAAGCACTACGATCTATATACAAATGCCTGCCTACAAACCAGCGTCACGGAACTTACGTGGGATGAGGATGCAGGGTACTGGACGATTAAGACAAACCGGGGCGACGAAATGAAAGCCCGTAATGTTTTGATGGCTAATGGGCCGCTAAATCGACCTAAATTGCCCGGAATACCTGGCATTAATGATTTCAAGGGACATACTTTCCATACCAGTCGTTGGGATTACAACTACACCGGGGGCGATTCGACAGGAAATCTGACAGGCCTAAAAGATAAGAAAGTCGGCATCATTGGTACGGGCGCAACGGCAGTTCAATGCATACCTGCTTTGGGTGCCTCAAGTGAACAACTCTATGTATTCCAACGTACGCCGTCTTCTATCGATGTGCGTAACAACGCCGAAACCGATCCAAAATGGAAAGATACACTTGAGCCAGGTTGGCAAAAAGCACGCCGAGAGAATTTCAATGTGCTGGTCAGTGGTGGAGATCAAGACGTTGATCTCGTCGGCGACGGCTGGACAGAAATCATGCGCAAGCTCACAGGTATCGCGGCAAAGACGGCGAGCAAAAAACTGGGCCGCAGACTTACAAAGGCAGAGCGTGGCCAGTTAATGGAAATGGCCGATTATAAAAAGATGAACCAGGTTCGGGCTCGTGCAGAAGAAATTGTCAATGATCCAAAAACTGCGGAAGCACTAAAACCCTATTATCGCCAGTTTTGTAAGCGTCCTTGCTTCCACGATGAGTATCTTGATACTTACAATCTACCCAATGTAGAGTTGGTTAATACCCACGGCAAAGGCGTCGAGCGCATCACAGAGAAAGGCGTTGTGGTTGATGGTATAGAATATGAAGTCGATTGTCTGGTTTTTGCGACAGGATTTGAAGTGGGTACTTCCTATACCCGTCGAGCTGGGTACGATATTAACGGTATCGACAAATCATTGAGCAAACATTGGGAAAACGGACTTAGAACCATGCAGGGTCTGCAAACTAACGGTTTCCCAAATTGCTTCTTCCTTGGTTTTACTCAAACTGCGGTGACGGTTAATGTGCCCCAGGCATTAGATGAGCAGGCACAACATGTTGCCTACATACTCGACCAAGTCCGCAAACAAGGAAAACATGTCGTTGAAGTTACGCCGCAAGCAGAACAGGCCTATGTAGATGAGATCAATCGTTTGGATGTGTCCGGCACACGCTTCTACACAGAATGCACACCTGGCTATTACAACAATGAAGGTAAAGAGGCCAGCAAAAACGGATTCTTCACTGGAATGTACGGGGGCGGCTCTATTCGGTTCTTTAAACTACTGGCCCATTGGCGTGATCAGGGAGACATGAAAGGGCTAGATGTGCGCTAGTTATCTGCCCTTAAGTTATTAATGTAACGCACTATCCAAATTAACTTATCCTAGGCGCAAAGGCGGGTAGTTCAACACAATCCAGACACCTAATTCTTCACCTGCATCGGATTTTCATCGGGCATTAATGCCGAAGCATACAGGCAAAAAGTAGTCAGTTACGAAAAGAATGATGAAAACAGATCCCAGACAAGCGAGTACAAATTTCGATCCGATCGCAAAGTATCCGCCAATTTCCTAGTCCGAAAGCCAGGCAGTCGTACAAGGCGAATAATTCTGCATATGCCGGCTCTAGATAGACAAGCCTTAGATTAGTCTGACTTGCATATCGAGGATGATCAGATAGCTTAGAAAGTGCCTCTAGAACCAGAAGGTGGGCGTTTCTGAATCTTTGGCAGGTTGCCTATCATGCCATCAGGACGTGCCTTTTTAAGCATGCGCTTGTAAGCCGGTCGCACTACTATTTTCTCTTTCCAGTCGGCGACATTTGGAAACTGTGCCTCATCAACAAGGCCAAGACCGGTAGCTACATTCAGTGGGAACATCATCATAATATCTGCAGCTGAAAATGCCTTGCCGCCAAACCACGGGTTTTCACCTAAAAAGTTATCTGCAAATTGCACAACAGCTTCACTATCCACTAAGGGCGAGCGTTTTTCCGGTGGATTGGTACGCCAGGCACGGTAGTCACTGAATAATCGGGCAGCTAAAGACCCTTCCGCATAGTGCATCCACATAAGGTAAGCCGGATATTGATCACTATCTAGCGATGGCTTAAGTTTATCAGGCGCATGTCTACCCAAGATCAATTCCATAATGGCACCAGACTCGACGATAATCTGGTCACCGTAAACGACTGTTGGCGCCATTGGCATTTCGTGACCAAGCGCTCTGATGCTAGCCATCGATGCACGGAGGTCACCGCGAGTGTAAACCAACTCATAAGGCAGTTCTAATTCTTCCATCATCCAGACTATCCGCTCTGACCTGCGTCCTTCCAAATGATAGATAGTGATTTCAGGAAGCGGCATCAGGCCCTTAGATTCTTTTTTTGCCTGCGCTCCGCTTATAAAGCAACATAGAGCTGCGACGACAACGATTTTCTTTAACATGCTTTTTTCTCCGATAAGCTTTGTAGTAAAAAGCTACATTTTTATACTTTTTCCTATGCAACCCTATCCTTGATATAAGTCGTTCAACCGAAATTCGGAAGCAATGCCACAGCAAACACGATATATTTTCGATCAAACATCCAGCGTTTCTTTTCATCGAGAGTGCAATAAGCCATCTAACAGCGCAATGACATTGTTAGCGTACTTAGTAGAGTGCGACTGGGTTAATCATTGCCTGCACAGTGCCGACAATGCGTGGCTGTCCCAGTACAAACATAAACTCATTCACTCCCTCCCTCAGTAATGGGCCAACATTCATTGTTTCTAAAATATAGATACCATTCTGTTTTAGAAATATCACATGGCCGTAAAACACCTTATCTCCCTCCGCAGCAGGAATCGAATCCAAGCCCCAGGTATCTGCACCCACCGCCATCGGGTTCAAAGAAGCAATATATTGTGCTCCTGCATTGTTCAATCCAGGCTCTAAACTCCCCCACGTAGCAGGATCACTCTCGAGCTTACCTTCGGTCCAGCCAGTATGAAACAGGATGATATCCCCCTCGCCCATCTTCACACCTTGGGCTTTTGCGGCTGCTTTGATTTCGGCAGGGCCGAAGTGCTGACCCGCCTCCATTACTTTAACGCCTGCGTGTGCCGCCATATCGAGGATGACTGCACGGCCCACTAAAGGTGGCACTGCATGCGTGCCCAACTTTGTCAGACCGGTGATTGCGCTGATCTCTTTTTCATCTAAACAATTATAGTATTTCCCATTTTCTCCCAAATGCCCTAATCCATCTAGCTGTGATCCTATACCCACCCATGTTTGCAAAATGTCGTCGTTATAATTTGCCTCGTAACCGAAGTCGGTCAATCTCTGGCCTCCTTGCTGATTTGGCTGCACTATTTGTAAGTTGAGTGACCGAGGAGGAAAGGCTGGCGTATTCGGTCCGATAGCGATGCCTAGCGGCATAGATTTACCCTGCTTAATCAGCTTTGCTGCCTCCAGTGTGCGCTGTGGCGTGACCAGATTAGCAGAACCAAGGGTGTCGTCTGCCCCCCACCGTGAAGATACAGTACAATCTGCAAGAACACTGCTCGTCGCGAGTGACAGGGTCAAGCAAAAGGCTGATAGATGTTTGTATGTCATGTTGGTTCTCCGTTATGAGTAGAGTAAGAATAAACACTATCTCTTGTCCATACAACCGGCTAGATTGCGACTCAAATCAAACACATTATATTCAGCCGCATGGACAATAAGCATGTATTGAAGGTTTGAAGAGACATCCACAGTAAATCTGGCATGGGATCTGAATTGTATTGGAATAGTGCTGGCAGCGCTTATTTATTGCCATTGGAAAAATCCAGGTCGAAGTTAAATTCTTCACATCAAACAATGTCTTCCATAAAATCCAGCATACCTTGCTGTCGAACAGCTCTTCTGTGCCCCGCCCACAATTCTTTGATTCTGTCCTGATTACACACCTTGCGATCAACCAGCACCCGAGTATTTAACTCACCCACTTTTTGCTTGGTTGGCACCTTACTAAATACCACCTGATGGCTGATCAAATCCAT
>JBLHIH010000209.1:0-5143 GCA_047616645.1 Flavobacterium sp. | reverse complement strand
AATTCAAGAGACGGCGACACAGTCCGAAAACACGGACGAAGTATTCTTTGTACAAAATTTCGAAGGCCACTACGGTCGACGCCATGCTTATTCTTCTCCTTGATAAACAGTAATACGAGGGAGATTGTTTTTTATTACAAAATTTCGAATCTTTTTTTAGCGAAGTTAATACACGTCCTTATTTCTCCAAGATTGCGAAATACATGCTGGTTTTTTTTGGTGTAAAAGTTTGAATGAAGAGTTTCCTCGTCCTGGATCTCGCTACTCTAATCTGTGAAATCGCCTTTTACGCTTTACTTTTCAGTCGATCATCAGTCATCAACGAAGGCTTCGTATTTATCCGCGAAATCGGGATGCCATCGTGATAATGCCGGCCGATTCTTTACAATATCATCCAGATTCCATTGCATTCGTTTGTCGTCTAACGATCGTGGAGTGTCGTTATCTGGGCAAATTATATAAAAATCACCACTTTTAAGGGAATTCAGAAGGTAGTCCGCGACCTGATCACAAGTCCAAGCACCGTCGGGCTTCTCCTCTATGAAACGTGCGATCATATTGGAATAGGTAAACCCAGGCACCATCAAATGAGCAGAGATCGGGCAATCTTTAATCTGACGTAAAGCATGGGCTAGGCTCTGGGTGTAGTTGATTACTCCGGCCTTTGACATATTGTATGCAGCGCCTCCCGGGGGATTGGTGATACCTTGCTTTGAGCCCGTGTTGATCACGGCAACTGGGGTTGTAGACTCAAGCATCGAGGGAATGAAAGCATGACAGCCGTGGATGATTCCCCAGAGGTTAATGTCTATTTGCTTTTTCCAGCCGTCTACATCTTCCCATGGAGCGGCTCGCGTAATACTCGCTCCCGCATTGTTCATAAGGCAATCCACATTACCAAAAGTATCCAATGCCACGGACTTCAAGTTGTTAACTTGTTCAATGTCTGATACATCACAAACATGAGTGATGAGTTCACCGCCTGCACCATTCAGTTGAATCCGTGCTCTGACCAATGCATCTTCGCTGATATCAGCGAGTAAAACACGCATGCCCTTTTCTAAGAAACGTTTGGCAACCGCGAGTCCTATACCATTTCCGCCACCAGTGATGACAGCGCACTTTTTTGCTTCAAACCATGGAATCATAAATTTACTCCTAACAAATAGTCTTCATTTGATTGTTCATCGATATTCACAGACAGAGTCGATCACGCCATTTACTCTCCACATATTAGCGCTCTCCCTTAAGAACGACAGTTAGAAATAGGACAATTCAAATTCTACAAAGCGTTTTTCCATCTGCTTTATCATGTTGGCTTTTGTTGTATCGTCTACGAAAGCATATTTCAAACTATCAAACTGACTTTGCTTTAGTTCTGAATAACTAACACCCAGATCTTTCACTGCCTTCATTAGCTCATGTGTTAGATCAATGCGAGATACCCCTTCATCATCGGTGGAAAAGGCAATAGGTACGCCCGCGTCCCGGTAGAGGAAGTAGGGGTGAGCACTACCCTTAACGCCGAGGATGACCTCTGATGAGGTCAAGCTAATTTCAACCAGAATATTTTCCCGTGCCATGTGCTTTAATAAATCTTGATAATTGTTCTCGAAGACAATGTCAGTACCATGACCTATACGTTTTGCCCTGCCGACTTTAATTGCATCATTTATATGAAATCGGAGCTCCTTTGGTTGCACCAAACCCAGCCATAATTCTCCGGCGTGGAGGCTAACGTTCCTTGGTCCCAATGTTTTGTAGAGGTAGTCGATATGTTGCATATGTTCATCATAGTCACGTAAGGCAATATAGTCGTCTTCAGGCGCCACTAGATTAATGCCGACAAATCGTGAGTCTTGTTCTAGAAGATGCCAGCTAAAAATCATGTGGGCCAGTACAGCGGACGAGGGTAGTGTTCTAACATTTTGACTGAGGTAGCGAATAATTACTTTACAGCCGGGTTGTGGTGAATTTGTATTGCAGTCTAAAATTTCAGTTTTTCTAGCTTCTGCAAGATCAATCTCGTTTTTAGTCTGACGTAGAATATCGGGTAGTTGTTTACCAAACGCGCTGTTCATTATGGTGTCATAATCTTGTTCTGCGTCGCCACCTAGCGCAATTCCGCCAACAAGAGGAAGAATGCGATCAAAGAGTCCTTTGGTCACCATTAGCTCCAAATAGGCAATGTTTTGCAGACCTGCTCGATTGGATGCTTCGGCGAGCATATCCCCGGCTCTCGATGGCAAGGCTGTAAAGACGCTGAAAGTGCGAAAAAACTGATCATGGCCGGACCAGCCTTCACCCGCCGTGAAGTCACGCATGGACATATTGTCAATTAGCTGATTGCGAAGTGCCTGGTTTCGTGACAGGGCTGCTTTGACGGTGGTGTTCTCACCGCAGCCATCCTTGGTGGGAAAGTGTACTCGCAGTGCTGCTTTATCAAGGCATAAGCCGTCCTCTTCAGCCCAGGCTATCCAGCTCTCTGCATAAACAGCGCCAGAGAGATGATTGTGAAGATCGCCGCCCTTTGGCATTGCCTGCAGGAAGGCCCTCAGGGCAATATCATTGTGTTTGATATCTTCAAACTTGCTCGATACATCAATCTTGCTCGGTGTTTCAATCTTGCTTAATGCATCAGAGTGCAATTGTGAGCTTGTGCAGGCAGACAGTAGGAGCGCCGCTGATATTGTTAGTAGTTTTCTCATTACTCTTTCCTAAATGATACAAAGGATTATAATTTTTTTGTGCTTAAGAATGCTTCATGATCGATTGCTCTTTGGCCTTCTGGACAACATAAGGTGAGCGAAGGTGGATATACACAAGTACTGCTGCGCTATAGCCAAACAAAAGAAGCCAACCCGTATTCCCGATAAAATCCCAGGATGAGTAGATCCCGTAACCATAAATGATGACAGCCAGAAGTGGAAATACCTTAGTCGCCCAGAGTGGTAGCCGAAAAGGTGCATTTCGATAGGCTTCTGGATTTTTTTTGGCCAGATTGTAAAGCGCGAATACAGGAAACAGCCCAAAGATGGCGCCTACAGCGTTACCCAGGATCGCAACATAACCGAGAGTCATGCCCGTTAGGATCGGCGTAATACCGATAAGAAAAAACACGGTCAGAAAAATGTAAGGAATACCGTGTCGATTCAGGACAGCAAGCTTTGGTGGCAGCCAACCATCCTCTGTTGCCATGTATAAGCCACGGGTACACCAAGCGAAAATCGCGTTGAGGGATGTCACCAAGGAAATCATAATACCGCCGCCAATAAAAGCCACGTAAACGGCGGGAGAAAATATGATCTCTGCTGTCGCCGCAAGGTTCTTGCCTGCAATTTCCTCTAGTGGCAATACGCCGGTGGCGACTATCGCAATGAGAATGTAGAGCGCAAGAACAATCACCAACGATAGTCCCATCACCAGTGGAATCATCTTGCCTGGATTCTCCATTTCATCGCCAAATTCAGAAATGAATTCTGAACCGATTAGACTGAGTCTCAGGAGAAAAGCTGCCGCAAAGAAACCGCCAAACCCATTGGGCATCACTGTAGGAATAGCTGTGTAGGGCGAGAAGTCCTCAATGTGAGTCATGCCGAAAATAATATAAAGCACCAGTGAGGCCAGTAAACCAAACACCATCAGGGTCTGAAATCTAGCTGCCGTTTTAATCCCAAATAGGTTCGCGACAAAGCATAGGATCATGATTCCTGCAGCTGCGAGTGTCAGGTTAATACCTGGAATGAGTGCGTCTGCATATTCTGCAAATCCAATGGCAAAACTTGATAGGATAAGTTGACCAACAACGAGCAGTGACAAATAGAAAAACGACGTGCGACTGCCTAGGAGGTCTCTGACATAGGTATAGTTACCGCCGGTACTGGGTATCGCCGAACCTAGGGCAGCGATGCAGACTGTCGGTATTACAACGATGCCAAATGCAAGTACAAATGCCCATGGTGCGCCATATCCTGTCATGCTAATGCTGATACCTGTCAGCACCACGACGCCGGTACCAATGATTTGCCCTAAGGAGATGCTCATCAGGTCCCAAAACCCCAACAGTTTTCCGCTTGATGTGTCCTGCATACTTATTCTCTACATTTTAGCGTTCAGGAAACCACTTTTACAACATTATTGGTGGGGTGCATTCGTCATCACTTGTATTACGAAGCACGTCAAGCATCAGCTTGATCATTTTTTGTCGAACCTCATCAATGTTGTCTTCAACCAGAGTGATTTTTTCTTCTAAGCCAGCGGCAAGGTTAATAGGCAAGGCAACCGCTGCGAAGTTCATTCCTAACTCTCCTGCCAGATATACCTCGGGACAGCAGGTCATACCGACTACATGCCCACCTAAGATCTGATACATTTTAATTTCCGCTGGGGATTCGAACCGCGGGCCATTGGTTGCGACATAGGTCGCGCCATCGTGACACTTGATATCATGTTTCGCTGCGAGGTTCATTAGTTTATTGGTCATGACAGGGCAAAATGGCTGGCTCATTTCGACATGTCCTACAGCACGTTCTAAATCATCAAAAAACGTGAATGCTCTACCGTGGGTGAAATCAAGAAAGTCGCGGAGCACTGCAAGATCTAATACCGGGTAATCCACTGTGATAGAGCCCACGGCGTAGGTTGACATTATCCGCCTAACACCCAGATCTTTTAGTGCTTGAATGTTTGCGCGATAATTTACTTTGTGGGGTGGTGTAGAGTGATCAAGACCATGCCGCGTCAAAAAGACAATATCTTCATACTCACCCTTGCCCATAAAGACTTGTGCTGTACCATAGTCATTGGTCATTTCTTTTGCTTCAACTTCGATGCCGGACAGTTTATAGATTCCTGTCCCCCCCAAAATGGCTGCGGGCATACTCACTCCTTTGTTTTTATATTCCTTTGCTTTTATATATTGTGCACTACCATTTTTGGTAGGTATTTAATGTGTGGGGACTGAGAACCCCGTGAACAGTGACAACACCAGAAACATATTTTGGTGGTGTGATATCAAAAGTAGGATAACGTGCATTGATGCTGTCGATCGTCGTTGGCATGCCGAGTACAAGTCTAATCTCTGCGGGATCGCGTTCTTCTATTTCTATATCATCTCGTTCAAGTTTATTATCATCTCGACCCC
>JBLHIH010000208.1:0-5208 GCA_047616645.1 Flavobacterium sp. | reverse complement strand
CAAGTTAAAGCTGGAACTTAATCCAGAGCAAACCGCAAAGGCGTTACTCGAAGGGCTTATCATTAAATACCCAGTGACTGGTGTCATTTACAGTGAGGCAACGCTTTTTGAATTAGTGTGATTATTGCCAGCCACGACCTTCGTTAGAATTGTCAGCCTAAAGCCTAATAAGGCCAAGTGTCATGTTTTGGTAACTGTCAGCAAAATACATTTATTTCAGATATTTACTGATAGGAACCTGAACAGGGACGTTAGTGGGAAGGCAAAAACCAACATCCGCCGGTTCGTTCCTCCGGAGCAGTAATACCTAAACAACAGCAGGAGTCCCTTTCTGTGAAGTGGGTGTAGAGGGGCTGTGGGGTGCTGCTGGGCTGTAAACGGTTGAAAGTAAATGCTAGGGGTGCCAAATGGGCTGACGACGCACTGTCAGCGGAAAAAAGACTTGCGATTAATTACAGCCCCGGAATTGACCCGAAGGGAAAAGATCAAAAATACTGTAGTTGATAGTGAAGTCTATATTTGTCTCAGTAATCTGCTGGAGGTCACCTAAATTTTTGTAGGCCCCACAAGCCTCAAATGGCCCGCAAATTAATCCGTCACCGTTAGTATCAGATCCGGCTAAGGCAAAGTAATCGCCATTTGGCACTGATTCAAATATTGTTGAGTAAATACCATCAGTGGGCGAGAGCAGCACACAATTTTGTTGTTTCAGGCTAGAGGCATCTAATAAAATTAAATGCAGTGGGCCGGCATCAATAGGTCCAGCAGGCGCCGGTTTTGTCAAACTTACGGGAATAGATAAACTACCCACGTTTGTCTCTACATCAATAGTAAATTCGTTGGCCCCCTCGGGGAGTTCCGACCGGTCTAGGGTAACAACATAGGTGCCTAGTTTGCTTATGTCTACTTCTGATTCCGAAACAATTAATGAATCTGAACTAGGGAATAATGTCTGGACGATCACCGAGGCTTCTTCATCGCCAGAGTTTCTCAGGCGCAATGCACGGCTCACTAGTCCTGCACCAAATTTCAAACTACTAGGTTGTGCAGAAACCCTGCCCACAGGATTAGCCGGCTCAAGCGGAGGTTCATCGGGTTGAGGGGTTGGTGAAATACCTGCCAGCGATTCGGCGACACGCACTGCGTTGAGTGTGTCAATGAGTCCGGCGCCGAAAAAATCGTCCCGACCAGGAGCGCCAACGTCTAGTACTATTGTTCTATCTGAAAGCGCCTGATCAAATTCATCTGGCGTTAAGCCCGCATGCACGGATTTCATCAAAGAAGCTACACCGGCCACATGAGGAGCAGCCATGGACGTTCCGTTAAAACTTGAATAACCACTCGGGTCAAGAGTTAAACCGACGGTGCTAAGGATTCCATCGTTAAGACCATCCCCATTCTCATCTGCAAAGGAGCGCCCTCCAGGAGCAGTCACGTCTATCTCCGACCCAAAGTTAGAGTATTCTGCTAATATAATGTCTGAGGGCGTTCCACCTTGACCATGACTCGAAGCGGACACAGAAACAATTCCCTCATAAGAGCCTGGATAGCCAAGCTGACCAGTTGATTCGTTTCCAGCGGCAGCGATAATGATAACGCCTTGAGCTCGGACTCGTTTGTAAACATCTTCCTCGGCTTGGTTGAAGCCTCCTCCACCGAGACTCATATTGATTATGTCAGCTTTCTCCGCGGGTATAATGCCAGATTCATTGGCTAAGCCAGCAGCATAAAGGTTACCTTGCAGAATATCGAAGGTAGATCCACACCCGCAGTTGCCTAGCACTCTCAGCGGCATGATCGACACATCCCTACCAACACCAACCAGTCCTATTTGATTATTGGTAGGTGCTGCTATGGTACCGGCAACATGAGTGCCATGAAAACTAGTATTCGAGGCTGGTCCAATGTCAGTTGGATCGGAATCAATCCCTAGAGTTTGATCACCGTCAATTTCCTCTATAGAAACAAAGTCAAATCCATAACGTAACTTCCCAACCGAATCCGATGCATCATCATCCACATTCGCCCAGTCTGGGTGTGCTTCGGGACCAGTTAGCGGCACGATCCCCGTGTCTAGTACGGCGACAAGCACTTCTTCTCGTCCTCTGGCGTTATTAATACCACTGTCCCACGCTTGCTCTAATCTAATGAGGGAATAGTGCGACGCGAATTGCTGACTTACTAACGCCGCATCATCGTTTGGTAACGCACTGGAATTTCGAATATAGTTTAGGCCAGCAGACTTAATCAACCTCATTGAATCGTCTTTAGCAACTTTTTTTGCTATGAGGATTGTTAAAATTAATTCCTGCTGGTCGGCAACACCGTTCCCGTTCGCATCGCCTGCAGCGAACACAATTTGAGCCTCTTCGTTTTCGCCCCAAGGGGTTGCATTCAAACCCAGCCTTTTCGCCATGTTTTCCCAACCGTCATGTGAATTATCTTGAAGGCCAGTCTTCAAAAGCATGCTTCCCGAACCGCCCGTAACGGTCATACCTACACTGTTAACGATATTTTCTTGCTCAGCGCTTACTCCCGCTGCTGAGACATTTTTCATCTCCTCATCAAACACTGCAGATGTGGTCATCACCCATTGGCCGGATAATGCTCGCGAACATAGGACACTGTTACAGTTGGTTGAGCTAAGTTCTGAAAGACGTAATGAATTCCCCTCAGCTAGCGATTCACTCTCCGAACCTTCTATGGAAAGCAAATACGCTGCTTCCCCAGAAAATGTATCAACTTGCACAAGGTACTCGCCAGTTTCCCTTATTGGGACGGTCTCCAGATTAGTAATACTAAATGATCCGTCAACAAGTTCTGGACCACTTCCAAAATCTTTGTAAAGCAGTAGGTCGAGATCGTTTTCAGGGGTCGTAATATTAATATCAAGTCGAATTACTTGTCCGCTGACAACACTAATCGAATACCAATCCTGTGGATCCACCTCTTGAGTGGCATACCCCGAGACGCCAATTACTGACTCAAGCCTTTGAGCAGTTGTTGAAAAGTCGTTCTCTCCTTCTGTGGTTTTAGTATCAACGTCCGCGCCTATCGCGGTGGATGCGGTTACTGTTAGCTCCACGGTTCCTGAAGTTACGCCCTCGCTAAAATTAAGAGAGGTACTTTCAGTGAGCACTCTTGCAACAGTAGGGACTGATATAACCTTGGTCTTGTCGTCCGCACATCCAATAACTATTAGCAATAACATGGCAATAGACAGTTTGAAAAATGGACCTGTTAAGTTTAGTAAACTCTTTTTTGATATCAATTCATGGCTCCCTGACGCACACCAACGATCTACAGCTTATAGGAGTCGTACCTATATGCTTACCAAATTTGGGTCAATCACTTACGGCACCATATCGGGTCGTTTGTGATTGAATAACTATTTTAAATAGTGTTTGAGTGTAGTAAATTTAAACCACATTTACTAGGGTTGCAAAAGTCCCAAATCCCCAGATAGGATCTCGATATCATTCAGAAGCACTTGGTGTGCTTCGTTTTTAGTCCAACCACGGATTATGCTTGTTTCGTAACGCCTGTTTTAGTCAAAAAACATCTCGCGCTAGTCACTTTTCCTATGATTACCATTTTCAGACGGCGCTATCCTATGGTTCCGCTTTGTTTCTCTTCATTTATTTACATTGGCGGTGGTTCAAACTCCTTGAGTACTAATAGCACGCGTTCCAAAAGTAAACTATGTTCTTCCTTTAACTTCACAAATAACTGACGACCTGTTCTGACTACTTTCGCTGCCATGGCATAAAGACGCCAGCGTATTGTCATCCCTCTGTGATGCGCTAAGTCCTCCGGCAACAAAGACCGCATGAGTGCAAATAGATTGAACGATAAAGCCGAGATCAAAAAGTACATTGCATTTGCCTTGAAGTCTGAACATGGCAAAGTATCACCACCAAAATCAAGTTTCACTTCCTTGATGCGGTTTTCACTGTCTTCGGCTCGTTGGTTGTACCCATGGACAAGTTCGCTGTTGGTTTTATGGTCGCGATTGGTAGCGATGGCACGATAGACATCACCACCCAGATTCATTCCCTCAGTATCTCCTTCTGAACCTATATCAAGACTGGCTTGACCTTGTATGGCTTTTCTTTGAATGACCAGTGTAAAGGCTTTTTCATATTCACCTATGCAATGACTTGTGCGATAAGTTTCTTGTCCACTAACAACATTACCTGCTTTATCGAGTAGAGGTTGCCAATCTACTGCTTTTATAGACTCAACCTGTGCTCGTAGACTCGCACTCATTTTGGCTCGGATCGCATATTCAATCCCTTCTTCATCACAATATTGAATGATTTTTGTTTGATAACCCGCCGCATCAATACGCAAGGCTTTCACACTGCAACCGTGGGGTAAGGCACGTTGACATTGTTTGATAAACTCAAAGTTTGCTTGTGCTGGCGGCACATTACCTTTGCGAAAATCAACGGATACGATTTGTCCTATTTCTGCAATGTGTCCTACCATCGGCATAAAACCTTTGTTTTTATTGTAGGTCCATTCAGCATCGCTTTTGTGAGCAACCACTTCAGTGGCATCAATATCGAGAGTGATCTTTTTGCAGTGATGTAAGGCTGATTACAATATGCCTTGATTGACCTTTGTCCAGGCATCTTCGATTTGTGGTTGACTCCCCATCCGCCGCAGCCAATCGCCAAGGGTTGTCGCACAAAGGCGTTTTTTTAAATTCAATACCGTGCGTAATGCTTCGTCATCTTTGATATGGCGAACTTCATCTAGATGAAAGCTACCCTCATGCTGCATCAAGATAAAGGTCTTCAGTACTTCAGAGGGCAGGAATCCACGGTTACTTTTTGGCAGTGGAAAATACTTGTCTGTGCGTTCTGACAAGTTTAATGAATCCATTAATTCACCAACGGCAATTAATCCTGCTCGTGAAGTCAATACATCGTTTGTTGTGCCGAGTTCGTAAGGTAGAATCATGGTAAGCCTTGAGTTGTTGCACCCAATGGGTGATGGTCTGTTTAGTCGCTAACCATTATACAGCCAAGGCTTACTTCGTTTCAGCGTTCTCTATCTGGGGATTGGGGTGTGTAATTTATCTTTAGCCGCTGCACTTTTTATTTTAATGTCTGTAAGGGCCATATTCATCTCCACTAATTGTACGAGGGGGCATAAATTAGGAATTTATCGAAATAATATGTAAATGCCCCCAGACATGCC
>JBLHIH010000207.1:0-5280 GCA_047616645.1 Flavobacterium sp. | reverse complement strand
GGTGGTATGGTAGGGGACATGCATGCCGTGACCGCCGATGTTGAGTACGGGTAGTACGTCGGATTTTAGGGAATTCCCCACCATGACAAATTCGGTGGGCTCAACGTCTAGGTGTTTAATTAACTTTGTGTATTCTTCATCGTTCTTTTCAGAGACTATTTCGATGTGGTGGAAGTAGTCTTCGATTCCGGATTTGACTAATTTGCGCTGTTGGTCCAATAAGTCACCTTTGGTCACAACAACTAATCTATATTTACCTTGGAGCTGAGTTAAGACTTCTTCGACACCTTCGATTAATTCAATAGGCTTGCTCAGCATGTCTTTTCCGTATCCGATAATCTCAGAAATCCCAGCACTGGTGATCGTGCCGTTCGTTATGGCGATGGCGGCTTCTATCATCGAAAGTGTAAATGCTTTTATGCCGTATCCGTAAAGCCCAATGTTCTGCATTTCTGTTTTCATCAGCTCTCTGGCAGATGCATGTTGAGGTAAAAAGTCCTCCAGCAATTCCCAAAATTGTTTTTCGGCATCCAGAAAATACTGCTCGTTATGCCAAAGGGTGTCATCTGCATCAAATCCGATGACCTTAATATTTTCCATACATCTACCTACTACTTTTTGTTTGCTAAAGGCTTAGAGACCATCAAAAGTGACACCCCTAATCGGCTCATCCCCTGGGTTCCACGCTTTGTACTTCTTCATTATAGATAAAAATAATGGACTATGGGTAAGTTCATCTAACCAAGCTTTCAGCTTTAGATAGGGCGATTGATCAAACCAAATTTCATCCACTTTAGAAAACTGCCGTATGAAGGATAATATCGCGATATCAGCGTACGAGACACGTGAGGCAAACAGGAAACGATGTTTGTTTAAGCGGGTCTCTAGTATTTGTAGGAACAACTCACACCGATCTCTGTATTCTTGCTGGCGATATTCAGGAAACCGGTCTGCGTATTTATAATGATCCAAATGCGCTTTAAACTCGAAATCATTCTGCTTGATAAGCTTCGCCATCTCGTCTAACTGCCCGTCATTAAAACCCATCCACCCCTCAGGATCACGCTGCGACAGCGCCCACAGTAAAATATCGATACTCTCGTCTAGACAGCTCTCGTCTAGACAGTTCTCGTCTAAACAGCGCTGTTCAGCATGACTAAGAACCGGCACAGTACCCTTTGGTGAAAGGGTGATCATCTCAGCAGGTTTGTTTTTTAACACCACTTCCCGATGCTCATAATCTATCCCAGCGTAGGCAAGCCCCATCCGTGCGCGAATCGCGTAGGGGCAGCGTCGAAAAGTATAAAGAATGGGACGATTTTTCATAGAGTACATTGTTGCACTGTGAGTAAGCAAAGGTGAAGCGAAATATGCTAGCATTCGCTTCATCGTCCTTCTTTTTCATACGGTAAATCGAGCATGAAAATTGCTGTTGCTATTATCACAGTACTGATAGGTTCCGCAGTTGTCGTTTTTTTCGCGACAGCTCAGAACACTGATACACCTCAAATTAGCCAGCAGGCGTTCCAAGCATTGATGGCAAGTGAGAATAAGCCATTGGTACTGGATGTTAGAACCCCAGAAGAATTTGCAGAGGGGCATATTCGGGGTGCCTTAAATATTAGTCATGATCAACTGGAACATAGATTGGCATTGCTAGAGGCCAATAAGTCCAAAGAGATTGTCGTGTACTGTCGTTCAGGTCGGCGAGCAACTTATGCGGAAGGTATTCTTCGAGGAGCCGGTTTTACTAAACTAAAACATTTAGAAGGTGATATCTTGGGCTGGAAAAAATCGGGCCTGCCCATCGAGCATGGTTATAAGCTAACCACAAAAAGTTAGTATGTTAGCCGCAGTCTACGAACAATTAATGGCCAGTAACTTCTTCGAGATAACCGGACTCGTCTCGGGCTTGTTATGTGTTTGGCTACTCATAAAGGAAAGTATATGGACTTGGCCCATCGGCTTGGTTTATACCCTGGTTTCTCTCGTCGTATTTTTCCAGGCGAAGCTCTATTCAGAATTTGGTCTACATATTTATTACGCGGCAATGAATGCCTACGGTTGGTACTACTGGAGCCGCATTGGCGCTGAAGAAAGTACAATACCTGTCACTTTAATCAAAGCCAGGACCGCCTATATTTTGCTTGCGATTTCGCTCATCACAGTGGTCGCCCTCGCAGAGTTAATGACGCGATTTACAGATGCCGAGATGGCGTATCCAGATGCGCTGATTACAGCGCTTAGTTTTGTTGCCATGTGGATGACAGCAAGAAAATTGCTTGAGAGTTGGTATATTTGGTTATTGGTTGATGTGATTGCAACGCTCGTTTATATACAAAAAGGGATAGCGCTCTATGCCGTACTATATGGCGTTTATATTGTCATGGCGGTCTTTGGATGGCTCGCTTGGCGTTCAACACTAAGCGCCCAAGATCAGGCGCTCAATGCTTAGAAACACCTGTTTAGTTTTCAGCCATAACTTTGGCAAGCGCTTCCGGTGATCTCCATTTTTGACCGCTAATTCGACCTAAGTAAACCAGTGCGGTAATAATGATCATGATCACAAAAATTACCCATGCCACTCTTGGTCCAAGATCCCACACTTTAATAACAAAGTATTGAATCAACAACATTAGCCAGTGAATGCTGACAGATGCCCACATTAACCAACGTGTATCCCCAGCGCCCCTTAGTATGCCGCCTGCAATAATGAGTATGGCATCGGCCATGACATAACAAGACAAACCCGCCATCATAAAAGTGCCGAGTGATAAGATTTCACTAAAGTACTCACCTTCACTAATAAATATTTCCACCAAGTTAGTGCGGAATACAAAGAAACAAATCGTTAGAATAAGCGTATAACTAATACCGATTAAGAAGCCCGAAATCATGACTTCTCTCATCTTGTCTACATTTCCTTCTCCTAAAAATCGCCCGGTTAAGCTAATGATGGCAACGTTCAATCCAATCATGGGTATGAAAGAGATAATGTCCCAATTAAACACAATTGCAGCAGAGGCAGACTCTACAATGCCATAGGATTGGAACATGAGCAGGAACAAATTAAAGGCTGCGACATTCAAAAACAACTCTATTCCTGAGGGAAAACCCAGTCTTGCATAACGGCGTAAGATACCCTTATCGATATGAAAGCTTTGGTCAACCGAAAACTTTGCTTTGTGATGGCGCTCAAAATAAAATAGCATAAAAATGCTAAGGCTAACGATAGACGAAAAAATCGTTGCATATCCAGCGCCTTCAATCCCAAGTTCTGGAAAGCCCCATGTACCGAAAACTAACCCGTAAGTAAGAGGGATATTGATGGCTACACCCAATGTGTCGGCAAACATTAAAATTTTTGTACGGCCAATGCCCGAGAAATAGGACGAGATACAGGTTTTTAATAATCCAATACAAGAGGCGAACAACAGGATGTAGAAATACTTTTTCTCAAGAATTTCCTGCTCGGGATCATGGCCCATCAAGGCGAATAAATGTCCGACCAGATAGCCAATCAGCAACAGAGATGGGATAAATGCGCCGCACATAATTAAACTTTGGGTAAAAACCTTAGGACATTTGTCGAGCTCCTTAGCACCATAATACTGTGCTACCAAGGCATTGGCGTAAGACAACACACCAATAAATAATGACATACAAAAGAACGACGCCACCCCTCCACCGAGAGATGCAGCCATATGGGTTGGGCTTACCATGGACATGAAAAAACGGTCTGTAAAAATCATGACCGCAAAGGCACCCTGCGAGACCACCATGGGATAAGCTATTCCCAGTAGTAGCTTCAGTGTCTTTTTTTCAACTTTTAGAAAGTTTAACATTTCATTTTGCCGGCGTTAATGTAACCAACATTTCACTTGGGCCGCCAAGTTGCTCGCCGTCAAAACCCTCGCTGCCATCAATAGGGTCTGCGATACAAATGTTATCTAAGTGTTTTAACATTGATTGAACTGCAATCTCGCCTTCCAATCTTGCCAAATGTGCACCTAAACAATTATGTGCACCAAAACCAAAAGCAAGGTGAGGATTAGGAGATCTATCAATCACAAATTCTTCTGGGTTCTCAAAAACAGATTCATCCCTATTCGCGCAGGCAATCAAGGGTATAACGATAACCCCTTCAGGAATTTCACTTCCGTCAATGACAGACGGTTTTGCTGTCCGTCGAATAGTGACAGAAAAAGGAGAATGAACCCGTAATGTTTCCTCAATAAATGAGGGTATAAGTTCAGGCTTACTTTTCAGTTGCTTAAAGGTTTCAGGTTGTTCGTTAAATACACGAACAATACCGGTAATAAGTCCTGTTGTTGTCTCGTTACCCGCAATTAAAAGCAGACGACAAAAACTTAGAATTTCTGCATCTGTCAAATGTCCATCTTCAGTTTCAGTTGCAATCAAGCGGCTTAACAAATGATCTTGAGGATTCTTGCGAAGTAAATTAATACGACCTAAGAAATAGGCGTCCATCGTTTCAGCAGCTTTGATGACTTCTTCATTTGGGTTAGCCATTAAAATATCGCCAATATTGCTAAAAATAGTATCAGACCAATACTTGAATTCATCCGTATTACCGTCTTCGACACCCAACATATGCGCAATAACCGTCACAGGTAAAGGTGCCGCTAGTGCTTTCACCAAATCCACCTGCTCGTATTTACACATCTCGATCATTAAGGTTTCACATCGATCAGCTATTAGCGCTCTTTGTTCCTCAATATGACCAGGCTTAAATGCGTGACTAACGAGTTTTCGTAGCCTGTTGTGTATGGGTGCATCACTAAAAAGCATGCTGGGTTCCCCGCGATCTTCAGGGGGGCGCATGGACACATCAGAGGAGAAAGTTTTATTATCCTTCAAAACCTGAAGCACATCTTTATGCCGCGCTATCTGCCATGTCCCATTCTCATCTTGACTAATGGGGTTATTTGCACGTAATTCTTTGTAAGCGTCTAAAGTCTCAGACATAGAAATGCATCCTTGATCACAATATTCTGAATTCGGGGTTTAAAACTACTCGTTTCTAGTTATCCATAAGTCAACTTCAGCGGGCTAGGCGCCTCCGAAGACTTCCCTAGTAAGTTCCTTATCGAAACCTACTGCTTGAATATACTATCTACGCTATTGATAGTTTTGCGAGTTTCATCTAAAAACACTTGTTTCTAGTTGAAGTGCTTAGGTGGGACTCACTAATCTTTGTTCTTTTTAGGACTATTTCTTCTGGCATGCTGTCGTCGACTATCTCTCCGACGACCTTCT
>JBLHIH010000206.1:0-5290 GCA_047616645.1 Flavobacterium sp. | reverse complement strand
AAAAAGTTCAGTCGTTGCATGATTCATCATGGTGCGAATGGGATTGATGCTCAATCCATTTTCTAAGGCATCATGCATGTCTACAAGCAAGACTGACATGCCATCACTGCGCTTTTTGCATTCATCAAGTGCTGTCGTGCGAACCAGCAAAACCATTAAGTCAGAATGTTCTGTTCGTGAAATAAATACTTTCTGACCATTTACCACATAATCATCACCATCCCTAACGGCACTGGTTCGGATTCTCGTTGTATCGGTACCACTACCTGGCTCCGTGACACCGAAAGCTTGCAGACGGATGTTACCTTGAGCAATTCCCGGCAGGTATTTCTCCTTTTGTTTATCGCTACCATGACGAAGTAAGGTCCCCATAGTATACATTTGCGCGTGGCAGGCACCGCCGTTGCATCCTGCTCTTTGTATCTCTTCTAACACAGCACACGCGGCCCCTAAAGGCAGACCTGAACCACCGTAGGCTTCAGGAATCATCACCGCTAAAAAACCTGATTCCGTTAATGCACTCACAAACTCGGTGGGATAAGCATGTTCTCTATCCAATGCTCGCCAATATTCACCGGGGAAACGCCCACAAAGTTTTGTGACTGCTGCTCGAATTTCAGGGTAATCAAGCGCCTGTGCCATTTCTGATTCCTCTATTGAATTGGATTGTTTGAATTGGATTGTTTGAATTGGATTGTTAAATGCGTTGGGTGGTAACAACTTGCTATACAAGCAACTAAAAACCAAGATCTTAAGGCGTGATGAAACCGCAGACTTTCGTGAAAGACAAAGCAAGGTAACTCGGTGTCTCTGGAAATTAAATTATTGCGAGGGAAACAAATTCTCTAATATCGCAAGTTGTTCGTCGCTGAGCTTACCCATTGCCTCGCCCTGTAGACATTCTTCTAATTCGATTTTATTTTTGACACCCAAAATAACCGAGGCTACCTTTGGAATACTCAATGCAAATCGATGTGCCAGGCTTGCTGGAGACGCTCCCCACTCTTGGGCTAATGCACGGAAAGGTGCTGCCTTTGCAAAGTCGTTAAAATCTTCTTTATCAATACCCGAGGGATGAGGCTTTCTATCCATTGACGACGTTAGTGCACCTGCTTGCACAACCCTGATTGCCAGAATTGGAATATCTTTATCCTGACATTCCTCCAGAATAATGTTTGGATTAAACGTTTCTGACACATAGGCGATGCCGCCAGCAGACTTCAGAGGATTGACGACACACTGAACTGCGGCTGGAGGGGATTCGTGGTTAATCGCCGCCAATAAGGCTTCTGTCTGCCCTATTCCTCCGATTCCCCAGTGATCAATTTTACCCTCGCGCTTTAAACGCTCATAAGCAGGAATCACTTCGTTAAAATAGCAACTTAATGTTGTTGCATTTTTCTCTCTATGTTCATTAAATTGAAACATTTCATAGTCATCTTCAATCAATTGGGAGTGCATTAAAAACAGCTCTACTTTCTCCACACCCATAACCCTTAAACTATCAGTCAAAGATTTATTCATTTTTTCGTAAACATCTTGGTCCGTCGGCGTGCCTATCTGACATTTGGTGGTTATGTGTAGATCATTCCCATTTTTGCCCTGCAGCGCCTCGCCAATGACGCGCTCCGCCTCACCTCTGCCATACATCGGTGCAACATCTACATGATTGATACCGTGGTCTAAAGCCATAGCAACCGTTTCCAGCGCTTCCTCTCTGGAGGTTTTGCCCCACACTTGACCCAATCCGCCGCCGCCCAGGGTCAAAGCACTGATGTCACCAAACGGGGCAAATTTTCTAAGTTCCATAACTCACGCTCTCTTTATTTACTGGGGATAGTCAAAAATCTATTCAAGTGGGAAGATAATGTAAATAAGCCAAAATTTCTATGCCGCTTGCTGATTATTAATCGAACTTTAGACACGATGCATATAGATGCAGCAATTCAAGCGCCCTATTACAAGAACCCATTTCAAGAACCCATTGCAAGAACCCATTGCAAGAACAACGGTACCAGCTTTACCTTTGGAATCTCGACTGCCAGTATCTTGTATAAGTAAACACGAGAAGAGGAATGTCATTCTGTTCAGCTTCAACTTTATCCTTTCTCTTTTTGATGCATTGAGGGACAAATAGGGTTTTAGGTTTTTTCGACGATAGGCTTTCTATTGTGCGGCAAGCAAGGCAATATATTTGAATCACGATTCTAAGGGAATTCAACAATGGCAGAAGAACTTTGGCGCAATTCAGCAACTGAACTCGCAAGATTGATAAGAGAGAAGGAGGCGACATCCAGGCAGGTTGTTGAATCTTTCCTCGGTAGAATTGAAGCAGTTAATACTAAGGTGAATGCAATTACGGTTGTACTTGCAGATTCAGCCCTAGAAGCTGCGGATAAAGCTGATAAAGAAGATGCCACGACCCCGCTTCATGGTGTGCCATTTACCGTTAAAGAAAATATTGATTGCATGGGATCTGCGACAACAAATGGCGTACCCGCATTTGCTGACGCAATGCCGACTCAAGACGCGCCGGTTGTCGCGCGCATGAAAGCCGCTGGTGCAATCCCGCTTGCGAGAACTAACTTACCAGAATTAGGTTTAAGAATATCGACTGACAACCCACTAAGGGGTAGAACATTAAACCCTTGGACAATCGATCGTACCTGTGGTGGTTCTAGTGGCGGCGAAGGTTCTGCTATAGCAACCGGCATGTCCACAATTGGCTTGGGGAACGATATAGGTGGTTCTCTTCGAAATCCTGCCTATTGCTGTGGCATAACTTCCTTGAAACCAACGACAGGACGTATTCCCCACGCCACGACAATACCCCCTCTTGAGCTTGGCATTTCCGGTCAGATTATGCTCGCAGAAGGACCTATGGCCAGAAATGTTGAAGACATTAGACTTGCCTACGCCATTTTGGCTGGTCGAGATGCTAGGGATCCGACCTCAGTAAACGTTCCTCTTTGGGGTGACGCGATAACAAATAAGCGCGTTGCTCTGGTTACACAGGTGCCCAATGTCGACATGCCAGCAAGCCATATTAATGCCATTAAGGAAGCAGGAAAAGCACTCGAAGAGGCTGGCTGGCAAGTAGAAGAAACCCAAGCACCAGAGCTAGAACGTGTATCAGAATTATGGGCTTATCTTCTAGCCGGCGACTTGCAACCTGATATTGATATGCTTGCCATGGTAATTTCGGAGAAGCCAACAGCTATGTTAAGGCAGCTTATCGAAGAATATCATCCATCAAAAATGCCTATCACCGAACTTCATGCTGAGCGATGGCGCTTAAGCTGTCTATGGTCAGAATTTTTTAATCAGTATCCCATGATTATTGGTCCCACTTGGACAAATATTCCCTTTCTACATGATGCCGATTTAGCAGTTGATGGATCTGAAGTCACGACCAATACCCTTGGGTTTATCACGCCGGGTAACTTCTTGGGTCTGCCGTCTACTTGTGTGCCGACAGGTATAGCCAATGGTTTACCCACGGGGGTTCAAATATACGCAGACAAATGGCGGGAAGATATTTGCCTTGAAGGTGCGGCCATAGTAGAAAATGCCCTGGGACGCATCACACCAATCGATCCAACCTTTTAGGTCTTGCTAAATTTCCTTATACGCGAACAAGAAATCTAGTTTACAACAGGAATTCCAATGAGCATTTACAGTGAGAAACACCGCGAATTACAGGCATCTTTTGATTCGCAAGCACTGGCTGAGCGACTAGAATCGATAATTGTGAAAACTGAAATCGGCGCTGTCGAACAGGCTTTTATTGAGTCCAGAGAGTTTTTATTTCTTTCAACAATTACGCCAGATGGCGGACCCACTGTCTCATTTAAAGGTGGCGCGCCAGGCTTTGTTCAAGTCTTAAATGAAAAACAAATTGCGTTTCCCAACTACAACGGCAACGGCATGTTCTTCTCGACAGGTAATCTTTCGATGAACCCTTCGATTGGAATTTTGTTTATGGATTTCGAACACCCGCATCGAATTAGATTTCACGGTAATGCCCAATTATCGAGCGACAAGGAAATACTAGCCCGGTTTCCGGAAGCTGAACTCGTCGTCATTGTGGCGCTTGATAAGCTCTGGGTAAATTGTCCGCGCTACATACCGAAAATGCAAAAGGTGAAAAGTTCGGTGAACGTACCAAAAGAAGGTGAGCAGACGCCACTCGCTGAATGGAAACGACTGGAGGCATTCCATGACGTATTGCCTGATAAGGACCGTCAGCGCATCAAGGACGAAGGTGGACCTATTGATATGACAAACTTTCCAAAAAATATTATTGAGAACACATAATGATTCAGAAAGATACATCGCAACTTCGTCAGTCTATTATAGATGCCTGTTTGTGGATGAACAGCTCTGGTCTGAATCAAGGTACGTCCGGAAATATTAGTGTTCGAACGGTCGAAGGTATTTTGATCACACCGAGTAGCTTACCTTACAACGAGACTCGCCCTGAGGACGTCACATTGTTACCGGGTGATGGTTTATCAGGTGAAGCCGAGGGTCATCATCGCCCCTCCTCCGAATGGAAATTCCACGCAGACATATACAAGGCACGTGATAACATTCACGCGGTTGTTCATACTCATTCCACCTATGCAACGGCGCTCTCGATGCTTCGTCAGGATATTCCAAGCGTGCACTATATGATCGGAATTTTTGGCGGTGATAACATCAGATGTGCAGACTATGCCCATTACGGCAGCCAGGCACTATCCGATAACGCGCTCATCGCATTAAAAGACAGAACAGCTTGTTTGCTCGGCACCCACGGTATGATTGCCTGCGGCGGAGATTTGAAACAAGCGATGTGGCGAGCAGGTGAACTCGAAGCACTTTGTCAGCAATATCATCTAGCCTGTCAACTAGGTAAGCCTCATGTATTAACTGCGCAACAAATGGTAGAAGTGAGAGCACGTATGGCAACTGGGTACGGTGTGTGGCCAAATGAATAAACAAAGTGACGCTTTATCTCCGGCTGAGCAGGAAGGCGTTTATGAACTACTGCCCTTCATCCTGCACCCACACAATATCGCGCGGTTTGAAACCGGGAAAGTCATCATTGGTGACCGCCGTGCATATCCATTTTCTAGATCATTCGTTAGCTGTGAAACTGTAGATGAAGTCGCGACCGCAATTAAGGATATGGTAACCCAGGGCAGTGGTCCATGGCTCGCGGCAGTCCAAGCCTTGAGAATTGTCGCAAGCAAACATTCCCTAGAGGGTGCAGGCAGTCAAGAAAAACTACTAAGTGATTTACAAC
>JBLHIH010000205.1:0-5334 GCA_047616645.1 Flavobacterium sp. | reverse complement strand
CAATGGGTATCGAGGGTCCTAGCTTGGTTCGCTTACTGGATAATTTGTCTGCCAAGGGTTTGATTCTAAGAAAGGTGGACCATAACGACAGAAGAAGCAAAACAATACACCTTTCTCAAGAAGCAGACAAATTACTGAATGAACTAGACCTACTCGCCTCTGAAGCCCGACAGGAAATCCTGGGAGACATTCCAGAGTCTGACATCCAAACCTGCATAGACGTCTTTAATAAAATTCTAGGCTGCCAATAAATGCTATCTATTGCAAGACAAAACAAACAGATGACGAACAGATGACAAAAACCAATATATTTGCCGTTTCATTATTAGTCATCTCTAGTTTGGCACTGGCGGTGTGGTTGCTAGATCGCTCTCGTTTTGTCTACGTATCAGATGCAAGGGTTGCCGCAACAATGGTTTCCGTTAGTAGTCGGATACCAGGTTGGATATCCAGCTTTCCGGTCAAAGACGGAAAAAAGGTCACCTTAAATGAGGTATTGGTCAAAATTGATACCCGCGATATTGAACACCAAGTTGACGAATTAGAAGCATCCTTAAATACGATAGATGCAGAATTTGCACGTTTGCAAAGCAAGTACAAACTGATAAATAAAAGAGCAAATTCAACGATTAATGCCGAGCAAGCAAAGTTAAATGCTTCAACATCTGCAACAAGTGAAGCATTAATTTTATTCAACCAAGCAAAGAAGGATTTCACAAGAGCTGAATCCTTGTTAGGTCAAAAGATGATTTCTGAAGCCGAATTTGAAGCCAGACAATCCGGTGTTGACCAGATCCAACAATCCTACAGACAAGCGCTTGCGAGAACAGAAACAGCAAAAGCCCAACTCCATCTTTCTGAAGGCAACAGAGAAGAGCTTAAGGTTATCGACAAAGAGATGGAGATTGTCACCAGTAGAAAGCAAGAACTACTATCACAAAAAAGCCGCTTAGTCAGTAAGTTAGAAGATCATACAATAAGAAGTAAATTAGAGGGCGTAGTAGATGAGACATTCGCCAACGCAGGAGAATATGTCTATCCTGGGCAAAGGATTCTTATGCTGCACAATCCAGACGAAATTTGGATTAAGGCCTATGTAAAAGAAACAGAGATCCAGTATTTAGCACTAGGATCTACAGTGACTATTTTAGTCGATGCATACCCCGACAATTCCCTAGAGGGATCAATTTGCAATATTGGCAATGCTGCAACCAGTCAATTTGCCATGCTACCTAGTCCCAACCCCAGTGGTAATTTTGTAAAAGTCACTCAGCGCATAGAAGTCCAAGTAAAATTTGAAGCAGAAGGCTTGAACTTAAAGCCCGGCATGATGGTTGAGTTAAAGATTAACAAATCTGATGGCTAATTCGTCTCAAATTCCTGAAGGAATCGAAGCAAGCCCAACAGTTTTAGCTATGTTTGAAACCTTTGGACCCAGATACGTCTGGCTTGCTGTTTTCACGTCAATGTTGGGCTCGTTCGCCACTTTACTCACCGGCACCATTATCAATGTCGCCATACCTGAAATCATGGGTGCCTTTGGCATCGGACACGATAAGGCGCAATGGTTATCTACCGCCTTTCTAGCGGCAGGCACCGTCACCATGTTGCTCACATCATGGTGCATACAGGCTTTAGGCATGAGAGCGACCTACATTGGCGCCATGTCAATCTTTCTGGGTGGATCGATCTTGGGCGGCCTTGCACCGAATCCAGAAGTATTGATTTTTTCGCGCATAATAACCGGGGCGGCTGCTGGCATAATGGGGCCCATCGCCATGGTGCTCAATTTCCAAATCTTCCCGGTAAAAAACCGCGGCTTCGCCATGGGTATTTTTGGCATCGGTGTTGTTCTCGCGCCCGCCCTTGGCCCAGCACTTGGGGGGTATTTAATCGATCACTTTAACTGGCGGTATGTATTTTTCCTCGCCATACCATTTTCGATAGTGAGTATTCCCCTTGCACTGGTCTTTATGCCGCAACGAGATAAATCCGAGAAACCGGAACCCCTCGATTGGCTTGGTTTTCTTTTATGCTCTATTTTCTTAATTACTATTCTAACGGCCCTTACTGATGGCGTTAGCGAAGGCTGGCACTCATCGTATACCGTTGGCATGTTTGGCATTTCCTTTATCTCCTTTGTCGCTTTTATCTGGCGGGAATCTATTGTCGATAAACCCTTACTTGACCTTAGAATTTTTACCTATGGTGCCTTTCTGGCATCCGCAATCGTCACATTTATCGTCGGAATTGGTCTTTATGGCTCCACCTACTTAGTCCCTTTATTCCTCCAGAACATGCAAGGCATCATGCCAACCAATAGTGGATTACTCATGTTGCCTGCCGGCATTGCAATGGCCTTGTGCTTCCCCCTTGCCGGGGCGCTAAGCGATCGCATTCAGCCTGCCGTTGTTGTTTTCATTGGCCTCTTAGCCTTCGGCATTTCCTCCTGGTTCATGAGAAATATTAGTATTGATACTGCCTATGGCGCAATTTTAATGTGGGCACTACTAGGCAGAATCGGGTTGGCATTTATATTCCCAAGCTTGAATGTCTTATCAATGAGTGCTCTGCCCCTATCGATGTTGAGTCAAGGCTCAGGGGCGATTAACTTTCTTCGGCAATTGGGTGGCGCTTTCGGGGTCAATTTCTTATCAATCCATCTCACACAAAGTAGTTATACACATGCGCACAATCTTACCTTAGCGGCATCACCCTTAACTCTGGACGTCTTAACTCAACTTCAAGATAAGATTTTTAACAACCATTTGGGATACATCCTTCAGTTTCCAGCGAGTTTTGAATTTGTGTCAAATGCGATATATACGGAGGCTTTGACTATGGCTTTTCAAGAGAGTTTCATGCTCATCGCCCTTGTCTTCTTTGTCGCACTTATCCCAACCTGTTTTATGCGTATTAAGAGAAACTGATCTGCATTGCTGCCTTAAGCTCGCTTAGGTTATGCTTATCGTTCCTTAATACATACCTTAAAGACAATCCCATTATGAAGTGTAGAAATGCGAAACCCCATAAGGTCTTTGAACCATCAATCAGTAAATTACTCATTGCCCTACTCGCTTTTGGTATCAGTCACGTTTCCTTGGCGACAACCGTTAATGACATCAAAGGTTTTACACTAAAAAATGGTATGGAATTTTTAGTGCTGGAAGACCATTCAATACCTAATGCCAACATGTATCTCTTTTGGAAAGTAGGCTCACGGAATGAAGTGCCAGGCATTACCGGCTTATCACATTTTTTTGAACATATGATGTTCAATGGGGCAAAAAAATACGGACCTAAAGAATTTGATCGTGTCATGGAAAGCCACGGTGGCGGTAATAATGCTTATACTTCTGAAAACATCACCGCATATACAAATTGGTTTCCGACAAAGGCCACAGAAAAAATATTCGAACTCGAAGCCGATCGAATAGCCAACCTTCTTATTGACGAGAAAATGTTGGAGAGCGAGAGAAATGTGGTTGCCTCTGAGAGAATAACTGGATTCGAAAACAGTAACTTTAGGGTTTTACGTGAGGAGCTTAAGGGCGCTGCGTTTAGAGCGCATCCTTACAGTTGGGGCACAATCGGCCATGAATCTGACATTAAAAATTGGCGCAAAGCAGATTTAGAAGATTATTTCAGGACCTACTACGCACCTAATAATGCCTTAGTGGTTATGGTAGGAGACCTAAAGGTCGAGAATATTAAAGACCTTGCAACAAAATACTTTTCTAACATTCCAGCAAACGATCCACCGAGAAAAGTGCACACAATTGAGCCTGAACAAAAAGGTGAGCGGCGGGTATTCGTTAAAAAGGAATCTGCAAAGGCACCAGCATTATTGATTGCATATAAAGTCCCAGCATCAAGTCATGAGGATACATTTGCATTGGATGTCCTGGGTACGCTGCTCGCGGAAGGCGCGTCATCTCGTTTGCATCGCAAACTTGTGGATGAAATGGCATTAGCAACTGATTTGTTTTTCTATTTACCGATGAGTTTCGATCCAAATTTATTTTATCTTTACATAGATGCGAGAGCCGGGGTCAGCACTGACGAAATCGAAAAAGTTATCTACAAAGAAATCCATAATATTAGCGCTGGTCAAATCGAAGAGAGAGAATTGGACAAGATCAAAAACATCAAGACAATGAGCTTTTACCGCCAAATGGAAACCATTAATGAGAAAGCAGATACAATTGGTGCATACCAATTGTTTTATGGTGGCTATAAGAAATTATTTCAAACGCCAGAAACTTACGATGCAATTACAAAAGAAGATGTTGCTCGCGTCGCAAAAAAATATCTTTCTCGCAGTAGTAGAACCGTTGGAAAGCTGGGGAGCAAGGAGGCCGCGGATATAATGTCTGATGATCAGAATTCGAATGCTGTAGAAGGAGGAAAATTATGAAGATCAAATTTCGCTTTCACTTTCTCTTTCTCTCATTAAATATTATATGTGCCAGTGCGATTGCTTCAGATACAGCTTTTCAGTTACCTCAATTTGAACGAGTCGAGCTTAAAAATGGTTTAACCCTATTTTTGATGGAGCAGCACGAAGTTCCTCTGATTTCAATCACTGCCTCTATCAAAGCCGGAGCCAACAATGATGGCAAACGCTTAGGTATTGCAGGCTTAACGGTGAATGGTCTAAAAACTGGGATTGAGGATTACGACAAACAGGCCCTAGAAGATCTATTTGACTTCCACGGCGCGAGTCTTAGCGCTAGCGTCAGTCCTGATGCTGCGAATTTATCCTTATCACTAGCAGCTAAAGATCTCACTGTTTTGCTCCCTGTATTTTTAGAACTACTCCAGGCTCCTCTGTTTCCAGAACAAGATGTATCCAAAATGATGTCCCTGCATCTTCAAAAATTGGCGCGCAGCTTAGAGCGGCCAAAGGATATTGTTCACCGGTATTTTTACAAAGCATTATTTGGTTATCATGCCTACGGCAACCCTGTTGAAGGAAACAAACAATCCATCACACAGATGAAAGCCAGTGATTTAAAAGCCTTTCATCAAGAGCATTATCAAGCAAAGCAGATTGCCATTAGCCTGGTAGGTGATTTTGATGCTAAGAAACTAAAACGCTTGCTGTCTAAGGAGCTCAAAAACTGGCAGAACAAACCAATCACAGAATCCAATACGACCTCACAGGCAATGAAGCAAGGAAAAGTCGACAATGACATTGGTAACAAAGTAATCGTCGTTAACAAAAATGACGCTAGAGAAACAAACATTCGAATTGGGGGAAAAGGTATCCCTCGCTCTAACCCCGACTATGTGGAACTTAGTGTGTTAAACACGATTCTTGGCGGTCGATTT
>JBLHIH010000204.1:0-5384 GCA_047616645.1 Flavobacterium sp. | reverse complement strand
TCCAGAGCCTGCAGAAGGAGAGGTATTGGTGAGAAATCTGTTTCTGTCATTTGATCCAACTCAGCGTGGATGGATGGAGGATAAGGAAAGTTATCTGCCACCGGTTCAGATCGGTGAGCCAATGCGAGCCGGATCAATTGGTCAGGTGAGTGAATCGAATCATCCTGAATTCGCCAAAGGCGACATAGTACAAACAACGGGAGGCTGGCAGGACTTCGTTATTGCCTCGCCAAGCGCAGGCGTGATGGGTTTGAGTAAGGTGCCTGATGGCATCCCTCCAGAGATGATGATGTCTGTGCTTGGCATCACTGGCCTGACCGCATACTGGGGACTACTTGATTTGGGGGAACCAAAAGCAGGTCAGACGCTTCTCGTCTCTGGTGCTGCCGGCGCCACAGGATCAATTGCAGGTCAGATCGGAAAAATTAAAGGTTGCCGGGTTGTGGGTATTGCCGGAGGACCAGAAAAGTGTCAATGGTTGAAAAGTGAAGCTGGTTTCGACGAGGTTATCGACTACAAAAACGAAAATGTGAACGAACGAATCAAAGAGACTTGCCCCAATAAGGTGGATATTTTCTTCGATAACGTGGGGGGTAATATACTTGAGGCAGCACTCAATCACATCAATATGCATGCCCGTGTCATTATGTGTGGTGGAATCTCCGGCTACAATGCTGAAGCACCCATACCAGGACCTGCCAATCTCATGAATCTCGTTATTATGCGTGCACGCATGGAGGGTTTCATTGTCATCGACTACATGGATCGAGCAGCGATCGCTATCGAGGAACTGCTCACTTGGGTTCAATCGAGGGAAATCAAATTCCAGGTTGATGTTCAGGAAGGGTTTGATAATATTCCTGATACCTTGCAACGCCTGTTTACAGGTAAAAACACTGGCAAGCAATTACTGAAGATCGCCGATCCTATGTAAAGTATCATTTGCTTATTTGGAACACTTAATTGAAGCTGTCAGTTCATGCCATCAGTTAAAGAAAGGGGTAGCTGGACCTCCCTGCCCCTTTATCCAATTATGTCTCGGACCGACTAATGCGCTAGACCGAACGCCAGACGCGTTTATTCATTGATCCAAACATCTCTGACAACTCCACCCGGGTTGGGGTTATTCGCACAGGCAAAAAATTCGGACTATCCGGTCCACTTGAACCGAATTGCGTTAAATCATAATCGATAGCATCCCAGGCGTGATCTTTTGTGGCCTGGTCAGTTATCAACTCCGCATTGCCTCGTACAAGTATGTGGATGAAGTCGGGAGGCGAAACCTGATACTGAATTTCCACAGCAGAATTCTCAGCAATTTGTTTCGCTTTTGGGGATTGGGGCCCTGTGGCAAACCAAAGCACATCACCTTCCCAGCTTGGATGCACCATGCGTACACGTGGGTCGCCTTTATGACTGGTCGCGACTGCGCACCATATTGCTTTTTTTGATGCTTCGTCGACCGACTTAAAAAACGCATCTTTTTCTTCGATTGATATATTCGTCATTTTCGCCTCTTGCTATATGACTGATCCAACTTCTCTGCATATCGATTTTGACTAGATCGTCGCATCACTAATAACCTAAGCACCAACATTCATCGATTGTGAAATAACAGAGAAGCCGTTTGTGGCTTCAAGGCGTTTACCCACAACAGCCTGATATTCAGATGATCCATACCAGGCGTCCGCCTGTTCAGTCGATTCGAATTTGATGACAACGGTTTGAGGACCAGGGGTTGCGCCCTCGATGGTCCTTGACGCTACATCAAAAACAATTACCTCGCCACCAAATTTCCCAATGGTGCTGGAAGCCCCTTGTGCATATTCCGCATAGAGTGACGCATTATTTACAACATAGTGTGCAATAAAATAAGCCGACATATATTTTCTCCTTTTAATGAAATTTTAGCTATTCACTGGTGTGAAATGTGCAGTATTCATCCAATCTAATACTGCGCAGTACCTCCATCTACACTCAAGGCATTGCCTGTCATTCCACCACCCGCTTCACTTGCCAACAGTACTGCAACAGCAGCAACTTCTGCGACTGTATTCGGTCGCTGAATAGCCGATTCTTTGGCAAACATGGCGACCATCTCATCGAATGTCATACCCATTGCTTCGGCTGTGGCAGGCCCAGTATCCCTAACGATATCTGTAATGATTAACCCTGGGCAGATGGCATTAACGGTAATACCATCAGTGCCTACTTCTCTTGCGACAGATTTTGTTAATCCGTTAACCGCGTGTTTAGCAGCTGTGTAAGCAGAAAAGACAGGCTTTCCATGTTTGCCCTCTACGGAGGAGATATTTATAATTCTTCCCCATTGCTGCTCGATCATTGATGGCAATGCACGGCGTGTGGCCCAGAATGTCGAATAAACATTCCATTTCATCGCTAAATCAAATGCTTCATCCGACAGGTTAACGAGGGGCTGAAGATCACCAGCACCACCCGCATTGTTAACAAGAATATCTACCTTGCCGCACATCGATAGCGTTTTATCAACGAAGGACTCTAAGTCTGATTGACTGGTGGCATCACCTTGTATAAAGATCAATCGTTCACCGACGTCAATTTCAGCAAGCATTTTTTCTGCCTTCTTAACATCGCGGGACATAATGAGCACCTTTGCGCCTTCGGCAAGGAAGGCTTCCGCGATAGCTCGTCCGATTCCCGCACTGCCTCCGGTTATTGACGCAACGCGATCTTTAAGCTGCATATTCTTCTCCAACTATTTACAAAAAGTCGCCCGAGGGCCGCTTTAAGGGGGGTGTTAAAAGATTATCCTGTACTCAACTAAACGCTAGGGCAATAGTTCATTCCTCTATCGCTTTATATAAAAACAATGCTGACTGTTTTAAATGATTCGAGCCTATGCTGTCAAGTTTATTGAATCATTTGGGTAAATGGCCCATATGCTGTCCGCCAGATAAATCAATTAGTTGACCCGTGATGAATCCTGAAGCCGTTTCATCAGCTAACCAAAGTGCAGTTTTTGCCATGTCGTCGGTTGTACCCATTCGCCCGAGGGGAATTTCATCAACAAACCTCGCCTCAGTCGCAGGGTCCTGGAACATAAGCTCAGTCATATCCGTGCGAATCAACCCGGCTGCAATGGAATTAAATCGAATATTCTTTGCACCATATTCTAGCGCCGCAACCCGTACGGCATAATCAATACCGGCTCGAGCGGCAGAATAAACACCTAGCGCTGGACCCGGCAACCGTGCTGTCAGAGATGAGATGGTCATCACAGATCCGCCTTCTGTCATGGCTTCCGCCGCGTAGCGAAAAAATAATAGCGTACCGATAAAGCTCACATCCAGAGTGGGTTGAATAAGATCAGTAGTCAACATGCTGATTGGCGCAGCAGCCAAGCTACCCGCTGAATTCACCGCGATATCAAGAGGCGCAATTTCTGCTGCCTGCTTGAACAATGCTTGTATCTGATTTTCATCACTCATATCACATTGAATAGCGATTCCATCTATCTCTTTGGCAAGGGATTCGAGAGGCTCGATTCGTCTGGCTGCAACGATTACTGTGGCACCTGCACTAGCGAGTTCCCTGGCAATGGAAGTACCAAAACTTTCTTGACCCGATGCGCCGATCACCACCGCGAGTTTTCCTTGAAGGTTTGTCATTCTATTATTTCCTTATTGACGTATTCAGTTTTTTACTAATTTAATATCCATAGGGAATGAGTTATTTCTCATTCAAATGGTCACTCAGCCTTCAATCAGAACAGTGGCCTCACCGCTTAACAATACTTCGCCATCTCTTTTTAACCACACCTCACAGATAGCAAACTCCTGATCATTTTTTTCTTGAGTTTCCTTAATTACACCACCGGCAATCACCTCGTCGTCACTAAAAACAGCCTTGGGAAATCGCATAAAAATTCGTTTGAGGCAATGGGGACCCATCCATTGATGCAACATATTGATGATATAGCTAAGCCCGAGGGGGCCCTGATTAATGGTTCTTTTACCCATGCCGAAGGACTCAACCAGATCGGAATCCCAATGAACCGGATTTGGATCCCTTAGTATCGCAGCCATCGTTCGCATGCGCGTCGCAGATACACAAGGCATATGCCAGTCTGGTATCTCATCACCCACCTTGACTTTTTTCATGGTCGACCTCTTGCGTACAACCAAATTATTTTTGTGCGCGCCACTAGCAATTCCTTAAGCTGAATATCGAACTCGAAACAAATTCTGTCCTGCGTGATGCCAGCAGCATCCACAAAGCGATTCACAGAGGTGATCGCGCCAGATACTTGGTAAGAAACTTCTTCCAGTAGGTTGTCGAACATTTCCCAGTCGTAACTTTCTATATTAATAGAATAGTCTGAAGCTGCCTGGCCGAGGCTAAACATTTCCTTAATACTCGTTCCTGCGCCGACAATGGGTAGGTGAAATAAGACAAGGGGGTGGACTATGCCATCAGGTAATAAGGTTGCACCCGTGCATTCAGTTAACAGAAAGTTTTCCCAGTGCTCAACAAGATAAGTTCCACCGGGAAACTGATGACCAATAACGTTAGCAACTTCTGGCTCACTCGGTATTTGCATAAATCGGGTGCCCGGTTGATTCAAATATTAAATCTTGTTTTTACTTCTGTTACAACGGTACAAAGCTGTTTTTACACCTTATCGAATGACATGTCGAGTCCAGTCAAGCCATGTAGCAATGCATTAGCAGCAAACTCTGGTTGAGCGGCTTTTTCACTTAATCTGAAATTTTTCAGACGTTCAAAAATCACCCTAAAACTAATATTCATTTCTCTTCGACTCAAGGCAGCCCCAAGACAATGGTGAACGCCTTTACCAAATGCAACATGTTCTTTAAGGTTTGGTCGCATCACATTAAACTTTTCAGGTTCAGGAAAGCGATTCGAATCCATATTGGCAGATGCAAAGCGTGCGAAACATATTGAATTTTTGGGAATGGTTACCCCGCCTAATTCCATATCGGTATTTGTACGTCTAAACATATTGGCAGAGGGGCTGGAAATACGCAGAATCTCCTCAACTAGGTTAGAGATCATTTCTGGCGACGGATCATTAGCAACAAGTTTGTATTGTTCTGGGTTCTGAATAAGCAGCCACATGCCTTCTGTTAAGGAGGCCGAAGTTGTTTCATTGCCAGCAACCATTATCTGAGAGAGCATGGACAAACCTTCAGCATTATTTAGTGATTTTTCTCCATCGATACTGGCGTTAACAACTTTCGAGAGAATGTCATCCTTGGAGTCTTTGCGCCGTTCCTCCATTTTCTCAACAAAGTAGTGTTGAAACTGAAGTATGCGCTTAGCTGAATCTATCTGTCCTTGTTCATCGAGTTGCTGACTTAAGTTACCGATAAAAGCCTGGG
>JBLHIH010000203.1:0-5411 GCA_047616645.1 Flavobacterium sp. | reverse complement strand
GTCATTTATTTATGCCAGTATTTTTTAAACTAGCCCTTTTTATTACTTGCCTTTTTTTTACTTGCTTGGGGCAACAGTCTTACGCACAACAGCCTATCGTAAATGAAAACCTAGAAGTTCCGGGTGGTCAGTTTAAGATCAACTGGAAATCTCGCTTTGATTGGCGAGAAAGAGAAAAAATTAAAACCTGGCTTACTCAAGCAGCCAACACAGCTAGCCTTGTGAATGGACGCTTTCCTTTACGTACTACACGAATAAACATCAATCGCACCGTTAAAGGTCGGTCTGCAGTCCCTTGGGCTCATACGCTTCGAGAATCCACGCCGGAAGGGGTGGAGTTCCATGTAAACCCAAATGCCACCCTGGCGTCTTTTGTTAAAGATTGGACGGCGGTTCATGAATTTAGCCACTTATATATTCCTTACCCCGGCAGTCGCGATGTCTGGATCTCTGAAGGATTTGCAAGCTATTATCAAAATATACTCATGGCTCGCGGGAAAATACTCAGCGGTAAGCAGGCTTGGCAAAAATTGGCGGACGGATTTCATCGCGGATCTCGAGATCAAAAGAATAATATTAAGCTACATAAGTTAAGCGCGGGGCGTTCCGGAGGGACCATGAGGGTCTATTGGTCAGGCGCATTGTATTTTCTTGAAGCAGATCTCAATCTTAGAAACACGGGTCAGTCACTCGATGAAGTGATAAACGAGTATGTTAAATGCTGTAGAACCAGTCGAAAATATACCAATGGTAGCATCCTTGCGACGGAGTTTGATCGCATAGCGGGGCGTGAAATCTTCCACCCTCTCTACAATAAATACGCCAATGAATATTCATTTCGAGACTATAAAAAAGTTCTTGCAAGACTTGGAATAACACTTGATGCACGACATAAAGTCTTGTTAGAAATGGATGACTACCACTCTGCGCTGCGAGCAAGTTTTGTGAGTCCCGCGAGCCAAGTCTTCTATATGACTAATGAAGATTAATAAACTTATTATTAACCCGCTGCCTTAAGTACTTTAAGATGATTAACAAAACGCATTAAAATATCATAAGTTTGACAACCTACAACCACCAAGTCCGCACTAGCAAAAGTCGGAACTCCAGTAATACCCATGTTCCTAGCTCTTGTCCAATCACGGTCTATTTTCGCACTTTCAGTTCTCTCGACCAAGATACGCTCAGCTTCTTTAACATCAAGCCCCGCATTGCTCGCAAGGTCTAACAAGACACCTCGATCAGAAATATTCTGATTTTCAACAAAATAAGCTCGATAGATCAAATCATGAAGCAAGTTGGCTTTCTCTGGTAAAGAACCTGGTAAAGAATCAGCCCAACTTCCTAACTCTTGTGCCATTCTACTATTGTAAGTCATTGTTCTATTGCCGTAGGGCAAACCTTCTCTTGAGGCAACTTCACTTAGTTGATGTTGAAAGCCCTCAAGTTGAGCTTCTCTTCCCCTGAATAAATCTTTTAAGGCCATGCCTTCATCCGGCGTTTCAGGATGCAGGGGAAAAAATGACCAAGACACTGTCACCCCTTCTTCTTGACGAAGTTTATCAATACTAACTGTACTGAGATAACACCACGGTCAAACGTAATCTGTAAAAACTTCAATGTGGATAGGTTCAGTCATTTGGTCTACTCCTAAAGGTCTCTTTAAATATTTAGATAAGTATCTCTATAAATATTTCTGCAAATATATTTATTGTATCAATGTAGCATTATTCAAACTCGAATCAATCCAATTTTTGAAAACGCAGACGATTAGCATTTGTCACCACAGTGACTGAAGACAAGGCCATCGCCAAACCCGCAAAGCTTGGGTTCATTAAAAAGGGAAAGAATAAACCCGCAGCAATTGGAATGAGAATCACATTGTAGGCGAAGGCGCCGACTAAATTTTGATGTATATTTCTCATCGTTAGCTTGGACAATATAATCGCTGTTGTAATACTTTTAAGCTGACTGTTTAGCACGGTAATATCGGCACTTTCAATGGTGATATCCGTCCCTTCACCCATGGCAAATCCGACATTCGACGCGGCTAAAGCTGGCGCGTCATTGATGCCATCTCCGACCATAGCAACGATAATTTTGTCATCCTGGAGTCTTCTAATTTCTTCAAGTTTCTGTTCTGGCGTCAATTCAAACTGATATTGATCAATATCAAGTGCTTGGGCTACTTTAACTGTGCTAGCCTCGTTGTCGCCAGATAAAATCTGCACAGCCATTCCGAGAAGTTTCAGGTTTTCTATAAAAGCTTTAGCGCCATCCCTTAATGTATCCTCCAACAAAAAACTACCTAGTAATTGACCAGATTCAGATACATAAATAGTTGTCCCCAGCGCTTCTTGATCACCACTTTGAATGCCGAGAAACTTACGGTTTCCCATCATCACTTTCGATCCGTTAATTTCACCTGAAACACCACCACCGGGAGAAATGTTGAAATTCCCTACAGCCTCAGAAACAACCCCCTTATCCAAACAATAGTCAGTGATGGCTTTAGCAAGAGGATGTTCAGAATTTGCTTCCAACGCGCAGGCAACCCTTAACATATGATTTACATCTGCTACACAACACACATTGACGACACTCGGTTTACCGATGGTAAGGGTTCCAGTTTTATCTAGGACCACCATTTCAATTTTTGCAGCGCTTTGAAGTGCTTCTGCATTTCTCACAATCAAACCGCTATTCGCCGCGCGTCCCATGCTCACCATTATCGATACGGGTATAGCCAAGCCTAAGGCGCAGGGGCATGCCACAATGAGGACAGACATAGCAGTGACTATCATTAAACTAGGACTGTTACTCTCATTAGATACAAAACCCCAGTAGAAAAAGCACAGAGCTGAAATGAGCAAGACAAGCGGCACAAAAACCGACGCTATGGCGTCTGCCAGCTGTCCAATAGGCGGCTTTGTATTTTGAGCATTTTTCACGAGATCTATCATTCTCGCCAACACGGTCTTACTGCCTATTTGTTCAGCTTGAATAACAAAGCTGCCAAATAGATTTAGTGAACCCGCTCGTACACTGTCTCCAACTTGCTTCTCTACAGGGAGTGATTCACCACTCAACATTGACTCGTCAACGCTGGAAAATCCTTCTTTTACTACACCATCAACAGGTATCTTTTCCCCGGGCTTAACGCTTAAAAAATCGCCTACCACTATTTCAGCAAGCGGAACAGACTTGTCTACTGCATCAGTTACAAGATTGACATTCAATGGCGTTAAGTTGATTAGTTTTTCGATAGCGCTCGACGCCTTACCTCGAGCATTGAGTTCTAAAATTTTACCGAGGTTAACGAAACCAATGATAAAAAGCGCAGCTTCAAAGAAAAGATGTTGGCTTTCTACAGGCAAGGACTGAGGTAGGAGTACTACCCACATAGAATATAACCAAGCTGTCGCGGTGCCGATGGCGATTAGCGTGTCCATCGTAGTGGTACCATGGCTGGCGGATCGCAGCGCATTGCGATAAAAGTGGCCTCCGGAGAAATACATGATAAACAGCATCAACAAGCCCATTCCTAACCAAAAGCTCTGCGCGGTGATAGGCGGTAGTACTTTTAACCACATCCCTGCCATCAATACACAGGCCATAGAGAGAGAAACTCCAGATTTAAACATGCCCTTTTGTAGGCGCTCTTTTAGTAGAATCTCTTTTTGCAACGCATCGATATGCGCTAGCGCTTTCGCATCATAGCCAATTTTTTTCAAACCTTGTGTTAATGAACTTAAGGACATGGATCCCTTCACATGTGCCGTCTCATCCGCAAAATTCACTGTTGCATCATTCACACCTGGCACAGAGCGTAGCGCTTTCTCGACAGTAGCAACGCAACTGGCACAAGACATTCCTTCAACTTGGAGGTGGTAGGTTACCGGATCGGAATTAAGATCGTGATTCTGCTTATCTTCAATCACTGGCTTGCTTAGTCGATCAGAGGAAGCAATGGTATAGCTTAGGTTTTCTATCGACTGGATCATTGTTGCTAGATTAGGTTTTCCTTTGATGCTCACCTCGCCAGTTTCAAGATTGACCTCGACGGCGGTGACGTCTTCATTTTCCATGAGGGTCGATCGTACCCGACCCACACATTTTTGACAGGACATGCCTAGGACAGGAATGACAGCATTTCCATCTATAAAAATACTCTCCAACTTGAAACCTTTGTTTGCGACAATGGTTTCAAGATTCTCTATCTCATACCACTTATCATTCTTTACATAAGCATCAGACAGATCTACTTCAACATCAGAAAAACCCTCGTCCAAAAGGGTTTGGGACATGCCAGTAGTACAGTGACTACAGGTCATTCCCTGAATACGCAGCTTTAGGTAGGTTTCCACGAATTTGCCTTCATTATGATGAATATAATCATAATAATGTCTCTAGTAGGACCAAGGTAAAGTCTTTTATCTATTGTTTTTATTTACCGTTTCTGCGAAGGAGGGAGAGGAAACAGTATTGATGTTCGCTCTAGATAGGCGACATAGGCCTCATCATCGCCCCAACGCCTCAAAGCACTTTTTTCTAACATCTTCACTCCGCTTACAAATACAAGCAACACAAAAACAAATATCGGCGATATCAAGGTCAACATTCGCCAGCCTTCCAAAGTGGGATAGGCAATAATGGCAATCCCCAACCATAATAGAATTTCACCAAAGTAATTTGGGTGACGAGACCATGACCACAAACCAGTTTGTATAAATCCCGATTCATCATTATCTCTAAAAATACTTTTCTGTCGATCAGAAATCACTTCGATGGAAAAACCGGCAAGCCATAAGGCGGCGCCTAGATAAGCCAGTATTCCCAAAGGGGTATCCACACTAGATGTCATTGCAGCGAGTCCCGCTGAGAGGGTGACAATTACCCAAAGACCTTGAATTGTCCAAGTCATCAAAAACTGCAGGGCGTTATACTTCATCTTGTTAAATCGTCGGTCTGAGCCCGCCTTCTTCACGCGTAAAAAAAGGAAACTGCCTAGCCTCATCGCCCACAAACCACACAACAAGGCGATTAATATAGTACGCTGACTAAGATCATCACTGAGTGACATGTGACTTATTAATGCCAGCGCTATCACTGCCAAATAAGTCATGCTACCTGTAAGATCATAATAGATTTCGCTGTGGGCAATATAAGCAGGTACATAAGCAAGCCACTGTATTGAGAAGGCAAGAATGGCACAAAGGAAAAATACGGGAATCCCTTCAAATTCTGCTCCTCCTTGGGAGCCCGCAATACTGATAAGTAGGCCAATGGCCAAGGCCACAAATATGCCTATTGAAGATTCGACTTTACCCATTGAAAGCTCCCTAGATGTTATCTTTATGTAGGCAGCCAACATAAAGTCATGTATCTTGCCCACCTGAACTATTGGAGGC
>JBLHIH010000202.1:0-5417 GCA_047616645.1 Flavobacterium sp. | reverse complement strand
ACCAACGCTCTTTTTGCGCTTCTGTCCCCAAATCAAGTATATAGGGTGCAACAATATCTGAATGGACTGACAAACTAGTGGCTAGCGCCCCATAACCAGCCCGTGATACTTCCTCGATAACGACGCAACTCAGTTCAAAAGGAGCGTCATAACCACCGTACTCTGAAGGCATATCCACACAAAGAAAGCCATTTTCCCCAAGTTTCCGCCAAAGCTCTCTCGGAAAAATCTCATCTCTTTCCCACTGGTCAAAATAAGGCTCAACCTCTGCTGCAAGAAATTTATGCACACTTTCTCGAAAAAGCGACTTCTCAGACTCATTTAACTTAATCTTGCTACCCATTAATTGCTCCAAATTAGTCGACATCAGCGCGGAATGTGTTCGGTCTGAGGTTTTCACAACAGAATAGCCAATTTTATTGTTTTAAAGTGCAAATTACGAATATTTCGCTCCCAAGAGCGTAAATTATTGGGAGTACATTGGATGTATATTGGGCTGACACACTCCCCAGCTTTGGTTACACTTATGCGAACCTAAAGAAGTAAATCAGATATGGCGCGACCTACCGTATTGATTCCAGCCGAAGCAAGTAGAATCGTCCAAGATGACAATACGGCTATCTTGGTTGGCCAACCGCCGGAAATTCTCAAAAATTTACTTCTGAATAAAATCACGCATTTCGACGGCATGTTACTCACCGATGTCAAAGAAAAAGACGGCGCACTGCTTAACAATCTAGAATTCCCATTTTACTTTTTCGTATTTGTAGCAAAGGGCCTTGAGCAAGGTCTAAAGATCAAACTCATTGGTGAAGAAAAAGACATCAGTCAAGCGCTTAGATTGATGAGATTAACCCTCACAGGTCCAACGCGAGAAGAATTGGATAAATGGGGAACCGAGTCTGGTCTAAAAGAAGAATGGCTTGCGGTATCCAACGCATTGGCCGTAAAAGATAAGAGTGGCACGGCAATGCCGATAGAAGATTTTTTTGAAACCATCCCATTCGAAAACGGAAGCGCCCAAGTTGGCTCACTACAAGTTGAGCATATTGGACTCGATCGCTACAAATTCTCAAACCGACAGGGAAATGTTGACGTCGATTTAATGGAAGCAAAACGTGTGTTTCCACCTTATCAAGTACGGCCAGACTATGTACCTGGTGGCTTGATTAAATTGGGAATTGAAGTGCTCGGAGGCGCTTCAGGATTTACCGTTGATGAACCCTGTACTGGCTTAGCCTTATGCTACAACGGCGATTATATTTTAATAGATTCAATACCCTTTCTTGATGAACATTTATATGCTCGTGGAATATCAAAAACCAAATTTCAGCAATTTATCTAACCCACTTACATGATGACCATTGTGCAATGTTTCCACTGATGATGATGCCCCACAAAGTTGAGGTGATCACGACAAAGGAAATATTTTTAATGGCAATGGACAAACTCGCTTGTAATCTTGGTTGGACAGCAGAAGTTATAGCAGAACATTTTTCTCACATAGAAGCGGTTCCTGGTAAAACACTCAACTATTTTGGGCTTGTCATAGAACCACATGTCACTGTACATAGTATTCCAACAATTGGCGCAACTTTCTCAACACGTCATAAAGAGTCCAAAAGAGAACTTTGTATTGTCGTAGACAATAATAGCCTTGATTCTGCTCGCGCACTAAACAAAGAAGGCCTTGTAAGAGATTCAACATTAAATACCTTAGAAAAATTATTTGAATCTGATTACCATATGCTTATCGCCGATGGCGGAGCTGGAGAAATACATGGCAATCCTGCCGACGCGCTTAAATCCCAAGCAGAACGCATTATCTTTGTTCATGTAGAACAGTTGCCTCCAAAATTTAATAATACTTTTTCACTGGCAAGCTCAGGGAAGCGATATACAGTATTCGAAGGAGATTCGAGTATCTATACATCTCAAGTGAGTCACTATTTGAGTGCATGGCTTGGAAGACCATTCCCAAACAGATGGATGCGAAGCCTCTTAGCTCAAGAAGAAATTCGAAAATACAATGCTGACGATGTTATCGTGGTGCAAGGTTCAGTCATTCGAGGTTCTGTTTATTTGGTGCTAACAGGATATTGTGAGGTAGTTCGTCACGATGGAGAGCAATCCAATAAGGTCGCCCACCTTCAGGCCGGAGACTTAATTGGAGAGATGGCGTTAATAACAGGCCAAGGTAGCAGAAATGCAAGTGTCGTCGCGTCAACGCCAGTAACAATTTGTGTCTTTTCCGAAGAGACTTTTGGCGCATTCATAGAAAACGAAGGTTTTAAGGATCACTTGCTCAGAAGGTGGTCTATCAGACCCGTGATCCGGAATTTGCCTCAATTCAACCAACTATCATCGACAGTGACGGAAACAGTGGGTCGGTCTGCCAACTTTCTATCACTTGCCGAGGGTGAAAGCATGGATTTTGGAGAGGAGGCTTGGTACCTCCTTGATGAAGGAAAAACCTTGTGTGATGCAGGTCAGGGTAAAGAATTTGGATGGTGTCCTTTATCAACAGAAAACATTGCTACAGTGACTGCCGTCGAACCTTGTTCTTTTGTCTATTTCAATAGAGATGATTTTGAAACACTAAGGCTATCTGTTCCGCAACTAAATTATATGTTGAGGAAGTTACGAATAAGTCAGAACGATGAGTGCGTTGACTGGATTTTAGGCGTCGTCCCAATTCGCTAGCTAGTTCCCGTCCAGAAATAGATGTTTTAGATGAAAGTTAAGAAACTATAAATAAGTTAGGTAGCATATTCAGGCACTTACAAGGGAAGTAGCTAACGTTATTACTTCCTCGTCTTTACAAGCATCTACTGTACTAATCTACTACTTCTAACACCGCCACTAGTGAATTTATAACACGATTTATGTATCTTGTTTTATCAGACAGCTCACTGACGGTATGTTGATAGCTTTCATTTGCCAATCAAAAGATCACGATACAATAAACAGGTAATTTAAAAGGAAGCCAACGTTCTAGCTGGCAAAGTGTTCAGTGACAATGCGAACGCCATTAGCACTCACCTGGTTTATTGTCCTATCATCATTGGTAAATCACGCATTGATACGAAAGATTTATATCTCTGGCAATCCTCTCTCATCGGCTTTTCTGTAAAGTGAAGAACGTCTATTCCTGCAGCTTCAGCTGCTCTCACGCCAATCGAGCTGTCTTCTATAACAATACATTCACTACGTTTGAATCCCATTTTTTTTGCCGCGTGTAAGAATAGATCGGGCTCAGGTTTCCATGAGCCTATGTCATAGGCACTAAATATATTGTCTTTAAAATAATGAGACAGTCCTGTTTTATTCAAAGCATGTGAGATCTTCGGTCGAGGCCCACTCGATGCAATACACATGGCTTGGGAGGTCAGTTCTAACATTTGGGGAACCCCTGGAATCGGAAGTAAGGCAATTTCAAATAATTCAGCCACCCTACTGCGAAAGATAGATTCAAAACCCTCTGGGATGCCAATTTGATATCGGGTTTGGATATCGAGAAGTACTTCTGCAAATTTTCCGCCCCTAATTTGTGTTGTGAGCTCTTCTACCCCAACATCGAGATCCGGTAAAAGATCAATAAAGGCTCGACTACTTAGGGGCTCGCTATCGACAAGCGTACCGTCCAAATCAAAAATAATACATTGGTAATTCACAACAGCTTTTCTTTCAAGACTTAAGGAATTACTGCTTCTATTAAGAAGGGCCCTTTGGTATTCATCGCTTTCTCATAGTGATTATTAAAATCTTCTATTGTTTCAACCCTCACTGCATCCATGCCCATTCCTTTAGCAAGACTAAGAAAGTTCAACTCAGGATTATCAAGGTTAAGAACATCCAGGGTTTGCTTATTCATGGACTGGGCCCCTACCCGTGATAATTCGACTTGAAGAATTTGATATTTACGGTTCGCAAAGATGACAACACAGATGTCGAGGTTTTCTCTCACCATCGTCCAGAGTGACTGTATGGTGTACATAGCACCGCCATCTCCATGAGAGCAGATTACTTTTCGATCCGGACAGGCTACAGCTGCGCCGATTGCCACAGGTAAACAAAACCCAATGGAACCTCCGGTCAAGGATAACCAGTCATGGGGTTCTGTCGTCGTACTATAGCCTTGACTAGGCGCGCCAGATGTCGCCGCCTCATCCACTATAATTGCATCCACCGGCATCAACTCTGCAAAGGTCATCCCTATACTCGAAGGTGTTAAGTCGCCACTGCCCAACCCAGGCTTTTTAAGCTTAATGAATCTTGGTTCCAGTTCGCCAGCATGTACACTTTCACAGAGGCGAGTTAGTGCATCCTCCGCATTCTCATCTTGTTCACTTAATGTATGCAATTCACTGCCATCCTGATAAAACTCACTCGCTTTTTCTGGATAAGCAAAAAAAGCTATCGGTGCTTTAGTACCCACCATAATAAATTGTTCTACTCCTTTAAGTTGTTCACTTGCTTGCTCAGCAAAGTAACCTAACCGTTCTATGCCGCAGCGTCCCTCTCCTCTTGGTAATCGCTTCGTAAATGTGTCACAAAATACACGAGCACCTGTTTTCTGAGCAATTCTGTCTGCCAATTCAAGGCCCTTTTCACTTAGCGCCAAATTGTTCATCAACAACACTGTACTTTTACCATTGCTGAGTAGATCACTCGCCTTATTGATTGCGGCATCATCTACCTTTGGCGTTTCTGTCGCAGGTAACTGACCCACAGGATCACTAGATTCATTCCAAGCACAATCTGCGGGTACAATTAATGTTGCTATCTTCCCCGGTCCCATATTGGCTATGCGTGTGGCTTCGGCAGCATCTTTCGGTAGAGCGTGAGCATCGGTCGAGGTGTGAACCCAATGAGAGACAGGTCTTGCCAATCCTTCGACATCAGAGGTTAAAGGTGCATCATATTTTTTGTGATAAGTTGCATGGTCTCCTATTAAGTTAATCACCGGAGATCTCGCTTTATGGGCATTATGTAGATTTGCAGACCCATTGGACAAGCCGGGCCCTAGATGTAACAGCGTACAAGCAGGTTTGCCTGCCATTCGAGCGTAGCCATCGGCAGCGCCAGTACAAACGCCTTCAAATAACCCGAGAACCGCTCGCATCTGAGATGATTTTCCCATAGCGGAAACCATATGCATTTCTGATGTCCCCGGATTGCTGAAACAAACCTCGACGCCATTATTAATCAAACTCTCAAGCATGCTTTCCGCACCGTTCATATCGCGTTCCCTTCAATAAGTTTTAACAGAGCGCGAGTATAACCTAGCAAAGTGAGTTTTGGTTGTAAGAAATTACTTGGTTAAATTCACCAAAATTCAGTTTTCAGGTCACCATAATTCTACACGCTTAAAACACTCGCCATCAAAAATAAATTATTTATTGATAAATATCAAT
>JBLHIH010000201.1:0-5419 GCA_047616645.1 Flavobacterium sp. | reverse complement strand
TTGAACACAAAAGAAATGGGGCTGATAGGTGTAAAGGCGCGACATCTGGATAAAGCCTATACTCATCTTCATAAGACAAGTGATCAATTAGGGAATTTTGTTGATCAAAAAATCCTTCAAAAAAAACCGGAACAATTTAGTAGAAATGCAAATTGGAAGCAGGTTTCATCTGATTCGAAATCGAAATCGAAATCGAAATCGAAATCGAAATCGAAATCGAAATCGAAATCGAAATCGAAATCGAAGACTCATATAGCGCGATCTTATTTGGATATTAATTGCGGACATTGCCATAACCCCAATGGGGCGGCAGATACTTCTGGTATGTTTTTAAATATCGGTGAGACTGAAGGCTTACAGCTAGGTGTTTGCAAACCGCCCGTCGCGGCAGGCCAAGGTACGGGAGGAAGGCCGGTAGGAATACTTCCCGGAAATTCGGAGGCATCAATCCTGACTTTCAGAATGCAAAGCGTAGATGTAGCCGCCATGATGCCAGAGTTAGGCCGAAGTTTAGTACATGTTGAAGGGGTACAGGCGGTTTCGGATTGGATTGATGCGATGGAGGGAAATTGTACTTAGGGGAATATTTTTCTCCTTTATGGCTTCTTCCTATTCCTTCTTCCTATTCCTTCTTCTTAATCGATAAGGAAAAAATTATCCCGATTTCAAACAAAAACCACATTGGGATCGCCAGCAACAATTGAGATATGATATCAGGTGGTGTTAGTAACATGCCTAGAACAAAGCAACCAACAACAACATAAGGGCGCTTGCTGCGTAAGCTATCCACATTGCTTGCTCCAGTCCATACTAGCAATACGGTGGCGATGGGAATTTCGAAGGCTAATCCAAATGCAAAGAATATTTTAAGGACAAAGTCTAAGTAACGATTGATGTCCGTCATTATCTCGACACCAGCTGGAGTGACGCTAGCAAAAAAACTAAAGACCAAAGGGAAAACGACATAAAATGCAAATGCGATCCCTGTGTAGAATAATACGATGCTAGAAATGAGTAAGGGCAGTGCGATTTTTTTCTCCTTACTAAATAATCCTGGCGCGACAAAACTCCAAATTTGATGAAGAATATACGGCATAGCGAGGAATACAGAGAGAACGAGAGATAACTTAAATGGCGTCAGAAAAGGAGAGGCAACTTCTGTCGCTATCATGGTGTTACCTTCCGGCATATATTTCCGAATGGGTTCTGATACAAAGGTATAGATATCGTTGGCGAAATAGAATAGAGGAAGAAATATAACAATGATGGCAATCAGGCTACGTAGTAATCTAGAACGCAATTCTATTAGATGCTCGACTAGAGGCTGACCGCCATCGAGCTCTTCTGCTTCGTTTTGCTGAGTATTATGGTCCGCTTCTTTATTCACTGCTTATTTGGCATCTTATTTAACTTTTTAATATGTACTACTAATGTGTATTTCGAATATAGGTAAGGTGATGCTCATTTATTTTTAGATTGTGGTGTTTCTTCTGACATGCTTTTTTTCGATAGGGTTTGTTCGGATAAAGTTTTATCCGCCTCAATCAAATCAAGATCGGTGATTATGGGTCCTTGCTCTTTAGCATTCTTTTTTTTCTTAAGCACTTCACCTTTATTCATAAGCGAGGTATTTGTATTTTGTAGTGCATCAACGTCCTGTTGTATGTCATCAAAAACGCTTTGAATTTTCTCACGACCTTCGTCAAGATCTTTCATGATGCTGTCATTGTGAATTTGTTGTCGAATTTCGTCTACACCAATCTCCTGCTCGATTTCGGTTTTTATATTGGCGAAACTTCGTTTGATTTTTCCCAACCACACCATGATAGTACGCACTGTTTCAGGAAGTCGTTCAGGTCCAATGACCAACAGGGCCACTATACTCACCAGCAATAACTCAGGAAATCCGACATCAAACATAAGTTTTTATGCTTTTTTACTGTCGTTACTCTGAGGGCTGCTCTCCTCAGTTGACTGTGCACTTTGATTTGTCCCTGGGATAGGATTCGGGACATCAGCTTCGAGTTGGGCATCATTGATTTCGTTTTTTTCATTTATTTCACCGGTGGATTTATCATCATCCATTGCCGATCGAAATCCCTTAATCGCTGAGCCTAAATCGCTTCCCAAAGATTTTAGTTTTGTGGTACCAAATAGTAGCAGTACAATGACTGCGATGATCATGAGTTCTGTGACGCCAAAAGACATAATTTTCTCCCTTTACATTAAGTGCTTTTAATTTTCTCTATTCACGCTTACTTTGCGACTTATCTACTTAAGTCGACTGGCTTTCTCTTCAAGTCCAGATGTACCTAATCGTCTATTTAATTCAGCTAACAAGTCATCTGAATCAATATCTAGGTGGCTTAGCATCACAAGTGAATGAAACCAAAGGTCAGCAGTTTCTTTTATTAAATTTGTATGTGGTACAGAATTTGGTGGGGCATCTTCTGCATCCTTAGCCGCGATTATTGTTTCTGTTGCTTCTTCACCTAGTTTTTCAAGAATTTTATTCAGCCCTGCCGCATATAGGCTAGCTACGTATGATGAGTCAGCTGAGGCACTTTTTCTTTGGCGAAGTATATCAAAGAGCTGCTTGAGGATCGCGTCGCCATCAGCCATTACTGCATCTCCTGTTGCCTTACTCATTTTTGTATATCTCCGCTGGGGATTTTAAAACCGAATCCGTCGTTAACCAAGTACCGTCCTTGAGTACCCGAAAAAAGCAGGATTGGCGTCCCGTGTGGCAGGCAATATCACCCTGTTGTTTAATCATTAATGTTATCACATCACCATCACAGTCTAAGCGGATTTCCTCAACTAGCTGATGGTGGCCAGAAATTTCACCTTTTCGCCATAACTTTTGACGACTTCTGGACCAGTAAACGGCTTGACCTGTTCGAACCGTTTCTACTAGGGATTCTCTGTTCATCCAAGCAAACATAAGGATGCGTTTACTCTCAGCATCTTGAGCGATGACGGGGATAAGTTCCTGCTCTGTAAAGGTAAGTTCTGCCATCCATGTTGGATCTGTCATATCACCTGCCATATCACCTCCCATAATTAAATATCCCAGTGGAAAATGGCCAGCGAGAATAACATGTCAAGATTTTAGAAACATCCAGTAGAGTCCAAAACTACCCAGAACTGAAGCGCCAACAAGGGCTTCGGATTGGCTTGCTAGACCCATTAGGGGCAGGGTAGACCCAATCAGTGCAGCGACAAGAGCCAGTGCGCCTAGGCGACCTGAGGACCTCTGCTTGGATATCTGAGTATTCAGTGACTTAAGAAGTTGAGTTTGCTCTTTATTGCTCTGCCCCATGGCCCGCAATTCGAACATTGCATTCATAACAAGGTCAGGTATCTCAGGAAGTTGTTCGAGCCACTGTGGCGCATTTTTACTGACACGTTTAAATAAACCGTTGATGCCGATTCTTTCTTTCATCCACTTTTCCATAAAGGGTGCAGCGGTTTCCCAGAGATCCAAGTCAGGGTAGAGTTGACGCCCCATGCCTTCAATATTGAGCAAGGTCTTTTGTAACAGCACCAATTGTGGTTGGACTTCCATGTTAAACCGTCGAGCAGTCTGAAAGAGGCTAAGCAAAACACGCCCAAAGGAAATATCTTTGATAGGCTTCTGAAAAATGGGTTCGCAAACACTACGGATGACCGATTCAAATTCTCTAATATCTGTGTCTGCGGGAACCCAAGCGCTTTCTACATGAAGTCGCGCAACCTCATAATAGTCTTGATGAAAAAATGCCAAAAGATTTCTTGCAAGATAGGATTTGTCATCCTCGGTTAACGATCCGATTATTGCGCAGTCAAGTGCAATATAACTTGGCTCTTCAGGATTTGTAGCGTTGATAAATACATTTCCTGGGTGCATGTCAGCATGAAAAAAGTTGTCTTCAAACACTTGAGTGAAGAAAATCTCGACCCCCAGATGTGCTAGTTTTTTCATGTTCACTTTGGCGGCAATCATCCCCTCTAAATCAGCAGAGCTAAGGCCGTATATTCGTTCCATAACCATGACATTTTGACGGCACAAATCAAAGTAGACTTTTGGTACAAAAAGCATATCAGGGCGATTTTCTGCTACATGCCAATTTTTGCGAAGTTGTTGGGTATTTGCAGCTTCTAGTTGAAGGTTTAATTCATCAAGGATTGTTTGTTCATAGTCCTTAACAATTTGGTCTGGGTGTAAACGTATTGCATCCTTCCAAAGTTTTAGAAGTATGCGAGCTATTAAATGCATGATTTTTAGATCACGTTTTATCACTACCTCAATATCAGGGCGGATTATTTTAACGACAATTTTTTCACCCGTTTTTAATGTGGCGGCATGCACCTGAGCGAGTGATGCAGATGCAAGTGGTTTATGTTCAAAATCGTCAAATAGCGTGTTTATATCATCTTCAAGAGCAGCTTCAATGAGCGATACCGCTACGGCTGAATCAAAGGGGGGTACTTGATCTTGTAATTTTTGGAGTTCATCTGATGTTTCGTTCTCGAATAGATCTCGTCTGGTGGAAAGTATTTGACCAAATTTAACAAAGATAGGGCCCAGTGCTTCAAAGCTCAGTCTAAGAGATACGGCTTTGGAAACCTTTGGTGCTGGCAAAATTTTGAGAGGGAGAAGGAAAAACTTAGCCCACAAGGGGAGCTTTTCTGGCGGAATTAAACGATCTAGCCTATTTCGGCCTACAACGAAGATTATGTACAACACTCGCAGAATTTGCATTTACCGTCTGCTCTTTCGGCCCGTATGAATGGCGGCGATACCATTCATTAAATTGTGGTATTCGCATTTAACAAAGCCTGCTGTTTCCATCATCTTTTTTAAGGTTTCTTGGTCAGGATGCATGTGAATTGATTCAACTAAATATTGATAGCTGTCACCGTCACCCGTCAACTGTTTACCGATTTTTGGCCACAATCCCGCAAAAGCATCATAAGCTTTTTTAACGATTGTATTTTTTGGCTTGGAAAATTCAAGAATGACAAGCCTACCTCCGGGTTTAAGTATTCTTAACATTGACTTTAAGGCGTCTTCTTTACGGGTGACATTTCTTAAACCAAAGGCCATGGTTATTGCGTTGACATAGTTGTCGGGGAAAGGGAGTTTTTCTGCGTCTGCTTGCACAAAAGAAATATTTTCCATTATGCCATCATCGAGTAAGCGATCACGCCCTTGCATTAACATGCTTTGATTGATGTCGCAGAGGAAAATTTGCCCCTCTGAACCAACCATTGGAGACATTCTTGCAGAGAGATCGCCGGTGCCACCGGCTAGGTCAAGTATGATGTGGCCTTTTCGAGCAGAAGTAAGCTCGGCCGCAAACTGTTTCATTAAACGATGGCTGCCGAGTGACATGACATCATTCATAAGATCATATTTTGAAGCAACGGAATGAAA
>JBLHIH010000200.1:0-5419 GCA_047616645.1 Flavobacterium sp. | reverse complement strand
TGGGTGTTGGTGAAGATTTGGTATTAGTAGGCTCATCTGCGGGCGAACTTGTTGCGATTAATCAAAGTGATGGCAGCCTTGCATGGCGTACCATTATGACCAGCGAAATTTTATCACCCCCACAAGCGGGTAAGGGATTGGTTGTGGCGCAAACGATTGATGGCAAAGTTTCTGGCTTTAATGTCCTTGATGGTGAGCGATTGTGGCAATATCAAACCAACGTGCCAAACCTCACTTTGCGTGGCACCAGTACTTTGCTCATTGACGAATATGTTATTGCAGGATTTGCAAATGGTCGAATTGCAAGCATTGATCCACAGCGTGGTATTGCAAAGGTTGACCAACGTATCGCCGCTGCCAGTGGTAAATCGGATTTAGAGAAACTCGTCGATATTGATGGCAGTATGGTTCTCAATGGTACACAACTTTTTGTTGCGTCCTATCAAGGCAATTTGGTTGCGATGGATCTTGCGGCTAATGGTCGCCTCCTTTGGGCGAAAGAAACTTCATCTATTTCAGGTCTTGGAGAAGGATTTGGTAATATTTATCTTGCTAATGAAGATAGCATTTTGAATGCCTATTCTATGGATCAAGGTAGTGATGTATGGGAGACAGATGAACTTCTTTTCCGTAAAGTGACAACGCCTGTAGCCATAAGCTCCTACATTGTTATAGGAGATTTTGAAGGTTATCTACATCTAATTGCTCAGTCCGATGGTCGATTTGTTGGTCGTAAAATTGTTGATAAAAGCGGTTTTAACAGTAGTCCTGTTGTAGATGGCACCCGCATTTATGTGATGAGCAATGGTGGCCAATTAACCGCTTTGGAAATTCGCTGAGTAATTTATGATTCCCGTAATCGCCCTCGTGGGCCGCCCTAATGTAGGAAAATCAACGCTTTTTAATCGCCTCACGCGAACCCGTGATGCCATTGTTGCAGAGTTCGCTGGTTTAACCCGCGACAGACAGTATGGCAAAGGCGCGATGGGCGAGTTTAATTATTTGGTTGTTGATACTGGTGGTTTGACAGGCGATGAGGACGGTATCTTTGGCCACATGGCGGACCAAGCACTTTATGCCATTGGAGAAGCTGATTTAATACTCTTTATCGTTGACGCCAAAGATGGTCGTACCGCTGGTGATGATTCGATTGCAGAATTGCTTCGCGCTCAGGACAAACCTGTTCTACTCATTGGTAATAAGATAGATGGTCAAAACCCCGATTATGCTATGGGTGAATTTGCGAGCTTAGGATTTGGAGAATCGTTATTTATATCCGCTAGCAATGGTAATGGGGTTCGATCCCTTATCAACGATGTTGTCGCAGAACACGAAGTGATACTGGCGTCTCTTGCTGTAGAGGACGAAGTTGAGCCAGAAAATGTAGGTATTAAGATTGCCCTAGTTGGCCGACCCAATGTAGGAAAATCTACTCTCGTTAATCGCCTTTTAGGTGAAGAACGTGTCGTCGTTTTTGATGAGGCGGGTACGACGAGAGACAGCATATTTATTCCCTACGAGAGAGAAGGGCAGCCTTATACGCTCATCGATACAGCAGGTGTTCGTCGACGTGGCAAGGTAAAAGAGAAAGTAGAAAAATTTTCGATTATTAAAACTTTAGATGCCATTAACAGTGCCCATGTTGTCATTCTATTGATCGATGCTCATGAGGGATTGGTTGATCAAGATCTTCATATTCTGACGCATGTATTGGACTCAGGTAGAGCGTTAGTACTGGCTGTTAATAAATGGGATGGCACGACAGAAGATCAAAAAAATCACATGAAGAGCGAATTGGAAAGGCGCTTAGTTTTTCTTAGTTTTGCGACAACACATTTTATTTCTGCGCTCCACGGTTCTGGCGTAGGTGTTTTGTATAAATCAATTCATAAGGCCTATGAATCAGCGACGAAAAAATTACAGACGCGCGTTATCAATGACATTTTGTCTGAAGCAGTCAAAGAGCACCAACCGCCACTGGTCCATGGTAGACGAATAAAATTACGATATGCCCATGTTGGTGGACATAATCCGCCGATCATTGTTATCCATGGTAACCAAACAAGTGCCGTACCTGCTGCCTATAAACGATATTTAGAAAACCGTTTTATCAAAGCACTAAAACTTGAAGGTACGCCGATACGGATACAATTTAAACAGAGTGAAAATCCCTATTCCGAAGACTCAGACAAGAAGACGAAAAAACCTCGCTTGACTGATCGTCACCTTGATCATAAGCAGTTGACTGATAAGAAAAGCGGATCTAAGTCCGGGAAGCCGTTAGGCAAAAAAACGCAGAAGAAAAAGCGAACGCGTTAGATATTATATACGCTAGTTTGGCTTTTGATTTTGTGTTGTCAAAAACAGATTGGGATCGACTCGCGTATTGTTGAGACTCACACTCCAATGTAAGTGAGGCCCCGTTACTCTGCCAGTCATGCCGACTTCACCAAGGGTTTCGCCCTGATTGAGCTTATCCCCAACTTCAACAGAAATTTTGCTCATGTGACAGTACATAGATATAAGTCCCTGGCCATGATCTAACAACACGGTATTGCCATTAAAAAAATAATCCCCAGTGGCCAATACGGTACCCGCGGCGGTTGCCGTTATTTCGACGCCGGATGCAGCGGCAATATCTAATCCACTGTGGGGGCTCCGTGCTTGGTCATTTAAGAAGCGTTTTAAACCAAATGGACTTGAAATGGGGCCATCAACGGGCAGTACAAATTCTGTTCTAGTCGCAAGCGTTTTATTGAAGCTCGTGAATGCCTGATTCATTTCTGCTCTATCCTTGTTAATCCTTTCCATGTCCCGCTTATAAGGATTGACCTTTCTTTTGTCTTTGATAGTGAGGCGTTGTTCTCCATATTGTTTGTCGGCAATAACAAATTCAAGATTTGTGTGCTTATTAGCTGATCCTATGATCTCAAGTGCATGTGTGCCTGGCTTGGTAGAAAGTGCAATGCCAAGAACAGCGTATTTTTGATCACCCTCTATCAATATCATTACGGGTCGGTTTTTATAAGTAACCTTTTGTGTGCTGGAGGGTAGATCGAGTACTGCTATGCCTCCCGGTACTGGAGAGTGTAAGGGCAGTGCAAATATATTACTGCTGACAAAAACGCCTAGCAAAATGACAAGTCTAATCTTCATTATATTTCGCCGCTTTTCATTATTGCTTTCATTATTGCTTTCATTATTGCTTTCATTATTGCTTTTCATTATTGCTTTCATTCGTGCTTAGCACCTCAGAACTAAAACTGCCTGACATGACTTGTGTTTGTACTACATCTCCCGCCTTTAAGGTGGCCGCATCTTTCACGACCTGCTGATCCTTCGTCACAATGGCGAAGCCTTTTGTCAGTGTTGTAAGCGGGTTTGCACCATTTAGCTTTATCAATACTGCTTTTAGGCGATGTTCTGACGTCATCTTCATCTGTTGATGTCTATGGCTGAGTAACTGATAGTGATTATTAACCAATAGAGATTGTCGATTTATTTCCTGCAACAGTGGTTTGGTATCTAGGGCTTTGCTTTCGAGGGTTTGAAATTTCATCCTTTGTGAACCCAGCTTTTGCGTCATAGCGTTGTTTAATCTACGAATTAATGGATCTAAATTAAATGATCGAAAAAAATGACGATAGCTTGAAGTTAATCGTGCCTCGAGATCATCGAGTCGTTGATACAAATCTTGTAAGCGCTGACCTGGATGTCGAAGCCTGCGGCGCAGATGTTGCATATGGCTATTCAGTTGTTCTTGGATTTGTTTATTGGCGCGTACTAGCGCGCTTTCTAATTGAATGGTTTTATGAATCCAAGTCTCACTATCTGGACTCAGTAGTTCAGCGGCGGCTGAAGGCGTTGGCGCTCGAACATCCGCGACATAGTCAGAGATGCTGGTATCAACTTCATGACCGATAGCAGATACAATCGGTAACTTGCTTTCTGCAATCGCTCTGGCGACGGGTTCGGTATTAAATGACCAAAGATCTTCTAAGGAGCCGCCACCTCGGGTGAGTAAAATCGTATCGAACTCACCGTAATCATTTGCGAATTTAATGGCGTCTACAATTTGATGAACAGATTCTTCGCCCTGTACCAGAACGGGAATAATGGATACGGGTAATGCAGGAAAACGCCGTTTTAAAATGTGCAGTACATCTCTGACCGCCGCACCGGTAGGGGATGTAATGATTGCCAGATGCTGGGGTAGCACGGGAGGTTGTTTTTTTAGCGCTAGTGAAAATAAACCTTCTTTTTGTAATTGATTCTTCAGTGCATCATAGGCTCGACGCAAAGCGCCATCCCCTGCTTCTTCCATGAACTCTGCTATCAGCTGGAAGTCCCCCCGACCTTCATAAAGACTGATACGGCCGCGAACAACGACCTGGAGTCCATTTCTCGGCAAAAATCGGAGTTTCCGATTATTGCCCCTAAACATCGCAGAGCGCAGCTGCGCCTTGCTGTCCTTTAGTGTGAAATACCAATGGCCTGACGATGGGCTCGAAAAATTGGATATCTCCCCCTCCACGAATATCATGGGGAAGGTCCCTTCCAATAGTCGTCGAGCAGACTTATTAAGGTCTGAAACGCTGAAAATTTCTCTATTAGAAGTAGGTGTCGGCATACCCCGATCATACCTAAGATTGGTGTATAAAAAAAAGCGACTTTTGCTAAAGGTTTTGGGTCGCATAAAAAAGTTGGATAGGTATAATCGCTTCCTTTGCAGCGTGCCAAAATTTATGACACATTCCAGTTCGCCTCAAAACATTCATGCCGAGAAGATACTCATTCTTGATTTCGGCTCACAATATACCCAATTGATTGCCCGTCGAATCCGAGAAATCGGTGTTTATTGCGAAATCCGCTCGTTTAACCTAAGTGAAGAAAAGTGCCGTGATTTTAATCCCAACGGCATTATCCTTTCAGGCGGTCCCGAGTCCGTCACTCAAAATCTAACACTTCGCGCACCCGACTACATCTTTGATTTTGGTGTGCCCGTTTTAGGTATTTGTTATGGCATGCATACAATGGCGCTTCAACTTGGGGGAGAAGTTGTAGGCTCTGAACATCAGGAATTTGGTTATGCTCAGGTCAATATTGAATCTGAAGGCGCACTGTTTCAGGGCATTCAAGATGGTAGGGAAAACGGCAAGCCAGTATTAGATGTTTGGATGAGTCACGGCGATAAAGTCCTTACACTGCCCACAGGTTTTACCCATTTAGCCAGCACCGACACGACAGAATTTGCCGCTATGAGTGATGAGTCAAGACGTCTATATGGTGTTCAATTTCATCCAGAAGTGAACCATACTTTAAAGGGCGAGGAAATCTTGTCCCGCTTTATCAAGGATATCTGTCAGTGCGAAGGCTTATGGACTTCAGAAAATATAGCTGAAGATTTAATCAAAAATGT
>JBLHIH010000199.1:0-5539 GCA_047616645.1 Flavobacterium sp. | reverse complement strand
CCGGCGAACACAGCGAGACACAATGGTAATAACACGTATCAACTAAACTGATTAACTTCTTTCTTGCCTGCGGCATAATAGCCACCCTCAAAAATCAACTTGAAATAAAGACTAGTTCAGTATTTTAACGAGTCAACTACTTGTGGGTGTCAAGATAGTACTGTTAGTTTACATAGACATCTGTTGCAGTTTGGCTTTGTACATTGCTGACTGATTTGAACTTGTAGCTTTGACTACTAAATCCGCCATTTCAGCGATGCGAATATTGTTATCCATCGCGCGTTTTTGCAATAAGCGATAGGCTTCTGCTTCGCTTAATTTGAGCTGTTCCATCATTAACAATCTGGCTCTATCGATGGTCTTTTGTTCTGTTAATGCGCGTTTTACATCATTAAGTTCATCTGCCATTTTTTTTATATGTTTACTTTGATCGCGCAATAAGTCGTAAAAAGAGTGACTTACGTTTAATTTATTGCTGGCGTCAAGGTCTAATTCCCTGAGGTTTTCAGCACCTCGCAATCCAGGCATTGTAGAATCGAACAACATGCTGAAACTTGAATCATCATTTTCGGCCAAATCTGCAAACATTTTTAAGCGTTTGTTGTGGTGGCGGAGTTCAGCAGAGGCTTGTTTAACCCGTTTATTAGCTAAGTTGACTAAGGTTTCCGCAATGCTCTCTTCCATTACATGCATTTGGTTTATCCGCTGTGTGGCAACATCATACCAAACTTCACTGATTTCTGCCGAAATAGGCGAGCCATCAACGAGTTTACGGATCATATTACGCAGTTGCTCAATGGATTTCATTGGTGTGCTTGTTTCCAACTCAAGCCACAGTTGCTTGTCAGATTGACTAGCGAACTCTAGGAATATTTGGAAACAATTGCTCTGCGCAACTTGCAACTGTTCGAGACGTTCACACAACTCTTGGTTGAAGTGGGTTTCTGCAAAACCGATCGCCCCCCAAGCGCGCTCTTGTCCAGCATATTCTTTGCCTTGCATAAAATTAAACATGGCAACCAGAATGCGAGTAATGGCTGGATCACTGGCCACATCGGCGGCTTCAAAAACAACGTTTAATAAGCCTGCGACAAGTCGACAATAGGCTTGCGAAGAATTAAGTGGAGAGATGGCTAAGCTATCAATTTTATGGCGCAAAACAGGAAGATGATCCATGCCCTGCAAAGCGATACTTATGCTGTTGAGGAGTCGCATATTGTCAGCAGTGTCATAACCAACTAAATACTGAGCTTTGAATTGACTTCGCAGCAACTCTTCCGCCAAAACACTTTGTAATATTTGGTCTGTACGTTGTTTAGTAAATCGTTCACAACGTGAGGCTAAAAATATGTTACTTGTGCCTCGTTCTTTTTGTAACTGATGAATAAACACACTGACCGATTTGACAACCTGACAGTTAGCCAGTAATCGTTTAAGTGCGCTGATCTCTGCATGCTTAGCTGCCAGCAGAAAGCGTTTAGTCGCTTCACTATATCCCATTTTGACCCCTTAAAATATCAGAGTATAGGTAAAATAAAACGCCATTTTTCACAACTTCAAATACATGATGCCTCATATTTTTCATCTTGACATCTATTTTATATTTTTGAGGGAGTGAAGGTCGGCTATCTTTCGTCTATTACTCAATTGTCTTCAGGTAACTCAGAATTCTAAATAAGTATCTCCCACTGTTGTGCAAACCAGTTTTGAATATTGCCTTTGCTTATGATGATGAACTGTTTTATTCAAACAGACTTATCTGAGCCGGGGCTAAAGGTGCCACAAGATATCTCTATTACCGGATTCGATGATATAGAGATCGCGCGACTAGCTGAACCAGACTTGACTACAGTTCACGTGACGCACTGAGAGATGGACCGTCGCGCTGCCAGCATGCTGATCCAAATGGTAAAACAAAGAGAGGTCACCGCAAGCGTCAAGCTTCCGACCGACATCCGGTTACTGTGTTCGCTGGGGCCCGCACCCTAAGTTTGCTGGTGTCGATCTGCTTGGCCCGCCTTGCCCACTCAACACCTAATGGTTGTTGCTACGCATGTGTACAAGTAAGGTAGATATTAAACGGAGTGCAGCCTCGACAACGACAATCGCACTATAGTCGGTATCGATCAGATAATTCGTAGGTTATGCAAAGAAATCAGGTCTTTATCAGGCCGCCGTCTATTGGCTGGATGTGTCGGAATGGGATATGAACTTCGGCTACCTCTCCTTGGCTGCACCAAAAGCCATATTATCAAGAACATCAAGGTATTCTTTTATGGTACGTGGAGCATCAAAAGCTTTCCGACCGTTTCGTGCCTTTTCCAGCAAACAAAAGTGGACTTTCATCGATCCTGCGGCAAACGAAAAATTCAGCCTAAACTGGTCACGTCAAATCGCACCGTCGTCACGTTCTGCCTCTGCGTTTTCGACAGCCCATTCGCCCGCAGCCTCCACCGCAACAGTTGACGCAGTGGGTAGGATATTTAGGTAGCTATCAGTTTCGTTGACGGGGATCATTGCGCGCTGTGTCATACGGTAGAGTGCGTAAAGCGCGATAGCGCAAAAAGTTGACCCAAGCACCAACCAAAAAGCGTAGGGGTCAAGCCGTTGCATTGCCCAGCCAGTGACCAGCGGGCCGGCGATAGCGCCCAACCCAAAGGTAAAAACAAGCCCTCCAGATGCAGCTGGCATATCAGCGGCGGAAAGAGAATCGTTCGTGTAGGCCACAAGAAGAGCATATAGCGGCGTAGTAACCCCACCGGCAAAGAATGCAGCTGTCATCAATGGCCATAACGTATCACCGATCGACCAGCCCAGCAGGCACGATGAAGCGCCCAAAAAGGCCAATCCAAAGATCAGTATGCGACGGTCCATCCTATCCGACAGCCATCCAATCGGGTATTGCAGCAGCAGCGCGCCGGCGAATAACATTGCTACAAATAGCGCGATTTGGTTTACGCTCAGCCCTATCTGGGAGCCAAAGACTGCCCCCATGCCTGATTGCGTCGCGTAGACACTTCCGAGCAAGAAAATACCCACAGTTCCCAGCGGCGAGCTTGTGAAAAGGCCACGCAACGGCATAGGACGCGCAACTTCAACCACTGGGATCGCTGAGACTGTCAGCAGAATGGGTGCAAATGAGATCGACACAAGAATTGAAGCCACAATAAAGAGTACCGAAGTCGCCGCATCGCCCAACGTCAGAAGCCCCTGTGCTCCGATAATACCCAGCGTCTGCGCTATCATGTAAGCGGATAGCACCTTACCACGTGTCTCATTAGTGGCGGCTGCGTTCAGCCAGCTTTCCGCAGCGACATAGATCCCCGACATGCAAAACCCAACCAACACCCGCAGCACTGTCCAAGCCCAAGGTTCGGTCAGCAACGGTAGAGCGATCAGTGCTGCAGACATGAAGCTGCCAAGCGCCGCAAAAACGCGCACATGACCAACCCGCTGTATCATCAAAGGGGTAAGGCGCGCGCCGGATAGGAAGCCCAAGAAATAGCCAGAGGTGACGATAGCCAATTCTGTAGACGAAAAACCCTCTATCCCACCACGCAGACCAATCAGGGTAAAATGCATCCCGTTGCCGAGCATTATAAGTACAATACCAAGCAGAAGGGCCCAGACCCCAGACAGCACACTAATCATGAATTCACCTTTTGCGCTCTGGGGTATTCTCGGCGCTATTTTAGAGTATAGGTGGCAGGTCCAACTTGGAAATGCATAACCGCTAAGGGGCTATAGCCACAATGTGTTCAGTCATTAATTTGGCCGGCGTTTTATAATTTAGTTTCTTTCTTGGTCTTTCATTGATATTGCACAATACACAAATCCAGTATTAGCGATTGCGGGATCTGCCGATGATGTAATGTTGCCATATCATCATTACGTCTTATTGAAGCGGTCAGTTCACAAGATGCGCAGACCGTTTTTATAAAAGGGGCCGATCTTATTTTTAAAGCACTCAGTCCTGACGCCACGCAGGATGAGTCATTATTAAAAGTAACGGTTCAATGGTTAATAGAACGAATGACAATAAACACCTAGAGGCTCCTTTAGGTCATCATTGACTACTAATATATTCTTGCACGAGGCCTAAGTATTTATTTTTAGTTTCTTCATCTAACCATGCAACTGTAAATGCATTACTAACAAGTGTTGCTATTTGGGCGTGGGTAAATTTCCCTTCTTCTTGTAAAGCAATTAAATTTTCATTTAAATACGCTCTAAAATATGCAGGGTCATCAGAATTGATGGTTACCAGCATGTCTTTTTCCAACATACTGTGAATTTCGTCAGATGTAAGTGACTGTACAACAAATTGATTAGACACAGGACATACCGTTAAGCCAAGTTTCTTATCTTTAATAAGTTTGCATAACTCATCACTTTCTAATGAATTGACGCCATGATCGATGCGGTCGACTTCAATATCCTTAATACATTGTTCTATATGGCTTAGGGTGTTGAGTTGATTGACGTCGCAATGCATAGTCAGCTTTAAGCCCATTTTTTTTGCTTTGGCAAACACTTCGGCGAACTTTATAGGTGGATTATTTCTTTCATCGGAATCTAAGCCAATGCCCACCAACCAATCTATGTAGGGCGTTGCCATGTTTAGATGTTCCATAGCCGACTCTGTACTCATGTCCCTAAGGAAACATAGTATCAGTTGGCTCTTAATACCCAATTTCTGCTCTGCATCAATTTGCGCTTTATGAATGCCAGTAATGACCGTGTCGAAGGCAACGCCTCTACTGGTATGCGCCTGGGGATCAAAAAATAGTTCGGCATATAGGGTATTTTGGCTTCTTGCCTTTGTTAAATATGCATAGGTCAGTTGATAAAAATCCTCTTCATCGATAAGCACATGCATACCCGCATAATAAATATTTAGGAAGGAAGGTAAGTCATGAAAATCATATGCAGCGATGAATTCTTCTGGGGTTTTATAGTCTAATTTGACATCGTTTTTCTTGGCCAGCGCAAAGCTCAATTCTGGCTCAAGAGTACCTTCAAGATGAACATGTAATTCGGCTTTAGGTATTTTTTCAATAAATGTTTGCATAGTGTAAGCTTCCAAATATAAACGTATGGTCTTACAAGCAAATTTAATACCGTTCATGATATTTCTTTTTGTACTGCAGATGGCAAAGGATAGAGGGCCAGCATGGTTTGGTTCGCTGTTAACGTTAGCGCTAAAATTCACCTAAGTAGTCCAAGCAAAGCACTATTCATGTGCAGTGGTGATAATAATGTCAAGCTTATCGCACGGGGACACCTTTTTGCCAAACCTCCCAATTTTTTACAATATGATCAGTCACTGCACTACCCACTAATACAATATTTTCAACGGTCTGAGTAAAACCACCGGCAGTTTCGCCGGGCGCTGGGTCTAGGTGATCAAGTGTACTTTCCTTCGGATGGCCTTGATCGAAGTTGACCGCGCCGCGCAAACTCATGACGCGCTCCGTACCCAGTGTTCTGTCTAAAACTTGGGTAATGGCGGCGGCCTCCATTTCAGTAATAACATAAT
>JBLHIH010000198.1:0-5567 GCA_047616645.1 Flavobacterium sp. | reverse complement strand
TCGCCCTTGCCCCATACAATCAATGTGGGTGGTTGATGTTCGCGGAACAGCTTTTGCCACTTAGGGTACTCGACGACATTAGTCGCATAACTTAGAAACATAGTTAACTGTATGTCTTTGTTGCCTGGCCGATCCAAAAGGTATTGATCGTGATGCCAATTATCGGGGCTAACTAATTCCAATTTATCTTCTGGAATTCCATGAGTCCACTGCCACTTAGTTGCATCGATAGTCAACAGAGCTGCTCTCAGACCGTCTTTATTTTCTGTAGTCGGTGCTGCCCAGTATGCTTTTATAGGATCCCAGAAAGTCTCTAGTCCTTCGTCATAAGCATTGCCATTCTGAATTACAAATCCGCTTACACGTTTTGGGTGCTTAGCGAAAAGTCGAAAGCCTACAGGCGCGCCATAATCCATCAGATACATTGCATACTTCTCAATACCTTTCTGTTGTAAAAGCTCATCAACAACATTGGCGTAGTTGGCGAACGAATACTCGAAGTCAGCTTGAGCTGGCATCGCGCTTGCTCCAAAACCTGGATAATCAGGAGCGATCACGTGATAGTTTTCTGCCAACTGAGGAATCAGCTCTCGGTACATATGGCTCGACGTTGGAAAACCATGCAGCAATAGAATGGTTGGGCTAGAGGGGTTGCCAGCCTCTCGGTATGCGATGTCAACGCCCTGAATCTGCATGTGTCGATAGCGCGCATCATTTGTTCTGTTATCGGCTGCCGTAATGGATTTTGTCTCCAGTGCGGCGGACACAAAATTGGGTGCTGGCCCAAAAGTCGCTAGCAGCGCGATGGCGATAAAGTATTTAAAGGTAATGATGTTTTTCATTTCTAATCTCCAGATAAATTGGTTTTTTCACTAGGTAAAAAGCAATCAACCTGTTTGCAACTGTTGACTACCCTTGCGTGATGCAGATCCTACGCTGGAAACCTTTGAAGATTAAGATGCTGTTTGGTTAAAGCATCGTTGCTGATTAGCAACAATGCTAAACCGCTGCGCAGGAACAACCTTGCTTGCGCAAAGAAGAGGTGACCCTTTAGATCAATTTGAGATTGGCTTGGTATGTTCGATTAGTTGTTCAGCTTGTTTTAATCGTTCAGCCAGAAAATCAATCAGTATACGAATGCGCGTTGGCATTTGCTCACGGGTTGGGAATACGATCCATGTTGCTGCATCTTGCACTTCGTACTCTTCAAGTACAGGAACCAGTTCACCTCGTCTAAGACCATCCACCATGTAATAGTCAGTCATTCTCACCAAACCCATGCCTCGGATTGCAGCGGCGACCAATGCTCGGCCGTTATCACTACACCAAGTTCCTTCTACTTTCATTGTTTGCATGCCATCTGGGTACTGAAATCGCCACACCATGTCAGGGAAACAGAGGCAATTGTGGTTTTTTAAATCATCAGGTGTGTTGGGGTGACCGTGTTTGTTTAAATACCCGGGGCTGGCACAGACCATCACCCGCCGCGGGGCAATTTTGCGTGCGATTAACGAACTGTCCTCCAGCGCGGCCATTCTTATCGCCACGTCAAATCCCTCTTCAACAATATCGACTACCGACATACTGGTATTGAGTTCTACGGAAACGTCAGGGTATTGTTTGGTGAATTCTGCCAACGCTGGCGCGACATAACGCTCAGCGTATAGGCCAGCGGCCGTTATCCGAATATTGCCCTTTGGGTGGTGCTGTAACTCCGCCATATCAGACTCAAGGGCATCCAGCATCTTGCTAATTTCAAGACCTCTAGCATGATAGGTTTCACCCATATCAGTGAGCTGTAAGCTTCGCGTTGTGCGATGCAATAACCGCGTGCCAATGCGTTCCTCAAGCCGTTTCACTTCCCGACTAATAAACGAAGTAGATACATTTAGCGCCTCAGCCGCCGCCGTAAAACTACCGTATTTAACCACTGCCACAAACTCCCTAAGCCCATTTTGATCAGCCATTATTGCTCTCTGTAAATAGTTATTGAACCAAAGACCATCTTACTCAACGGCCAAACGTTATGTACATTATGTTCCTAGGTTAACTTCGATTGCACAAAAAAATGAACAATATTCAACCCGAACCCATTACGCAAGGTGTGCATCATGTGGGGCTTACAGTCTCTAACCTTGATGAAGCAAGACACTTTTTTATCAATACCCTACGGTATGAGCAAGTAGGCGAAAAGCCAGACTATCCAGCAGTAATTCTATCGGATGGCACAACATTGATCACGCTCTGGCAAGCGGTCGACCCAACTAAAACGATTGTGTTTGATCGCAAGAACGTGATCGGTCTGCACCACTTGGCACTAGCAATGAAGAGTGTCGAAGCCATCGAGTCTCTCTTTCTAGAGTTAAAGAAGGATTCTCGCGTTCAAATTGAATTCCCACCTGAACCAATGGGCAATGGCCCCAAGCGACACATGATGTGCAATATTCCAGGCGGTGGAATACGCATTGAATTCATCGCGTAACAAACAATATCCATCACCACTAATAGGAGTAACAACATGACAACAACTTGACTAATTATTGACTAATCTGTTTGATCAATGACTTGACTTATAGTTTACTAATTTTTTGTCATACGAAGCGAACTTTATGATTCCCCCCTATCTCTAGTAGAGGAAATCGCGGCGCTGCGTGAACGAATTGATAACGCAAGTGTGGCCTTATTACCGTGGATTCCTGCGCTGCAAAAAGACACGCGCACGCGCAATGGCCACGCTTCTAATGCAATTGAGGGCAACCCTCTAACGTTAGAACAGGTGCGAGCACTTGAAGAAGGGCGTGAATTAGTGGCCTCTGACAAACCTTCTCAGCGAGAGGTACTGAATTACTTTGCTGGGCTACGGTTTATTGAAAAGAACGCCAAACTAAAAACAATTCGGCATGATCACCTTTTTCAGTTTCATCTTCTGTTAGCGGACGACGTAATGGATCAGGGCCATGCAGGAGCTTACCGCACTATCTCCGTGCAAGTGGGAGGTCACTTTCCACCACCTGCGAACGATGTATCGCCGCTGATGTTTGAACTACTAGAGTGGTGGAATGGCGCATCGAACTCTTTATCACCAGTGCTTAGTTCAGCGATCCTTCATTATCGTTTTGAGAATATTCATCCCTTTGCCGACGGTAATGGCCGCGTGGGTCGCGCCCTAGCGTTATGGGATCTATATCGCACGGGGTTTGATTCTCACTATCTATTTTCAGTAGATGAATATTATTGGGAAGATCGTCAGGCTTTTTATCAAGCGCTAATACAAGTCCGAAAGGCTAGCGAAGATTTAACGCAATGGCTTGAATATTCCGCGATAGATTTACACAAAACGTTGGAACGCATTTGGCTGAGATTGAAAAAATTTCAAGGCTCAAGCTCAACAAAAATAGACCTCACTCCTAGACAAGAGCATTTGCTCGGTTTGCTTCGTGATCACAGTAGCATGGCACCGGCTGAGATTTGGGAGCATCTAAAAGTATCACGTCGGGGAGCGATGAATATTATTACTCCTTTGCTCGATGTAGGACTCATTGAAAAGCGCGGTACTCAAAAAACTGGCCGCTACTATTTGGTTCAACCGTAACCGGTTCAACTCATCAGAATATGATCTCATATTTCCTATAACAATTTAATATCTTGAAGCTTTCTACCAAGTTCGTCGTCATTGGCCACTTTTGCAAAATCTTCAACAAGGCCTAGAACACCTAAAACTGAGACGTAGTGCCCAATTGAGACACTTGGGTCACCTTGAACCTGCCATAGTTTGACGGATACATTGCTGCAACCTAATTCCTCAAATTACCAAGCTGACAGAAATGGACGAGCCATGCATTGCCGTTTACCTCAACTATTGGGTCCGCCAAAACCTAAGATCTGATAGCCTAGTTCTGTGATAATCGAAAACACTTGGATGTCTTAAGCATTAATATTGTTTGCACAATAAGAATCGAATAGGAAAAAAGCACAGTGGCCCATAAAAAACTGTCTACACCACAAAAACCCATAATAGAACTGTTGTTTTCTGCGGTGTTTATTATTTTCAGCAGCATTGCAGCTGCCGCCGATAGCCGCCCCGCAGAGCCAGTTGATAGCATCACCATATTGGAAAGCTGGATTCCCATGCCAGATGGGATCCGTTTGGCGGTAGATCTTTATGTACCTCGGGGCGGGCTGGTGAACAAGAAATACCCAGTTCTGCTCGAGCTTGATCCGTACCGTAAAGACGAATCACGCATGCGTAATCACCCGCTCTATTCCTATTTTGTCGACCGCGATTATATTGTCGCGAGGGTAGATATCCGCGGTACCGGCAATAGCGAGGGGCGGCTTGTGCCCCACGAATATTCTGGCCAGGAACTTGATGATGGTGAAGTCGTCATCGATTGGTTATCAAAGCAGGCATGGTCGAGCGGCAAGATCGGAATGTTCGGCATTTCCTGGAGTGGCTTCAATGCGATCCAGCTAGCCCTGCGCAATCCGCCTGCTTTGAAAGCGATAATACCGGTCCACGCAACCGAGGATCTTTTCCAGGATGACGTGCACTATATGGATGGCATCATGCATATGGATAGTTGGGAGATGAGCCAAGACCTTTATAACGCTCTGCCGGGAGCGCCTGAATACCGCATCGACGAGGCGTATTTTGAGAACCGCTTTGACACCGAACCCTGGATGATGACGTATAAACAACAACAGCGAGATGGCCCATTTTGGGATCGCGCATCAGCCAAAGGCAAGTACGATCAGATCAAAATACCCTCGTTCCATATAGGCGGTTGGTACGATGGCTATCGTGACAGTCTGCCGCGGATGCTCGAAAATGTGCGAGCCCCCATCAAGGCAATGATCGGCCCGTGGTCACACGCCTGGCCACACGACCCTTACCCAAAGCCAGGGATGGAGTGGCGACACGAAGCTGTGCGATGGTTTGATCACTGGTTAAAAGGCATTGACAGCGGCATTATGAAGGAACCTAAACTGGCTGTTTATGTCCGCAACTGGCATCCGCCCGGTCCATACCTAGAACATGCACCGGGTGCTTGGCGCTGGGAAGAGAACTGGCCAATCAAGCGAACGGTTCACCGGCGCTACTATCCACAGGCAAACCATACCCTGGCAAACAAAGTGTCCAATGAAACCGTGCATCAACTGCGTTATACACCCAGCATCGGGGTCGAGGCTGGAGGCCCAGTTATGTGGTGGGGCGACGTTGCACACGATCAACGCCCGACCGATGCGTTTAGCCTGGTCTACGATTCTGATCCATTAGTAGAAGATACTGAAATACTGGGATTACCACTGGCCGTACTCAAGGTGACCGCCGATGCGCCGCACGCCAACTGGATGGTCCGGCTGTCGGATGTTGCCCCCGATGGCACCGTCACGCAGATAACCGGCGCGGCGTTTAACGGCACCCATCGCAATTCTTCAAGACAACCGCAAGCGATTATTTCCGGTGAGACCTTTACGCTGGATATTGAACTGCATTTCACCTCATGGGTTTTTCCCAAAGGTCACCGCATCAGGATGGCGGTCAACAATGCGCAGTGGCCCATGCT
>JBLHIH010000197.1:0-5631 GCA_047616645.1 Flavobacterium sp. | reverse complement strand
GACCCTCGATCCCAAAGTCGTGGTTGAATTACATCAGGCGGGCTGGTTGGCACCGATGTATCTCATGCACTATTCCATGGAAAGTTGGCGGACCTTGAGATTGCGCGGCGACGCAGTGGCTGCCGCGTAGGCTGAGAGTGACGTAGGCGCATTATGACCGCCGAAGGACTTTTCTATAGACAAGCTGACCCCAGACTTATTAGTATGTCGACTCAAACCTCAGCATAGTGTTATAAAAAATCATGCGCTCATCAATTTCTCTGTTTATATTACTTATCGCCAATTGCACTACTGTGCTGGCAGCCGATCTTGTGGAAGCAGGATTTCCTGGTATCGAAACCGTCATGACCCAGGAGGAATTGCGAGCAACAGGAATTGCTGATTTGTCGGAAGCGCAAGTTCGTACCCTTAATGAGTGGCTGATTAATTACACGGCGAAAGACGCGCTAACCATGGTTCAGGGCAAAAAGGTTCAGGACAAAAAGGTTCAGAAAAAAATAGAAACGAAAACTAAGGTTCAAAACAAAAAAGAAGAGAAGAACGAGCAATATAAACCAGTGACCTCCCGAATAGTAGGCACCTTCAAGGGCTGGCGCGGTACTACACGCGTTACGCTTGAGAACGGTGAAACCTGGCAACAAAGGCACAAGGTCAAATGGATCGTTAAAATGGAGAACCCCGAAGTCATTATTGAGAAAAACTTCATAGGCTTTTATAAGATGACTTTCGTCAAACAAGGCAGATCAGTCGGCGTCAAGCGCATCAATTAAGTCCATAATCCAGAGATTAGCGTGCAGAAAGGCTGTTTTAGTATTCATATACTAATCGAGTAGGTAGCAATTTAAGATGAGCACACCGCAACTCAACTCAAGTAATGACGGCTTCCTAGGCCACCCAAAAGGTTTATACGTACTCTTTTTTACAGAAATGTGGGAGCGTTTTAGTTACTACGGCATGCGGGCATTGCTTATTCTCTATCTCACAAAACATTTTTTGTTTGGAGACCGCGATGCCGGTTTAATTTACGGAAGTTATACATCGCTCGTTTACGCTATGCCCCTGCTTGGAGGTCTCATTGCAGATCGCTACCTTGGTTATCGAAAAGCCATCACCTTCGGCGCCATACTCCTAGTATGCGGCCATTTTGGAATGGCATTCGAGGGGCCGCCCGCAATAACTGAGTCCGGGGAAGCAGTTCGAGATGGTGTCTACATTCAAATATTTTATCTCTCTCTTGCCTTCATCATTGTTGGTGTCGGGTTTTTAAAGCCAAACATCTCTACTATTGTTGGGCAGTTGTACGCAGAAAATGATCCAAGACGTGATGGTGGCTTTACCATCTTTTACATGGGAATCAATTTGGGATCCTTTGTCGCGACATTAGCTTGTGCCTACCTTGGAGAAAATTACGGCTGGCGTTACGGATTTGGCCTTGCCGGAATCGGTATGCTCGCAGGGCTACTGGTCTTTCATCATTTTAGACAACACTTGGAAGGATTTGGTGAACCACCAGAAACCGCTGATTTAAACAAAAAAACCAGTCTTGGCATCAGCCAAGAAAAATTAATCTACCTTATTGGATTACTCGCGACTATTGGCATCTGGCAACTCATACAAAGAACGTCAGAACTTGGCATTCTCTTACTGCTCATTGGCGCTGTTATTACCATTTGGATGATTTGGTTTTCCCTTAAAAAATGCGATGCTATTGAAAGAGACAGAATGATTGTCATGCTTATACTAATCGCAGTGTCTGTTATGTTCTGGGCATTATTCGAACAAGCAGGCTCATCCCTCACTTTGTTCACTGATAGAAACATCGACATGGGCACGACCTTTACCGCGGGAATGTTTCAATCTCTAAATCCCTTATTTATCATCATACTCGCACCTGTTTTCGCATGGGGATGGGTGAAACTTTCCGCCAGTGGATTCGAGCCAAGTACACCCGCAAAATTTGGGCTTGGTATCCTACAAGTGGGTCTTGGGTTTGCCGTATTGGTTTACGGGACATCGCAAGCTGGACCAGACGGAAAAGTCGCCGTGATGTGGTTAGCGTTAATGTATTTACTACATACAACAGGTGAACTCTGCCTATCTCCAGTTGGTTTATCGATGATCACAAAACTAAGCGTGCGAAGAATTGGAGCATTGATGATGGGAGTTTGGTTCCTTTCTAGCTCATTCGCATCTTATGTTGCTGGAATGATAGCCGGCGCTATGGCCATTGAAGAATCATCTCCCGGAGAAGTGGACACTATTTCGAGCCTCGTAATCTATTCGGAGGTATTTGGAAAATTAGCTATCGTCGCAGTTATACTAGGCCTCATTGTATTAGTTGCATCACCTATTCTTCACAAACGTATGCATGGCGTGCATTAAGAGGAATCTAAATGGGTAGAGCGCCAATTGCGCTAAGCTGATTCCTGATAGCTCGGAAAAACGCGATGGTTTCTAATTCACGGAAACTCGATTCTTCGTTTGTTGCAGCGTAATCGCTATTTGCCGATAGCCTCACTATTACTAAGTAGATAGCTCAGTGTTACATGCTCATCAACACACTACCGGAAAACATTCAATAGGCGAAGAAGGTATTGGCAATTAAGAAGGAACAAGGAGCATCAAGTACAGATAGTCAGTCCATACTTGACGCTTCCACAACTAAGGTAAAATTATTAAGGTAAATTTACGTTTTCACAATTTCATCTAGTGACAAGTTGTCTGTCCAACCTTTATAGGTAACCAAGTTTGCAGGCAATATAATCTTACTGTCTCCAAGACTTTCTAACACATTTAAATACCGATCATTCAGCTGAAGCTTCATGGCCTCTGTGCCTCCTGGTGATGAGACAACCTCAGAGATTTTTTGAATTGATTCCGCCGTTGCAGCCGCAATAGACCTAATCTCTGAAGCTCTACCTTCTGCTTCGTTAATGCGCCTTTGTTTCTCTCCCTCAGACTTATTAATTAATTCTGTTTTAAGTCCCTGAGAACGACTGATACGACTCTGCTTGTCACCTTCACTTGTCGCGAGAATTGCGCGACGCTCACGCTCAGCATTGACTTGCTTTTCCATCGCATTACGCACTGTATCTGGAGGGGTAATGTTTTTGATTTCATATCGATGAACACGAATCCCCCAAATCATACCCGCCTTATCAAGGACCTCGACGACTTTGGCACTAATGATGTCTCTCTCTTCAAAGGTCCGATCTAGATCAAGGGTGCCAATAACGGATCTTGTTGTTGTCTGTGCGAGCTGAACTGCAGCATCTCGGTAATCTACAATGCCATAACTGGCCTTAACTGGATCCATTACCGAAATATAGATAACGCCATCAACAATGACTTTAACTTCATCGCCTGTAAAACAATCTTGTGGCGGCACATCAATAGCTTCTTCTCTTAGGTCTTGCTGAAAAGTCACTTTGTCTACAAACGGGATTAAGGCATGGAAGCCTGCTTCTAGCGTTTTGTGGTATTTGCCAAAACGCTCAACAATATCGGCTCTCTGGGTAGAAACAAGTCTTATAGATTGGAAAAACTTCACAATAAGGATTAGAAAAATAATCCCCCAAATTGCCATAACAAAAATGTCCATATTACTTCTCTCCTCTACTAGCTTCTGTTTGACCATTGTGAATAGTTTTAGATACCTGATCCATACCAGCAAAATAACCTTCCATCTTAGCTAACTCACTAGGAACTACACTGACATCGGCTGAGCGAAATAGCTCTGCAACCTTCTTGACATAAGTCTCTACCAATTGAAGATTCACAGCATCTTTACCACCTGGAGAATTGATTGCACCGGCAATCAAGCTTGACCCTTCTGCCGTTGCGGAAGCCAAAATGGAAATTTCTCGCGCACTCCCTTCTGCTTCATTTATCCGCTTTTGCCGTTCACCCTCAGACAAGTTAATTGCTTCTTGCCTCTCACCTTCAGACAAGGCAATTGTTGAATCTCGTTCAGCGTTGGCTAAAGTGATCTCCGCTCTCTTAGCTCGCTCAGCCTCCATTTGTTTTTCTAGTGTATCTACAACACTGGAACTTGGGGCTATATTCATCACTTCGTAACGAAGAACCTTGATTCCCCAAGGTGCAGATGCGTGGTCAATTTCTCGGACAAGGGTTTCATTAAGCGTATCTCTCTCTGAAAAGGTCTCCCCTAAAGTAAGCTTACCCACCTCTGAACGAACCGTTGTTTGGGCTAAATTTATCGCCGCAACCAAATAATTCTCAATACCATAACTTGCCTTGTATGCGTCCATTACCTTCAGGTATATCAATGCATCCACATCGACTTGAATATTATCTCTGGATATACAACTTTGATGGGGAATATTGAGACATTGCTCACGGGTTTCATGACGGTAGGCAACACGATCAACAAAGGGAATAAGAATGTGCAAACCCGGTTCCAAAGTGACTCGATACTTTCCGAGTCTTTCAATCACACAACGTTCGCGCATGGGCACAATTAAAATCAGATGATATAAAATAAAAAAAACAAACAAAATGACAAAGGTTGTATATTCCAGCATAAAAACTCCTATTTAAACTTAAGCGCAAACAATATTAACGTCGTCTTTTCTCTATTCTGAAGAAGAATCGATTTCCAGGGATCTTTCTACAATGTATGAAACATTGTCTAGTGCAATGATCCGTGCAGCTTCTCCCTTAAGGATTTCACTACCATCAGATAGCGCAGCCCACTGAGTATCACGAAACAAAATCCGCCCTGGCTTTTCACCTGGCCCAATGGTTTCGACTACTGTGGCCATCTCACCAAAAGCATCTAAGATTTCCATGGTATTACTCCGCGAGAAATCACCCCCAGCAAACTTCATAACAAGGGACCTCAAGCTGAGGAGAAGCGCCAGGGAGGAAATGAAGTATAGCGTCATCACATCAACCCAATCCGTCACCCAGCCCATCCAGAGAGCAAACGCAACGACAATACCCCCTCCGCCTAGAAATACAATCACCCCGCCAGGAATGATAAGTTCCGCGAACATCAAGATAAGTCCGATTGCTAACCAAAAATTGGGATTCGTTAATATATTCATAAGCCGATTTGACGCTTTCTTGACATAATATGTCAAGCGCTAATTTGTAATTCCATCGCATGTAGAACAGTTTACTGAGCAAATCAGCAAGGAAGGATTGAGTTAGAAAACTTAGCATCAAAATGAGCCGATTTGCCCTATCGAGAGATGCATTGAGATTGAAAATTTATGACAGAGCTCGAACCTCGACATTACCCAAACGCTTGCGCGCACATGAATAGTTATCCTCAGAAAGCCAATTATTTGGCCGTCCTTTCTTAGATTTATCAGTTAACAATTCCGGCGCAAAAGGAACAAGCGCACCCTTGAGCTCGCCTCGTTCGCTCAATAACGCATCTGAAATAGGTATAAAAATTTTCATCAAACAATCACTCTTTAATCTATCGCCTAGGTATTCCTTAAGTAAACGCGAAAATATACAAACACCATCGCAGGGAAAATGAAAGTTCACTGAATTGTCGTGAAGAAGTAATGAATAAGTTAACGTCAAGGGATCTTATTTGATATCTCGTGGACTAATGAGGTAATAAAACAAACAAATGATTTGAATCGGCAGTAAACT
>JBLHIH010000196.1:0-5924 GCA_047616645.1 Flavobacterium sp. | reverse complement strand
AGACATTTGTCGTGACGCATGGAATTGGCAAAAAAAATACCCTCGGGGTTATGAAAGTGAATAGTGCCATCAACAGGTTAGTTAAACGTCATCCACCCGTTACAAAATGAAGAAAGTGTATCTCTGATTCGTTTTCAATTAATTCGAAAAAGGGGTCAACCAAGATTAATCCATCGATCGCAATAGCCATTTCCATCAACATCTTTTTTTCTAAGGTCGGATATTTAAGCGCCAACTCTTCTATTAAATCTCGATAATTTGAAGCTGAAACAATGACCTGATCTTCTCCAGTTAATTTTTGCAATTCGCCGGAGAAGAATACAGTCGCCATTATTCGATATCTATTACTTAGATTGAATGATCTTCAATACATTGGGTGGGGAGCACGGTAAATCAGTAACAGGCGCTTTAATCGCCTCACTCACTGCATATGCCGTTGCCGCAAGAGGAGGAATAATGCCCGATTCCCCCACGCCTCTAACACCATAGGGGTGATAAGCGTTTGGCACTTCAACAATAATGGTATCGATCATAGGCAAGTCCGAAGCCAAGGGAATACGATAATCCAGGAAGCCTGGATTCTGCAGCAGTCCATCTTCTCCGTAAACATATTCTTCATTCAATGCCCAACCTATACCCTGTACTGCACCACCTTGATACTGTCCTTCAACATAACTTGGATGTATTGCCTTACCCGCATCCTGAATCGCGGTGTATCGAATCACATCAACTTTGCCCGTGTCCATATCTACCTCTACGTCACAAACATGAACCGCGAAACTCGGCCCGGCGCCCTTAGCATTTATGTTTGCACGTCCAGTAATTTGACCACCGGTACGTCCAACGCCAGCACATATTTCCGCTGCACTGAGTTTTTCTTCTCCGGAGATATTAATGGCAACACCATCGACCCAATCAACTTGAGCAGATGTCACATTCCATACTGAGGCTGCGCGTTCCTTCATCTGTTGTACAACATCTTGACCTGCTTCTATCACTGCCATGCCTGTGGCAAAAGTTGTACGGCTACCTCCGGTTGATTGGTTATAAGCCGCGTGCTCTGTATCCGCTATTACGGTACGAAATTTCTTTGCATCAATCCCTGTCGCCTCTGCTGCCATCAATTGCAATGAAGCCCTTGACCCACCAATATCAGGAGATCCTTCAACGATAGTACCGGTGCCGTCTGGGTTCATATTAATCACAACGCTAGACATGCCGCCGATATTGAACCAAAAACCCGATGCGACACCACGACCTTGGTTTTCTTTGAGGGCCGATTGATAGTGAGGAGAATTTTTCGCCGCTTCTAAACATTCAACTAAACCAACTGCTTTTAATTTTGGTCCATAGATAGTCTTCGTGCCTTCCTTTGCTGCATTTTGAAGACGAAATTCTATCGGATCGATATCTAGTTTCGCCGCCAGTTCACTCACGATCATCTCTGCAGCAAATTCGGCTTGTGGCGCACCCGGTGCTCTATAAGCTGCGACCTTTGGTTTATTAACAACGACGTCATAACATTCTGCAAACATGTTGTCGACATCATATGGCGTAAAGATAGTCATACCCCCTAACATTGCAGGAGAGCCTTTAAATGCACCAGCTTCATAACTCATGCTACCTTGCATTGCCGTAATCGTACCATCATTTTTTGCGCCAATTTTGACCCAAATTCGCGTTGCCGATCCTGGTCCAGACGCTTTAAAAACTTCTTCTCTGGTCATTTCCATTTTAACTGGTCGACCCGATTTTTTAGATAAAATTAGAGCAACAGGTTCCAAATACACTATAGTCTTACCACCAAAACCACCACCAATTTCGCTCGCGACTACTTTCAATTTGTTAAGGCTAACATCCAATAATTTTGCGATACTTGCCCGGACGTCAAAATGGCCTTGAGTAGAACACCAAACCATTGATTGACCGTCTTCATCATATTGAACCGTTGTAGCATGAGGTTCAATGTATCCTTGGTGAACCGTCGGGGTCACAAAGTCTCTTTCAATAATAAGGTCAGCTTCAGCAAAACCTGCTTCAACATCACCTTTTATAAATTCTGTTCTAGCGGCAACATTAGAAGCTGTTGTTGGCGTTTCACTTAAGCCTGTCGTCATCATATCCTCATGTAGGATGGGTGCGCCCTCGGCTGTTGCAGATAGAATATCAAGAACGGGTTTTAGCACTTCATATTTTACTTCAACCAGATCTACAGCGCGTTCCGCTAGCGCTTGTGACGTCGCTGCAATCGCTAAAATTGCATGACCGTGATAAAGCACTTTATCGTCAGCCAGTACATTTTTCGCAAGATCTGATAGGTTAGATGTGCCCTCCCCTGCAACAATTGCTTCAGAGGAAAGCGATGGGAAATCATCATGAGTGGCAACCGCCATTACACCTGGCAATGCCATCGCTTTGCTATAATCAATGCTCACTATTTTTGCGTGAGCATGGGGACTACGTAAAATTTTACCCCATATTTGACCTGGTAAATTTAGGTCCGCACCATAGTTAGCTCGCCCTGTAACTTTATCAAAACCATCTGGCCGAATACTTCTTTGACCTATGTACTTATAATCTTTTGCTTCGCTCATCTTAGGCAGCCCCTCTCATGGTTTCTGCTGCATCCATAACAGCGCGAATGATTTTATCGTAGCCCGTACAACGACAAAGGTTTCCTGCAAGGTAATATCTTGCTTCTGCTTCAGTAGGGTTCGGATTTTCTGCTAACAACGCTTTCGTGGAAACAACAAGGCCTGGTGTACAAATTCCACATTGTAGAGCCGCATGTTCTAAGAACTTTTCCTGTATGACATGCAATTGTTCTTTGTTTGATACACCTTCAATGGTGCCTATATTCTTGCCTTGCGCCTCCACACCTAATACTAAGCAGGAGCAAACCAGTCGATCATCAATCGTGATGGAACAAGCACCACAGTCTCCAGACCCACACCCTTCTTTTGTGCCTGTCAGTTTTAGCTCATTCCTTAATACATCAAGCAAAGTATCATGTGGATCACACAAGAACTCGATTGCATCCCCATTCACATTGGTACTTACATGTTTCTTAGCCATCTTTACTTTCCCTTTGCTCTATCTGCTGCAATAACTGCGGCTCTTTTAACGAGCACACCAACCACGTGACGACGATATTCTGCGGTACCCCTTCTATCCGTAATGGGACTTGATGCTTTTGTTGCAGCATCTGCCGCCGTTTGTAAGGCAATATCATCCAAGCTTGAACCAATTAATGCCTCTGCCGCAGCTTCAACAAGAATGGCCGTAGGCGCTACTGCACCAAGAGCGACTCGCGCCGCTGTGCAAACGCCTTTACTATTTAAAGTAATACTGACACCTGCCCCAACTACCGCAATATCCATTTCGGACCTTGGAATAAATCGAAGATACGCATCTGAAGTTAATTCAGCAGGCTTAGGAATTTTGATTTGTTTTAATAACTCACCCTTGTTCATACAGTTGCGTGCAACACCGGTTACAAATTCTTCGACAGCAACTTCTCGTTCACCATCAGGACCTTGAATAACACACAGCGCTCCACAGGCAATCAATGCAGGAATAGTGTCTGCTGCCGGGGACGCGTTACATAGATTCCCCCCAATACTCGCGCGACCTTGAACTTGAGTAGAGCCAATCAAATAGGCTGACTCCACTAAACCTGGGAAAACCGACTTAATGTCATCTCTAGCGGTAAATTCTGCGCAACTCACGCTTGGACCTAAATGTAGGCCAGCATCATCAATAGTCGCAGTCATCATTGAATCGATGGACTTGAGATCAACCACAACTAAAGCGGGACTACTTTGTGCTTTGGACTGAATAATGAGATCTGTACCTCCCGCCAATACCTTCGTATTATCAGCCCCAGCTAACAAAGTGACAGCCTCATCAAGGGATAGTGGAACCTTATAATCAACAACTGGCATCTAATACTCCATCATAGAAATAACTTTGCGTTTTACGAAAATTTGAATTTACAAATAGATTGTCACCGCACTAATAAGGGCAGCAATGAGCGCACCGATCATCATGACATAAGAGGGTAAAATGGACAGAATCACCCCTGGTCCCCTTGATGCGGGATCCTTAATATAGTTAACACTATAAACGAGACGTCCGATAAGAAAAATTACACCCAGACCTGCTGCCCAATTATTCCCTACAAAATGGCCGAATGCCCACAAGGAAGGAATAAATACGATCAGTTGTTCCATGGTGTTGTAATGAACACGATAATAACGATCAAAAATTTCGTGGCCCGTAGTCGCAGGTGCTTTGACATTAAATTCACCTCTTGCTCCCCCTACCTTAAAGCCGAAATAAACAAACTCCATTAATGCGAGCATCGTGATAATAGTCAACATTTCCATATATTTTACTCTCATGTCCATTAGGAATAGACATCATGCCAGACATGGATCATGCAAACATTATGTTTCTTAAACTCCTACAACCCTCTTATCCGTTGCCATCACAGGGGATGATCATGTAGATTCCCAATAAGCCATTTACCCTGTGATCCGTCATCAAAAATCTTCTACAAAGCGCAGCTCTTAAATTTGTTATTTCTGGACTTGGCCACTTACCCTTAAAGATTTTAAGAACCCTTGGTCACATTACAGGCTCGATACTGTGGATCTTGCCAACGCGAGTATCTACCGTCACATACGAAAACATAAACCTTTGTTTCCCTGAACTAAGCCTTGGTGAACAAACCGCGCTTTCAAAAAAGAGCCTATGTTCAAGCTGTCAAACCTTTCTGGAAAGTTGTCGAGTGTGGACAAAATCACCGGAAGAGATCAGAAAAGATATTATTCAGGTGACGGGACTGGACAAACTTGCCGAGCTCCAAGCAGAGAACAATGCTCTGCTGTTTGTCATCCCTCACCTTGGAAACTGGGAATACCTTAATCATGTTCTTGGGGGGGCAATTGATCTAACCCATATGTACCAAGAAAACAAAAACAGGAGTACTAATCGTTTCATACAAAACGCGAGATCTAAAAGTGGCACAAAATTCGTTAAAGCTGACAGACAAGGCGTTAAACAGCTTTTAGGTCTTTTAAGAAACCATAAGGCTATTGGTCTCATGCCAGATCAGGAACCCGTAAATAATACCGGCAGCTTCGAAACTTTTTTTGAGCAACGAGCGCTAACCGGAAACTTAGTCCCAAAGTTATTGGCCAAGACCAATGCCATACCTGTTCTCGCTCATTGTACTAGGCGAGATAAGCCAGCAGGATTTGATATTACACTCGAGCCAATAATTTCTGACACTGCTTTAAGTGCAGCAAAAATGAACACATCTATTGAAAATGCGATTAAGCAGACACCCGAGCAATACCTATGGTCTTACAAACGTTTTAGAACACGCCCTAATGGTGAACCTGACTTTTATCAAACGAGGAGAAGCAATATCCTCACCTTGGTGTCCACAAGCATCGAGTATTATTTTATGCAGTTAATGCTACGGACCATTTCGTATTTCTCTTTGTCGACCATAAGATCACTGGCCGCTCTTGTATCAAAAATCGCATTGAGAAAGTCGAAAAGAATAGCTGAGATTAATTTACGTCTTTGTAAGCAAGCACCCGCATTAGTTCAACCTGCGATCATAGAATTAGCTAAAACCGGTTTGGAAACAGGCAAGATTTGGTTCAGTTCAAAAAAAGAATTTGAGGGAATGTATCAGTGTACCCAGATTCTTCCCCGGGACGAGGCCGCGATCATCTTAACGCCTCCCTTAGGGAACCGAGAGCTTGTGATGAGATACCTTGGTGGGGATTTTAAGACAAGTGAATATTTTCATCCAGCAGATCGCGCTTCCATAAATCGATTAATCACCGAGGCCCGCAATGCTTCTGGGGTTTCATTGTTGGAACATACAATCGTAGGGAGACAAGGAT
>JBLHIH010000195.1:0-5938 GCA_047616645.1 Flavobacterium sp. | reverse complement strand
TCCCTGTCTCCAGTTCACTTTCTGATTCGTTTCGACCGTGTTTCTTATTGATCGAGAAGCGCACTATACGGTCATTCTAATCGTTTGCAAGCATTTAAATAAAATAAAATTCTTTTTACTATTCACACTACAAAGTCAGCGCTAAAAATCTTCTTTCTGAGCCTCGCTAATAACAAATCTTACTAACAAAGTGGCTATAAAACCGACTATAAAAACATAGTATTCGAATGAAAATTCCTCTTGAAAAGTAGCTTTAAAACCTACTTATCAATCAAGAGACGCGGACTATACAGATCACATACCGGCTTGTCACGTAAGAACAAGGATTATTTATAAAAAGATTTCAGGGCAAGTTTCCGTAGCCTTTCAAGACCCATTAGCCGCTGATTCCTATTCGCTTTCAGCAACTTCCTGAGTCACTTTTTTCTTCTTCACTAAGGCCTGTATAGGGCCAGATGCAGCGTAAGTAACCCCAAGTATGAGTAATGCCACAGGTGGATTCGCAGCCACAAAGGCAAAGATGACAATGATGCCTAGCATATGAATAAAAGGAGCGCGTTTCTGAGCATTCAATTTTTTAGGGCTGAAGTAATGAATGTTGCTGACCATTAAGAGCGCCAACATGGCCGTTAACAACGCCAAAGGCACTCTCACCTCGATATTCGGTACTGTCCCAAGGTGCTCACTCCAAACCCAAACCATCGCTGCCAATACGCCCGCCGCCATCGGACTATTCAAACCAAAAAAAACTCTATTGTCCGGTTTCGTATTAAATCGAGCAAGGCGAAGCGCAGCACAAGCCATATATAGAAAAGCGATCACCCAACCGATCTTACCTAATCCAGACAAGACCCAACTGAACATAAGGACAGCGGGGGCCACACCAAAAGCTACCATGTCAGATAAACTGTCATATTGAACGCCAAACTCACTTTGCGTATTAGTCATTCTTGCTACACGACCATCAAGGGCATCCAAAAAACCTGCAACCACAATAGCTATCGCTGCATTCTCATAGGCGCCACTCATGGCAGCGATAATTGCGTAAAACCCTGAAAATAAAGCACCTGTCGTGACAGAGTTTGGCAATAAGTAAATACCACGGCGAAGACCCGCACGCTCTTCTTTGACTTCAAACAGGGATGCGATTTTGTCTCCAACATCCGGATTCGCATTACTCGCGTCTCCTTCAAACTCCTGGTGATCATTGCTCATCATGGTCTCCTTTCAATTTTCTTCTAGCAAGCCTACTTAACTTTCTATCAGCAAATAGAAAGGTTAAAATAAACAATCAGATCTTCGATATTAAACTTTTTCGATACAAAACCTTATATCGCCAGTATTTTCTCACCGCGAGAAAGCCCTGACACGCCTGTTCTAACGACCTCAAGGACCGTTGATTCTGTCACACTACGAATGAAGGCATTTAGCTTTTCAGAATCCCCTGTAAGCTGAATGGTATAAGCATTGGCACTAACGTCCACTATCTGACCACGAAAAATATCAGCGAGGCGCTTAACTTCTTCTCTTTGCGGCCCTGTAGCTTTAATTTTAATCAACATCAATTCTCGTTCAACATGCTCTCCATCAGTCAAATCAACCAACTTGACCACCTCTATGAGCTTGTTAAGTTGTTTTGTAATCTGTTCAATCTGGTGATCACTGGCAACCGTCGTCACAGTCAATCGGGACAGTGTTTCGTCTTCCGTTGGCGCCACAGTCAATGTCTCTATGTTGTAATTTCGCTGAGCAAACAAACCAACTACTCTCGACAACGCGCCCGCCTCATTTTCCATTAATACGGATATTATTCTTTTCATTATGTCCGTACTCCCTTTTTCAACCACATGTCTCGCATGGAACCATTTGGCGCGACATGCATGGGATAGATGTGCTCTTCTGGATCAATTTGAACTTCAATAAAAACAAGCTTGTTAGTTAAGGCATAGGCCTCCTCCAGCACAGATTCTAAATCATCAAACTGAGAGACACTAAAGCCAACATGTCCATAGGATTCAACTAACTTGACAAAATCAGGAATCGAATCCATATAACTTTGGGAGTGCCGGCCTTCGTAATGCATATCTTGCCATTGACGAACCATGCCTAGAGATCGATTATTAAGGCAAACAACCTTAATTGGTAAGCCATACTGACTACAAGTGGACAACTCTTGAATATTCATTTGGATACTACCATCGCCGGTGATACAAGTAACTACGGCATCTGGGTAAGCCATCTGTACTCCCATCGCAGCGGGAAGCCCAAAGCCCATGGTTCCAAGACCTCCAGAATTTATCCACCTTCTAGGTTTATCAAAGGGGTAGTAAAGCGCCGCAAACATTTGATGTTGGCCAACGTCTGTGGAGACATAAGATTCTCCTTTAGTCACTTTGTATACCGCGGCAACTGCCTCTTGAGGAAGAATTGGCGAATTAGCATCGGTACGCTCAATCTTTAGGCATTCTTGTTTACGCCAACCTTCAATTTGATTCCACCATTCTCGAAGCAACATTTCCTGCTTTTCATCACGCCTTGATACTGCCGTTTTCAATAAGGTAAGCATCTCGGCCAATACGCTCTTAACCGGTCCGACAATAGGTATATCAACGACGACGTTTTTAGAAATTGAAGTGGGATCTATATCTACGTGAATAATTTTGGCGTAAGGACAAAACTTTGAGATAGTATTTGTTACACGATCATCAAATCTCGCACCTACGGCTAGTATCATATCGCAGTGATGCATTGCCATATTTGCTTCATAAGTACCATGCATGCCCAACATCCCAAGAAACTGCTTGTCGGTAGCAGGGTAAGCACCTAAACCCATCAACGTATTAGTGATCGGCATACCAGTTACTCGAACAATTTGAGTAAGGAGATCGCATGCATCCCCAAGCACCACACCGCCACCGGTATAGATCATCGGCCTTTCAGCGCCAATCAGCATGGAGACAGCTTTTTTTATTTGGCCAGAATGTCCTTTTTGGGCCGGACTATACGACCTAATGTTGACTTCACTTGGGTATTCATAAGGCACAAGATCAGTAGGAGCGGTAATGTCTTTTGGGATATCGATAACCACCGGACCAGGTCGACCAGTCGTCGCGATCAAAAATGCCTTCTTCATTATCCCGGGAATATCTTCTGCTTTTTTTACTAAAAAACTATGTTTGACGATAGGCCGTGATATTCCGATCATATCTGTTTCTTGAAACGAATCAGTTCCTATCAGGTGGCTCTGAACTTGTCCAGAAACCACAACCATGGGAATCGAGTCCATAAATGCCGTCGCAATACCTGTAATGGCATTCGTCGCACCAGGGCCAGAGGTAACAAATACGACGCCTGGCTTACCGGTACTACGGGCGTAACCATCTGCCATATGGGTTGCAGCTTGCTCGTGACGGACCAACACATGCTGAATATTATTTTGTCTATGGACCGCATCATAAATATGGAGTATCGCACCCCCTGGGTAACCAAAAATGAACTCCACTTTCTCCTCTTGAAGACATCTAATGACGATGTCTCCGCCCGATAACATTTCCAACGCTACTTCCTCTAATCTTTTCTTTAAAAACAGCCCACATTAAAAAATGAAGACGATAGGCGATCTACCCTCGTTTGCAAGGTATCCCATCTGCGTAGCATAACTAATTTGAAAAAAATATGTTGCAGGCCGTCATTTTTAAACGAAAATAGCGTACTAGACATCTCTTCTATCGATAATCTCTAATTCTTCAAGTAAACTAGGTGCATCCTAATATGTGACATCACTGTAGATGAGAGATTTCATACCTTATATTAGACTTTGTAAACCTGTATTTTTCACTCAATCGTTTTTCACGATGCACTGTATTGCCATCACATTTTCCTTGTGTGCATTAACAACTTCCTTAGACGCCAAGGAAGATTATTATACTTGGGTAGACGAGAACGGTATTACAAACTATGCCGAGCGAAACCCTCAAGGGTACAAAGCGCGCCATGTTAGCACGATCCGCCGATTTGGAGAGCAAGTCGCGCCAAAAGCTGGAAAAACAAGTAAAATTCCCGATTCACCCCGCGGTACAAGTGAAGGTACAACTGAAGCCAATCCCGACTATGCAATAGCGAAAGAGCGGGCATTACTTGCGGCCGAAATAGCCTCAGAGAAAAAATCTAATTGCCGCATTGGCAAGAACAACCTAGCAAAACTAGAAATGTTTAGTCGGGTTCGTATATCGGATGAAAAGGGTCAGAATCGCACGCTAAGCCCTGAAGAAAAATCGCTTAAAGAAGATGATGCCCGCAATATTATTCGAGAAAATTGCTCGGGTTAGTCAACCCGCCAGATTAGAGAGGCAAAACGACCTGTTTTACCGTCTCTGCGATAAGAAAACAAACTTCCATTACAATAAGTGCAGTGTTTACTGCGGGTAACCTTTTTGACCCCCAAGCTCTGAAACTGATTCTCTGCCTCCCCAAACATATCGAACATCCAGTGCCCATTTCTCTCAGACGCAATGAATGCCTTGGAGACCGGAAAGCTATCCTTTACTTCTTGTCCGACCTCATAATGGCAAGGACCTATTGCCGGACCCAAATAGACATTCAAGTTCTGTGATCGAAATTTATTAAACGCACTCTCTATTATGCCTGCGGCTAAGCCTCTCCAACCTGCATGCACGGCAGCAAACTCTTGACCATCATCACTACACATTAATATGGGCATGCAATCTGCCGTCATGACAGCTAACGTCGTGCCTACTTGGTCCGCAAAAGCGCCGTCAGCTTTAGGTAAACACAAAATGTCTTCAGCATCACCAACACTAAGTACTCTTTTTGAATGAACTTGTTGAAGCCAAATCGGCGATCGCCGCTGTTCTAAAAGATCACATAAGGTCTTTCGATTACGCAATACTGAAACATCCTCATCCCCTACATGGCCCGCTAAATTGAATTCATCAAAGGGCGCGGCGCTAACACCTCCCCAGCGACTTGTAATAGCAATGTTGATATTTTCGGGTTGATTCCAATCTGGAATTTCTATGAACTTACCCGCTTTCATTGCGCTCCAACAAGGATAGAAGATCCGTCATATCTGCCGGTAAGACTACCTCGAATTCAACAATGTCTTGGCTTTGGGGATGTTCAAATGACAAACATCGAGCATGGAGCGCTTGGCGAGGGAAATTCCTCAGACAATTCACGAGCTGCTCATCTGGGCTGTCCGCAGGTATCTTAAAGGTACCTCCATAGGCTGGATCACCCACTAGCGAATGGCCGATATGTCTCATATGAACTCGAATTTGATGAGTTCTACCGGTTTCCAGTGACAATTCTAAATGGGTATGACTCTTAAAAACACTCAATGGAGAATAACGCGTAATCGCTTCTTTACCATTTGGTTGGACAGACATCTTCACACGCGTCTGAGGATGGCGCCCAATAGGCGCATCAACTTTACCGGTCAGCGGAACCTTTCCATAAACAATCGCCTCATAAATTCTCTTCACTTTTCTTGATTGCAATTGTTTAACAAGTTGATTTTGACTCTCTAAGGTTTTTGCGACAACCATCAACCCTGTCGTATTTTTATCAAGACGATGAACTATTCCTGCACGAGGTACGGATTCGAGGCTAGGAAAATGGTGTAGTAATGCATTTAGTAGTGTACCGGTTTGATTCCCCGCTCCCGGGTGCACAACCAAACCTAAAGGCTTGTTAAGCACGGCGATACTTTCATCCTCAAAAACAATATTTAAGGCTATTTCCTCAGGTTCATGGTGGGTACTGTCTGGGCTTGCACATATTTCAATTTTAGCCCCTAGTGAAACTTTGGTTTTCGCCTTCAATACTTTGCCATCAACAGTCAATTTCCCTTCCTCTATCCATTGCTGAAGTCGAGACCGGGAATATTGGGGGAACAAAGCTGCAGCGGCGTGATCTA
>JBLHIH010000194.1:0-5974 GCA_047616645.1 Flavobacterium sp. | reverse complement strand
TACATTGAAGTGTACTATCATCGTCAGAGGAAGCATTCATCCAACAACTATATGTCGCCCTACAATCATGAACAAAAGTGGCTAGAGGCTGCTTAGAAAAGTGTCCGGGAAAGCCTTGCCATTCCAGAACACTCAAATTTAGCTACGCACAGAAGCCAAAACAACTTCCTTCTGTATTTAGCCATGACGAAGCAAAGCGGGTCATCGAGCAGCTTAAAGGCATTCATTCTATTGCGGCATCTCTTATGTACGGAAGCCGTCTAAGCGTTTCTGAATGCACAAGACTAAGATTACAAAACATCGAAATGAAGCAGGGCTTTATTGTTGTCCGCGATGCTATAGGCGCAAAATCTAGACGCACTTTATTACCAACTTCTCTAAAAGATAGTCTAAGAATGCAAATTGACTATGTATCTGCCCAACATTCACAAGACTTAAGTGATGGTAAGGGTTCAGTTTACCTGCCTTATGCACTATCAAGAAAGCTGGATGTCATACCTTTTGTCACAGTTTCGCGACCCGTTTGTTAGAACAAGGTGTCGACTTAAGGAGTATTCAAGAAACCATGGGGCATAACGATATCTCTACCACACAAATTTACACATATGTCGTCGGCATACGTCAACGAGGCATGATCAGCCCAGTTGATTAGAACAAGCCCTCTTAAACCTATGCATCATTAGCTATTGCTTCTTTAGCATGTTCTCTTCGTATTAATACCCACACCAACAATATCGCAGGAATACCTAGGCCGGCAGCAGCAATAAAGAAAGTAAAATACCCCTCACTGTCTACAACCATCCCCGAAAAACCGCTAATAAACTTTCCCGGTAATGTCATGAGCGAGCTAAAGAGCGCATATTGTGTCGCTGTGTAAGACCGATTTGTTAGACTAGATAAATAAGCAATAAAAGCTGTGGCTGCAAAACCCCCGCTCAAATTATCAGCACTAATGACGACTGCCAATGAACTCAGTTCCGGTGTCATTAAAGACAAACCAGCAAAGAGTAAATTTGTTGATGCCACGGCGACAGCACCAATAAACAAGCATCGAAAGATGCTCCACTTTACAACCAATATACCGCAGACAGCAGATCCCAAAATCGACATAAAGAATCCGAAAACTTTTGCGACGTTTGCTATCTCGGTTTTTGAATAGCCCATGTCTAAGTAAAAAGGATTTGCCATAATGCCCATGGCAATATCGCTTAATCGAAACACGGCAATGAAAAGTAGAATAATCAACGCAAAGTTTCCATTACGTTGGAAGAAATCGGTAAAGGGTCCTACTAGTGCATCGGCTAACCACGATCGTAGGACAACAAAGCCAGAAGCTTGATCGCCGTTTGCCATGACAGGTGCTTTAAAAACTTTACGATTTACATCGGGTTCTTGAATGATAAGCACCGTTAATATACCGACGCCCGTCAAAGCGGCCATGGTGAGATAAGCCACTGACCAGTTTTGATATTCAGCAATATATAAGGCACCTGCTCCGGCGACTAACAAGGCCACTCTATAACCAAAAATATAACTCGCTGACATTGCCCCTTGATATCGCTCTGCCATTGCTTCAATTCGATATGCGTCAATGGCAATGTCTTGAGTCGCAGAGGAGAAGGCAACCATAAATGCAAATAACGAAAGAAGGTAGAGCTGTCCAGAGCCCACTAACATCATACCGATTAGGCCAGTAGCTATTCCCACTTGGCCAATTAGAATCCAGGATCGTCGTTGTCCCAAGCGTTGTGTAAGAAAGGGTAAAGCGATTCGATCAACAACCGGGGCCCAAAATACTTTGACAGAATAAGTAATGCCTACCCAGGCAAAAAAGCCAATAGCACTGCGACTGACACCATCATCACGAAGCCACGCGGTGAGGGTTGAGAATACTAATAGAAAAGGTAGCCCACCGGCAAAGCCTAAAAATATCATCGTTATCACACGTGTCTGTGAATAAACGGTGATGACTTCTCGCCAGGAAAACTTTTGCTTAGAAGATGGGATTTGCTTTTCTGAGGGTATAGTCAACTATCATTCCCGAAAGTTATCAAACTGAAGCGGCATGTCGATATCACTTTCACGTAAAAGGTTCATGACTTTCTGTAAGTCGTCTCTTTTCTTGCCAGTGACACGCACTTTCTCACCTTGAATAGCGGCTTGCACTTTTAGTTTCGCTTGCTTAATCATTTTGACGATTTTTCGAGCAAGATCGATTTCAATACCCTGCCGCACTATGACCGTCTGGTGCAATAACTTTCCATGAGGGCGAATATCCTTCACTTCCATTACCCTTACATCGATTGAGCGATTCACGAGTTTTGATCGAAGTATATCGAGCATTTGATCCAATTGAATATCCGCCTCAGCGGTTAATTCAACTTCGCTATCATTTTGTTCAAAACGAGAGTCGACGCCTTTAAAGTCATATCGCGTTTTAAGTTCTCTATTAGCTTGATCAACAGCATTAGTAATCTCAAATTGGTCAACTTCTGAAACCGTGTCAAAAGATGGCATGTCATTTCCCCTCTATTTCTTTACAATCACTACAATAGTTAGACTGTATCAGATAAAAATCTCTAAGCACATCTGCTTACCAATAGATGATGTAGACTGAGATTTGAGCAAAAAAAGATAATATGCATAACCTACCCATTGTGACCATTAAAAAGCCTGATACATCGACAGATATCTATGATGATTTGTTATCCCGATTTGAGGACAAGCAATACTGTTCAGGTGGTGTAGATGGGCTTCAAAAACTGGAAGCCGCACCTGCCCATGTTGTTATTATCGAAGCAGATACTGAGGATCTTAGTGGACTTGAGATAGCCGAGGCTATTCGAGAAATCGATGATGAAAGTAAACACTTTAGCTATATTATTCTGATTGGTGATAATTCTGACGAAGACTTAAACGAGAGTTGCATTGATGCACATATACCTTTCGTCAAAATTGACAAGCTGTCTCTTATGGTTGCCATTGGCTGCCGATTGTCGCATCAAATCAATTCTCTTCAAGCTTTAAATAGCGATTTAAATACATCAAATAAAATACTACAAAAGGGTCAATTATTAGATCCATTAACGGGTCTTGGAAATCGTCGATATGCAGAGCAGAGTTTGCGTGATGCTATTCGACAAATCGAATCGCGTGGTGGCGCGGTTTGTTTCTTGTTGGTATCTGTTCACAACTACCAAGAAACAATTGATCAGTATGATGAAAAGATTGCGGACGAGCTTATCGTTTCCGTATCAGAGAAAATTCAACATCTTGTTCGGCCCATGGATATCGTCACCTACTATGGCCCAGGGGAATTTGCACTGGTTCTATTACAACCTACCATCGAGCATTGTACGGCAGATTGTTATAAGCGGATATTTGATGGAGTAAGATTAAAAAGATACCAGACAGCAGCCGGATTTTTGCCTGCTAACATTGCCATGAGCTTATGTGCTAGTCATGCAGACAATGGCCCACCTAATCCTCAATTACTCATTGAATCTGCGCAGAAGAACTCTGAAACAGCATTCCAAAGTGATACTATCTTTGTTCATCATCTAACGCCGTAGTTTTTTGAAAAGCGCTTTAGTTGACAAGCGCTTAATTTACCATCATATAATCGGATATTAATGTGGGAAAACGTTTAAGTAAAATTTATACACGCACCGGCGATTTAGGTGAAACAGGCTTGGGCGATGGAAATCGGATTAGAAAAGATCATATCCGAATTAAAACCATCGGTAGCATTGACGAGCTTAATAGCTATATTGGTTTGTGTGTCGAGGCGATTCGAGATGTAAATCATGATGATCTTTCAGTCCTAAAAAAATTCCTAGAGTACAACCAGCATCGCATTTTTGATTTAGGCGGAGAAATTTCTATACCGGGATTCGAAATTATTAACGAAGGTCATGTAAGCAAACTTGAAGTAGCACTTGATCAAATGAATGCTCAGCTCGATCCTTTAGAGAATTTCATTCTACCGGGTGGACATAAGCTCATTGCCATCTTTCACCTATGTCGTAGTATTTGCAGGCGCGCGGAAAGGGATTTGGTTAGCCTGCAGGGAGAAGAAAACATTAATGTCGAATCACTGCGTTATTTAAATCGGCTTTCTGATTACCTATTTGTTGCCGCACGGTATACGGCCTACGTTCTCAAGATCGAAGAAGTACTTTGGCAGAAGGACGTTTAAAGCGCTTAAAGCAACATTCGCCTAACATCGGTGATTACCTGACTTAAGTGAAGACTAAACCGAGCCGCCTCAGCACCGTCTATCGCACGATGATCATAAGACAATGAAAGCGGTAACATCATTCTTGGGATAAATTCTTGCCCATTCCATTGTGGTGCCATTTTTGATTTAGAAACACCAAGAATGGCAACTTCTGGCGCATTGACGATCGGTGTAAAAGCAGTACCCCCGATTCCACCTAAGCTAGATATGGTAAACGTCGCACCCTGCATCGCATCCATTGGCAATTTTTTATCTCGAGCAAGCCGTGCAAGTTCACCACATTCATTACCAATCTGAATTATTCCCTTTTTGTCGACATCTTTTAACACAGGGACAACAAGTCCATCGGGCGTTTCTACTGCAATACCAATGTTATAGTATTTTTTCAATATCAAGTTGCCATAATCCGCTTCGATAGACGCATTAAACTGGGGGAACTTGATTAATGCATTCACGCAGGCTTTAACAAGAAATGCGAGGGGCGTTAATTTTATCCCTTCTTTGGCCAGTGCAACATTCTGTGTTTTTCTAAATTCCTCAAGCTCAGTAATATCTGCTTCATCAAATTGCGTAACATGGGGTACGTTCAACCATGACCTATGCAGGTTTTTGGCTGTCGCTTTTTTAATTCGACTTAAAGGCGCTAGTTCTATTTCCCCAAAACGAGAAAAATCAATCACTGGAATGGCAGGTATACCACTACCTTCATTTTTTTGAGTCGCAGGAGAAGACAATTGTAGTTTCACATATTCCTGAATATCTTCTTTAAGCACCCGACCGCTTCGCCCTGTTCCTTTTATATCAGATAGATCTACGCCATATTGTCTTGCTTGTTTTCTAACAGCGGGACCTGCGTGGACTGAAGAAGAACTTGATGCTTTCTTATCTAAAGAGGGCTTATCTGAAGTGCTCTTCTCTTGAACTGCCGTCTTAGGAGGAATAGTCGCTTTGTCTTCACTTGCTTGATCTTGTTTAACTTTTGCGACAGGTGAATCATCACTCACCGCTTTGATTCTGATTATTTCATCACCTTCATTTACTTCCTGACCTTCCTTGATTAAGACTTCAAGTACTTCACCTGCAAAGGGGGTCGGAATTTCCATACTCGCTTTGTCTGACTCTAGTACGACTACAGAATCTTCAGTACTGAGAATATCTCCCGGCTTGACCAGTATCTCGGTCACCAGAATATCTTTCGCCTCCCCAACATCCGGGACCGATACTGTCTTTTCAATAGAGGATGGTATCGGAAGTGCCACTTTTTCTTGCTGTGTTTCAGAAACCGCCTCTGTGATTTCCTCCTTTGGTTCATTCTGACTTGGACTTTGGCCGGGGCTTTCAACTTCAAGCTCAAGAATCAGTGCACCTTCATCGACCTTGTCACCTAACTTAACGTTAATACTGACAATCTTGCCGCTAATAGGCGAAGGAATTTCCATACTGGCTTTGTCTGATTCCAAGACAACCAAAGAATCATCAAAATCAACTGTATCTCCAGTAGAGACCAATATCTCTATCACTTCAACTTCTTCCGCGCCCCCAACATCAGGAACCAAAACCTGTTCTTTCATTTCGTCTCCTAGGAAATACTCGGATCTATTTTTTCCGGATCAATATTGAATTTTTTCAACGCCTTAGTCACTATGTCAGCGCTAATAACATTGTCCTGCACCAGTGCACTGAGAGATGCAATTACGACAAAGTATCTATCCACCTCAAAGAAATGTCTCAGTT
>JBLHIH010000193.1:0-6001 GCA_047616645.1 Flavobacterium sp. | reverse complement strand
AACTACCAATAGGCTTCGCTATTTTGAAAGACGGTGTCAGTTTATCAGCGGCTGAATTGAATGCTGAAGTGGTATCTTTAGTTAGAAACGAAATAGGCGCCATCGCGTGCTTCAAGCAACTGCACGTGGTTTCGCGTCTGCCTAAAACACGCTCGGGCAAAATACTTCGGAAAGTTATTCGTCAAGTAGCTCAAGGTGAGGCCTATTTGGTGCCTTCAACTATTGATGATCCTGTCAGTTTGGATGAGTTTATCTTGATTTTTTCCTAGCGGCTTATGTTTCGATTCGACTTAAAAACGTCATGATCGCTTTATTGTATTCCTTATAAACTGTCATTGGCGCAAAATGGCCACCATGTTGCAGCATGATTAACGTGGAATTAGGTATTTTTTCTGCCAGTTCCTCAGTAAAACTAAATGGCGTTATCTGATCGTCCTTAGCACCGATAGCGAGGGTGTTATGAGTAATATTATGAACACTTGAACGTAAGTCATGAGCCTGTACTGCCGCCAATCGGCTCAGCTCAACCTCTAGTCCAGGGAATGCTTCAATTCTCTCCTCCAGAAACGAGCGTGGTGATTTCATTTGATTGCGCAAATGCCACGATGGTGTAGCCAAATAAGTGCCCATAGTAATATATGCAGCCGGACCGCAATTGATCAGCACCTGACGACGAGCGTTGAATAATTGGACAAGGTAAGGGTCTGGCCCAGCCCAACTGCTGCTAAGCACTAACTTGTCTATGCGCTCCGGTGCCTTTAATGCAATATGTTGTCCAATCGCTCCGCCTGTTGAATGACCTAATAAGTGAGCCTGTTCAATATCCAGCGCATCCATTAACAGGATCAGATCATCTGCCATATGTTCGGCACCCACTACCAGCTTATCCCGAGTACTGCGACCAACGCCACGGTGGTCATGTAATATTACACGAAAATACTGGGACAAAAATGGCACCTGCTGCTTCCAGAACTCGTGACGCCCACCCAGACCAGCTACCAATAAAAGATTGGGTCCACTACCGTGAATTTCAGTGTAAATCTCAACATCACCAACATCTACAAGAGCCATAATCTCTCCACAACTGGTCTATTAATAGTTATCGTTTAAGTACCCATAGGGAATAAGGAATGCAACTCAACTAAATGTGGGGGGCTCATAATTATCTTCGTAACTAGCCCAGTCTCGGGTCACAAATGTTTCATCAACTAAGGTACGCTTGATCAAATGACCAGCTTTAAACCACTGCCATACCCTCGCGCGATACTTCCTGCAATCACTGACCTGTATCATTTCATATAGGTAAAGGCCTGGATCATCTTTGCGAGTCCAGTTCAACATAGTGGTTCTATTGAAGGTATCTAGAGGAACCTCCGCTGCCCATCCATCAATCAAAGTATAGAAAACCAATTTATTACCTTCAACACGGCTTGGGAAATCTCTAAATTCAGTTCTGCCATCTTCCCAAAAATATAGGTTTGTCTGATGGTAAGTATTTTCATCAGGGAAGCGGCATAATAAGCGGGACCTGTGCTCATCAATTTTATTACCATTAATATCGAAATGACGATACCACCCTTCCCAAACACCTTCGTTACTGTAAATGATAGGCATTGACTCTTTCAACGACGTAATCGCGTGTCCTGACATTAAACTATCTCCTTAAGATGCAATTAACAAACTAATATATCTCCATGGAAATTTTGCGACCAAGAGCCTATAAATACAATGTTATAACAATAGTATAATTGCTTGCAAGCGCTTATTATATAAAGATTAGCTTCCCGTATTACTGACTAGCCAGATCGGCGGTCAATCGCACCCATCGCCAGTCATACTAGCGGCAAGGCCGGAATAACAACGGGAATTCCATTATTATCTTTAACGGTGGCATAAATAGAAAACAGTCTGTGAAGGATTATTCACACCAGAAAGGTAACTACATCAAAGGATCGAGAGTATCCGCTTGGCAGAAAGAAGTAGCCTACTAGTTAGTCGAGGCCAAGAACTATTTTATAGGTGAACAACTTGGGATTGTACAAGCCTATAAGAATATCGATCAGCACGCCTTTTTCATCAAAAGAATGACGATTCAACGACAATAAAGCAGTGTCTACTGGTATACCCAACTGCGCCGCCACATCAAATCCAGCGTTTTCGGCCCCAAGGGTTTGCTCCACACGCGTAATCCTAACACCATTCTCTTTCAAAATAGACAAGCGTGTCTTTTTCTCAATATTGCCCTTGGTGAAGCCAGACCGTTGCGGTAAAGTCCAGCTCACATAATATGCGTATGGATTACCATATTCGTTACTGCGAACCCTAACAACTTTTATAGCTTTGCCATTAGACCCAAGATTTAGCGCTTCGCGGACAGTGGCTGGAGAAATTAACTTTTCAATCGATATCACCTTAACGGTACTGTGTTTGCTCATCGTCGCCAGATTTTCAAGCATTTCCACTAAGGGCGCCTTCACGGGCTCTGGCTGATAATGATAAATTACATGTGAACCCCTGCCACGACGCCGATCAATAAGGTTTTCATCAGCTAAATCACCCATCGCTCGCTTCACAGTAATACGTGAGACATCAAAAACAATAGAAAGCTGTTGCTCAGTAGGCATCTGACTGCCAAACTCTGCCGTACCATTAGTGATGAAAGTCTTTAATAGCGAATAGAGTCTATGATAAAGAGGCTCTTTGGATTTGACATCCTTGACCACGTCCCACTCAGCTTTGATTGCATCTAGTAAGGGCATGTTTCTATCTCCTGTACTATAGAAGGCGCAGAAATTTTGTCGCGCGTAAACTTAGCGTGCACGCATCGAAACACTGAACTGAACCACCCAATAAACAGTGATACGTTCGTTACAAAAAGAGGAAAGCAGCCAAGTAACATAGAGTTACGGTACCATAATTATGGCGTCAAGTTGATTGTTATAGCTATAACACCTTTTCCAGTTACCACTCTAACCCCGCAAAACTCATTGAGGCAACATAGCTTGAAAGTGTTGCCCGATGGTTTGGCTTTTATATCAATAGCCTCTAGTCCGCATTAGCTATAAATGACATTAATCCACTGATGTTCTACATCATCGTTTCCAAACTTACACCTCCTTTATCAAATAAACGCTCAGCGAAGATAGTTGTTATATAATAATTTCAATTTTAGCCATACCGTCAATGATATTCCTCACCACCCGATACATTCATACACTCACCGGTAATATAATTGGCTTGCTCCGAACAAAGAAAAGCACAGGCCTTTGCAATATCTTCCTGCAACCCTGGACGCCCCAATGGAATTCGAGCGCGCATATCGTCCATATAATTATCGTAACCTTTACCCGTCACATCGGAAAAATGATCATTCTGCCAAGCACCCAAGGCTGTCGTAATGTGATTAGGACAAATCGTATTTACATTGATGCCATGTTCACCCAACTCCATGGCCGCTACGCGAGTTAAACCTACCATGCCATGTTTTGAAGAGGTATATGCACTGGCATGAGCAAAAGCTGATTTCGAGGCCTGACTGCCAATATTGATAATTCTCCCCCGCTTACCCAGCTTCACCATCTCAATCGCTGCATATTTAATACCGCAGAAAACACCGCGCAGGTTAACGCCTAAAACCGAATCCCATTCATCAACTGGCATCTCAAGAATAGATTTCATCAGGTAACCAATGCCTGCATTATTGACCCAAATATCCAAACTACCATAGGTGTCAACAGCAAATTTTGCCGCCGCTTCAACCTCTTCAGGATTAAGAACATTGCAAACAAAACTACTGGCTTCTCCGCCAGCTTGGCGAATTTCCTTAACGATTTCATTCATTTCATTGACTGTACCAATAGCACTTTCCGGCATATGTTCACCCGCAGCAGTGCCAATATCCGTAATCACGACTTTCACGCCTTCTGATGCCAATCGCCTTGCCATGGCCTCGCCCAAACCCTTGTGCCGACCTGCACCGGTCACCACTGCAACCTGCCCCTTCAGTTCTTTATAAATCGCCATTTAATCTTCCCTCAAATATGTTCGGTAACAATAAATAATGGTGCATCGGCAAACGCCTGAAACGCATTAGCAACTTTCTTCATGACTTCTGTGCTGGTTTCTACTCCAAAAACATCCAAGTCATTAACATCTAAAACTTCAATATATTGGTAGGGAGGCGCCTGATCTGAACCTAATATCGAGGTCATTCTTAGGACATCAAAATTATCGATCGATGCTAGGTTATTTACTGTAGGCATGTCTGTAGTTCGAGCCCAGTTTTCGTATACTTCAAGATCCACACCTTCTTTCACATTAAACAATACAACAATTTTACTCATACTATGATTCTCCTATTTCGAATTTCAAGTGTTTTTATTCACTGCCATCACGAAAACCGGCGCTCAATGCACCACTATTGTAGATAATAATTTCTTTAAACAATCCAGCTTCATCAAGATGAAAAATATTGCAGTTTTTCATTCTAACCTCGCCGCCATAGTGATCCATTAGTTTGACCTCGAAGTAGGACAAAATGGACTGGCTTTCAGAATCTGAAATATGGGTATAGTCTTGAAATTCAACTGTCTTAAAGGTTCCGAGAAAATCCTTAAAATGAAGTTCAAGTGCCGCTTTCCCTTTATAGATAAAGGTAGCCGCTGGAAACCTCATCAAACAGTCAGCGGAAAACGTATCCATTATTTGGGTCAAATTGTGATCGTTACAACCTTCGAAATAACACACAGAGATATCGATAAGTTCTTGTCTGCTTAACGGCATTCTTTACTCCCTTTTAGATAGATATGGAAACGATATCGACCAATGCTTTGCAGTCCTCCAACTCGACCAGACTATTGCAAAGATCAATAAGTTCTTGCGGATCAGCATGCTCGAGGCCCAAAGAAAAACATAGGCGAATTTTATTCTCACGCTCAATTTTCGATAAAGGGTTAGCGGGTGATCCGAGCGGGTCAATGCAGCTTGCATTTAATGTCCGACCGTCAGCCAGATCGATTTCCATACGCTGCGGACCCAGAGCATTTTTATCTGAGTTGCCATCGGCCAGTATGTCTATTTTTTCTCCGAGGGCGCAGATCTCGGCATTGGAAAACATGTCGGCAACATAGCGTCTTGGGTCAATATCGCCGTCGATCAACATTAGTGGTGCGACAAAACGCAAACAAAGCCGAGCATAGGACGGAGTCATCTCAGTGGAGGGCGGCCGGCCGACAAGAAAAATTACTAGCGGCGGTGCATAAATTCTGACTCTTTTAATAGCGCTTGTTGTAAACTCACTCTCATCGCGAAGCTGCCGAATCATCGTTAAGGTTGCTTGCGTGGCTCGCCCTGCCGGATAAGGTTTGTGCGCCATCTCGGTAATTTTGAAAGGTTTTCCCAGGTTATTGAGTAGAACACCAATACCATCAACGGATTCAAACAATTTAAAAAAACCAAACCGTCCATCAATAAAATCAACTGGCCCAGTCATTCCTGCGTCAATCATATCGACAGATAAATGTGCCATGCGTGCGGCATTACCAATTTGCATAGGCAGTGCCATTGAGCCTTCCCAGTGCGCCTGCATAGTTCCAGCCGTTTGGCTATGGGCTAAGCCAAGCGCATGAATAACTTGTTCTTTTTTGAAGCCTCTTAAAACAGCTAAAGCCGCTGTGGCCCCCATACCACCAGCAATAGAAGGCCGAAAAAAACGCGGCCCTGCCGTGGTATTTCCACCAAAAAAGACAGCTACTTCAATAGCAATAACTGTGGCCAAAATCAAAGATTTCCCACCAACATGACGATGATCAATTTCTGCCATTACGGCACTTATAGGTACGCACATCGCTATAACAACCGATGGTTCATGCAACCCATCCCATTCCAGCGCATGGACCTGCATACCGTTAACAAAGGCTGCTGAAGGTCTAGCTAGGGTTTCGCCTGGCCGTCCAATCATGCGAGTATTGCCTTCACCCCAGTTTTTTGCCGCCGACAATGC
>JBLHIH010000192.1:0-6010 GCA_047616645.1 Flavobacterium sp. | reverse complement strand
TTTCCATCCAGAATGAGTTGAACGCTATGGCCCGATTGTAGCGGTGGCTTCACGGTAAAAGAAACGGTCAATGCGCCATTATTGCTGCGGATGGCTTCGTCAATTTTAGGACTCGTAATAGTAATAGAAAGGTAAGAGAAACTGTCTATATCCTGGCCTATTGGCGGTGAAAGCTTTTGCGTTATTTTTGGTGCCTGGTAAGTCATGGGTTCTGCGACCTCTATTTTATCTGCAGACGCCTTTGCCTTATCCGAGAAAATGACGTTGCCATTAGCATCGCGAGAACGGTAGATCTTACCTTCTTCTGCTGCCATTAAATCAGTAGAAGCCACAAATAAGACAGCCATAAGAAAGGCGGTGATTAGAAAAAACGGTGAGGTGAGTTGATTTGGTCCCATGATCTAATCTCGTAACAATCGTCAATCAATCCAGTATGTTTGATATTGTGTCATGACTCTGGGAAAAAAGAGATAAAAAAAAGCCCCAAACGGGGCTTAATTCATGTGCTTGAAGGTGTTCATCTTACACGCTGTAGTACATATCAAACTCGATAGGGTGTGTGGTCGAATTTAATATGGTGACTTCTTCCATCTTCAACTGGATGTAACCATCGATCATGGAGTTTGTAAAAACACCCCCTTCTGTTAAGAATTCTCTGTCCGCATCTAATGCATCAAGTGCCATTTCTAAAGAAGAACATACAGTTGGAATATCCTTTAGCTCTTCAGCAGGCAAGTCGTAAAGATCCTTGTCTAGTGGGCCGATAGGTTCAATTTTGTTTTTGATACCGTCAAGGCCTGCCATCATCATAGCCGAGAACATAAGGTAAGGGTTTGCTGTGGGATCTCCAAAGCGCACTTCTACTCTTACCCCTTTAGGGCTGCCACCTTGCACATAAGGAATACGGATAGAGGCTGAACGATTACGGGCAGAAAATACGAGCATTAATGGTGCTTCATATCCAGGCACAAGTCGCTTATAAGAGTTTGTTGATGCGTTGGAGAAAGCATTAATGGCTCTAGCATGCTTAATGATTCCGCCGATATACCAGAGTGCTTCTTGAGATAAATTTCCGTAACCATCGCCTGCAAATAGGTTGACGCCGTCCTTCCAAATGGATTGGTGGAGGTGCATACCATTACCATTGTCTCCTACCAGTGGTTTAGGCATGAATGTTGCCGTTTTACCGTAGGCATGTGCCACATTTAAGACACAATATTTATAGATTTGAACTTCGTCTGCTTTCTTGGTTAATGTGTTGAAGTTAACGCCAATTTCACATTGTCCAGCTGTGCCGACTTCGTGGTGGTGAAGGTCAACATCGAGCCCCATGGCTTCCATTGCAGAACACATGGAGTTTCTAATATCGAGAAGAGAATCGACAGGTGGTACCGGAAAATATCCCCCTTTCACGCCGGGTCTGTGACCCATGTTGCCACCTTCGAATGCGTGATCGCTCATCCATGCAGCTTCTTCGCTTTCAATTTTGTACATTGAACCGCTCATATCACTCTTGTATTTAACGTCATCAAATACGAAGAATTCTGGTTCTGGACCGCAGTAAATGGTATCGCCAATACCTGTGGAATTTAGGTAGGCCTCTGCACGCAATGCGATGGAGCGAGGATCTCTGTCATAACCCTGCAGAGTAGTTGGCTCAACAATATCGCAACGTAAATTAATCGTAGTCTCTTCAGTAAATGGATCTAGTACCGCAGTTTCATCATCAGGCATAAGAATCATGTCTGATTCATTAATGGCTTTCCAGCCTGAGATGGAGGAGCCGTCAAACATCGCACCGTTTTCAAAAAAATCCTCGTCAATTTTTCGAGCAATATTGGTAACGTGCTGTTCCTTGCCTCGTGAGTCAGTGAATCGAAGATCCACCCATTTGGCATCGTGATCTTTTATAAGTTGTAGCGTCTTTTCAGACATTGGTGGTCCTCCAGGTAAGCGGTATTAGTATCTTGTTGAGCAATTAATGGTGGCAATGGTTATGTGCAAAGGCACCCTATCAGCGCTCTATCGATGCTCTCTGCAAATATCAAGTGCAAAGAATATGCCATCGCCAATTAAAGTTAAACCCTTAATTCACGGGGGTGCGTTTTAAGCACGCGACGCCAAAGAGCACCATAATGGTGCCTTGCTAAGTTATTCGCTCTATTATGGTGCGATAAGTCGATATTTACATGAGAGAGAAATAGAATTTTTTACTTTACTAAAATAGTAATGAACACGTCGTTATCGATAATTTCTGAATTAAGTATTTCGTGCTGATTTATCCGGCACCACGTCGGTATATCACTGAGTGCACCGGGGTCAGTTGATACCACAGTGAGGGTATCGCCAATATCGAGGGTTTTAATTTTGTCTTGGGTTCGAATAACCGGCAATGGACAAAGCAGTCTATGTGTATTGAGTTCGAAGTGAGCCATACCTAGACATGCCAAGCTGGCAAAATGTCTGCAGCACGCATTGGGCTTACTTCAAAGCTTGAGATCTCTCCATTGGTGCGGCGCATGCTCACTTCTACTTTGTTAGCATCTCGACCCTGTCCATATCTGGCCATTATTCTAGCAGCTGTTTTTATGTCTTCGTCGGTTGGGTCACCGTCAATTAGCGTCAGGGGCCCCTTATGAGAGTGCGTTTCCAAGGTTATAAAATCGTTCTTGTACCCTTTTAGGTAATTACCTTCTCCTTCTTCACGACTAACAATGACTTTGAAGTTTGGTGCGGGTCGCAAATGGCGGCCTACTTTTAATAGCATTATATCATCAAGGTCATATTCACGCGTTCCACGGGAGCGCCACAAATCTCCCAATTTGTTCGAATAAGATTTGTCGGTTAGAAAGCAGCAACCGCCCGCCGGTTGGGAATATTCAGTAAAGCCTAGCTCTGCAGCCAGTGCCATCTGAGGCTTTCTATTTCTACCGTGGAAGCCCATCAACTTTTCCCTGTTCACCCAACCTTCACGCTCTGGGAGGGTTTGAGGAAGGTTCTTGGCGCAAAGCGGCCGAAGGAGGCGGTCGTCTGCACCTGATTCTCTTGCGATAATCGGCATCGTTGCCTTACGTTGGGATTTAGGTCTCTGCCCGATGACTTCGCCGGTAATAATGAAATCAAATTGGTTTTCTTCCATCCATGCCCAAGCTTGGGCCTTGTTGACCATAAAAATTTTACAGTCTAGGCAAGGATTTAAGTTTTGCCCGTAACCATGTTTTGGATTTAGCAGGACATCTTTGTACTCATCTATCACGTCGATAATGTGTAATTTGATGCCCAATTGTTCCGCAACCCACAAGGCGTTGTTTCTTTTTTCTTTTTCTTTGTCTTTTTTCCTAATGGCGTGGGTATGTCCCTCGACACAGAACCCAGTATAGAAGTTGATACCTTCAACATGAATGCCCTGATCTTGTATAATCTTTGTGGCCAGCATGGAATCAAGACCTCCTGAAATGAGGGAGACTGCTTTTCGGGGATTATTTGTCATTTTTGGCTCTTGGTAGCTCTTGCGGCGTAAAAAAGGCGCGAATTATACTGTATTTTAGCAATTATTCAGCTAATTACTCGCTAAGCTCTCTTATCACTTTAATACTTGCTTTGGATATGTATAATCCCGCGTCGTCTATTAGGAGCGTTCATGTCTACCAATCTTGTCAGCAAACTCAGAAATATTGCCATTATTGCCCATGTCGATCATGGTAAAACCACTTTGATCGACAAACTGCTTCAACAAGCTGGAGCCTTGCAGCGCGGTGAGGATCAAGTTGAGCGTTTAATGGATTCAAATGAAATTGAGAAAGAGCGTGGTATTACCATTCTTGCAAAAAATACTGCGGTAGAATGGGAAGGTCACCGTATTAATATTGTGGATACGCCGGGCCATGCTGATTTCGGCGGTGAGGTAGAGCGGATCCTCTCCATGGTAGATTCTGTGCTTCTTGTTGTTGATGCTGTTGACGGTCCTATGCCTCAAACTCGATTTGTGACTACTAAAGCTTTTGCGAATGGACTGAACCCAATATTACTTGTCAACAAAATTGATCGAGATGGCGCTAGACCAGATTGGGTGGTAGATGAGGTATTTGAACTCTTCGATCAACTCGGCGCAACGGAAGAGCAACTCGATTTCCCTGTCATATATGGTTCAGCGATTGAAGGTAGGGCGGGTCTCTCTATGGACGCGATCGAGGATGATATGAGTTGTCTTATGCAGGCGATTCTAGAGCATGTACCCGCACCTGACGTCGATATAGACGCACCTTTTCAAATGCAAATCTCTGCTCTAGATTACAATTCTTATGTTGGTGTCATCGGTGTTGGCCGAATTCAGCAAGGCAAAATTAGAAAAGGAGCCCAAATAGTTGTTACGACAGAGGAGGGTGATAATCGTAAGGGTAAACTTTTACAACTAATGGGCTATGAAGGATTGGAGAGAAAAGAAGTGGACGAGGCGGGAGCGGGAGATATTGTTTGTATCACCGGCGTTAGTCCATTATTTATCTCCGATACGCTATGTGATCCAAATCATATTGCAGCACTTCCTGCGCTTGTTGTTGATGAACCTACAATATCGATGACTTTTCAGGTGAATAACTCACCATTTGCGGGCAAAGAAGGAAAGTTTGTTACCAGCCGAAATATCCGCGAGCGTCTTGACAGAGAATTAATTCACAACGTCGCTTTACGCGTCGAAGAAACGAATTCAGCTGATAAATTTAAAGTTTCTGGTCGTGGTGAATTACACCTCGCGATATTAATTGAAAATATGCGCAGAGAAGGTTTTGAACTCGGCGTTTCTCGACCTGAGGTTATCATCAGGGAAGTTAACGGTAAGAAACAAGAACCATTTGAAGACGTTTTGCTAGATGTCGAAGACAAACATCAAGGCAGCGTGATGGAAGAAATGGGCAATCGAAAGGGCTCGCTAAAAAATCTAGTACCCGACGGTAAGGGTCGAGTCAGATTGGAATATGTTTCTCCCAGTCGTTCTTTGATAGGCTTTCGATCAGAATATTTAACGATGACCTCTGGTACAGGCATCATGACAAGTACCTTTTCTCATTATGATAACGTGGTGACACAAGATATCGGTGTGAGAAGTAATGGCGTACTTGTGAGTATGGCAACGGGTAAGAGTTTGGCGTTTGGACTGTTCAACCTGCAATCTCGGGGTCGTATGTTTATTGATCCGAATCAGGAAGTTTATGAAGGGCAGGTGGTTGGACTACACTCACGGGGTAATGATCTTGTGGTTAACCCTCTAAGGGGGAAGCAATTGACCAATGTTCGTGCCTCTGGTACTGATGAGGCCGTCACATTGGTTCCCCCTGTAAGGCACACTTTGGAACAAGCAATAGAATTTATTAGTGATGACGAGTTGGTTGAAGTCACACCAAAGAGTATTCGTATCCGTAAGAAATTTTTGACAGAAAATGATAGAAAGCGAGCAAGTCGCGAGAAAGTTGCATAAAATATACGTGAGCATTGACTGAAACGCAGCACTTAAAAAAAAGCACCTAAAAAAGACCAATCTAGGAAGGCCTATTTGTGTTACCTCTATATCCTGAAATAAAGCCCTATGCTCGCCATAATGTTGAGGTAGGTGATAAGGTTAAGCATCAGCTTTATGTGGATGAGAGTGGCACGCCAGAGGGCATTCCTGTCCTATTTGTGCATGGCGGTCCTGGTTCTGGTTGTGAATTTGATAGTCGTTGTTTTTTTAACCCTGAAAAATACCGCATTATATTATTTGATCAACGTGGTGCAGGTCGATCAACTCCCCATAGCGAGATTGCTGAAAATAATACACAAGCCATTATTGCAGACCTGGAGCAAATCCGGGAGTTCCTGGAAATAGACAAATGGATGCTTTTTGGTGGAGGGTTTGGTTCGATGTTAAGTTTGGTCTATGCTGAAGCTTATCCAGAGCGAGTTTTGTCACTGGTATTACGTAGCATTTTCCTTGGTACACAAAGCGAAATCGACTGGATGTATCAAGAAGGGGTAA
>JBLHIH010000191.1:0-6060 GCA_047616645.1 Flavobacterium sp. | reverse complement strand
TAAATCCTTGTCCTGCCAGTAAGCGTGTTTAGCGCCCGTGGTGGTATCGTAATATGATCCCGGTTTAAACTCCCAATTGCCCCAATCCCTGCCGCGTTTGGGCTGCACAAAGTAAATCTCTGGATTGCTTTCTAACACAGACTTCATGGGTTCTTGCGACGTTACCTCGGCATGGTACATTTGTAATGCTGGTGCAGACCTCGACGCAATGTACGCTGGATCAAACTCATTAGGGATTGAACTCATACTTTTGTAAACTCCTATCAGGGCAACTTTAAGCGCGCAATCTTCGAACGCGCGCTGGCTGGAATGACGTTCTGGACGGGATGATCAGAGCGTAGATTTACCTTCTACTTGAAGTCGATGAATGATTCGCTCGTCGCCACCATGATCATGCACCGCATAATGTAAGACCGAACGGTTATCCCACATGACGAGATCTCCAGCCTGCCACTTATGGCGGGCTTGATACTCCATTGACGTCGCATGTTTATAGAGATATTCAAGCAGAGGCTTACTTTCTTCCTTCGACCAGTCAGTAAAACGTTCTGTAAATGCGCTACAAACATAAAGCGCGAGCCTGCCAGTCTCATCATGCCTTCTAAAAACAGGGTGGGTAGCAGAGGCAGCTTCTTCAACATTTTTCCCATAAAGTCTCGCAAGGCCAGCGGCACTATGTAGGGCAGTCACATCCTTAAAATTTTGTTTTATTCCCTCTGATAAACCTTCGTAGGCGAGGTGTTGGTTCGAAAAAGCAGTGTCTCCACCAAATTCCGGAGCAGCATGGGCATATAACATTGTGAACATCGGCGGGGATTGATTGTAAGTCATATCTGAATGCCAATGCTGGTTTACGTCACCAGACTTTCCGCGATTCTTTAGTTCGATAATATTAGGATAATTTTTTAAGCCACCATAAGGAAACTTAATTAACTTACCCCAACGCTCTGCAAATACCATGTGATCTGCAGGTGTTAGGGTTTGCTGTGGAAAAACTAAAACATGGTACTCGTTAAATATTTCAGTCAACTCTTGCCAAACCCTGTTATCAATCGTCTTGATATCTAACCCGCTAACAACGGCGCCCAAAGGTGCCGATAATCGAGTAACTTTCATTCCTTCACCTGAAAATGCTTCAGCTTACTGCATGAGTGCCATACTCACAATCCAAAGGCTCATAACCACACTCACACAAAAGAAAGTCAACCTCTGCGCTGCAATATCCATAATGTAGAAAACATCCCGCGAAATGCAAGCGACCAACCGGATCAACGCTAGCCTAGGCACAAGTTTTCGGTCTTGAAGAATAGTTAAAGACTGGATCTAGATAATTGCTGAAGGTCAAGCAAACCCTTTTAAGCGAACTATACTGAAAGACAAGCACGTATACGTAATACAAACATGAATACAGCTAGAAACACCTCCAGCCTTGACTGGAAACGGCGCTATCAAGATTTATTGGAACAGCAGGAGAAGCAACAAACTCGCCATAAGCGGAAACAAAGTTTGCTCATGGATGCCATCATCCATTTGATTCAGTTTGGTCGTGATCTGGATACAAAAGCGGACGACAAATTGCTCGCAATGCGCGGTATTGTCCGACAAGATTCCATTAAGAACGTCGATTTAGCACTGGTAGTAGAAGCCCTCGAATGTCAGCTCGACAAATCCCTCAAAGATAGAAAAAAACAGCAGAATAGCATCAGCCAGCAGATGTCCACTCTGGCAAAGCAGGTGCAAGGCTTAGTGCAGCATCGCGAATTGCAAAAAGAACTAAATGAACTCAAAAAAGTTATTGCGAGGAAACCTCTCAAGCTTGCCAATGTCGCGGACAATTTGGGTAGTTTGTCCGATATTCACACTCGCGCACTGAAACAATTCAAATCAAGCAACGGTATTCTAAAATGCTGGTTTGGTATAAATGATGCCGCGCAAGACCCATCTTCCCAAGACCCATCTTCACTTGATAAGGGCCATTCCCTATCGCTTGACACCATCTCGGATTACTTAAAAAGACTGCTCCAAAAAATCAAACCTAAACGGGAAATGCAAGACCACTTTGTAACAGCAAGCAAGGTTCTTGAATCTGGGCTCACTGTCGAAAATATGGATCAGGCCATCCAATTGGTAACTGACGTGGTCCTGGCAACAATCAGTTCAGATCAGCTTGAGATGAAGCGCTATCTGGCCCAAATGAACGAGAGACTACAAGAAGCCACAGCTGGGCTTAATATTTCTACCTCTCTACTTGAGGAGGAGATTGCAGAGAGTCAAGACTTTGGCACAGCCATGAAGCAATCAGCTTTCGACATGCGAGCCAATGTCATGGCAGAAACTGATCTTTCCACACTCAAAGCCTGTATTAATCAAAGCCTCGATCAAATGATGACCTTGGTTGAAGGCAGACAAAGTCAGGGAGCGAACATTCAATCTCAATTATCTGAGCAATTAGAAGCCCTCGTGAGTCGTGCCAAGACGCTTGAGCTACAAGGCCAGAATATTGAGCTTCGGGTTGCTGAACAACGTCATCGAGCCCTAACAGACAATCTAACCAGTCTACCCAATCGAGAAGCCTATGAAGAAACTGCAGCAAAGGAAGTCCAGCGATGGCAACGTTATGGTCGCCCTCTCTGTTTGGCCGTCTGCGATATCGACTTATTCAAGGCAGTGAATGATAACTACGGCCACTCTGCTGGAGATGAAGTGCTTCGCCAACTATCAAGTCTATTAGAAACAAGTTTGAGAGGCACTGACTTTGTTGCCCGCTATGGCGGTGAGGAATTTGTCATATTGCTACCGGAGACAGATAGAGATCAAGCGGTACAGCTCATGGACAACTTACGGGAAACCATAGAGCACAATCCCATAAGCTGGAAAAAGAAGACGCTCAGCTTGACAGTATTAATTGGTATCTCGAACTTTAAAGCCAAGGATATTCTAGAAAGTGCCTTTACCCGCGCTGATCGCGCTTTGTATCAAGCCAAGGAGAATGGTCGCAATCAAGTACAGTTTGCGATGGACGAAATATAGAACAGCATCTGGTGCTCAGAGCCCGCAATACTGGCAACAAAAAGTAAGCTATACAATTGAAGTTGAACTGGATGAACAAAATAGAAGCATCACTGGCAGCGAAGATATTGAGTACAAAAAAAAGTGCTAACACCCGTACAATACCATGGATGTCTACGCACGATTTTCTTTCGACTATCCCTATCCAACTGCCATCTCTATGAATACTTGGAAATCACGTGGCATGGAATATCCGATGGTCAGATCTCTTTAAGTGAGCGCCTACGCTCCATTGCTTGAGCCCCATTGCTCTAGCACAATTCAATTTCGCACCCCTTTTTATCGCCTATTCACCAGAACGATGATTAGTTTCTACACTGTACATTGACACTATTAAGCCGTTTAATTATATTAATCACACTTTGGAGAACCCTATGAGCGACAGCGAACAAAGAGTCATTATCGATATCCAAGATCATGTAGCCCACGTAAAACTAAATCGTCCGGATAAAATGAACGCACTTGATGATGCTATGTTTGAAGGCATTATCGCAGCAGGCGAACAACTAAAAAACGATGAGAATATTCGTGCTGTTGTGCTCTCTGGAGAAGGTCGCGCGTTTTGCGCAGGGCTAGACATGGGAAACTTTGAAGGCATGGCAAGTGATAGTGGCTCAAAACCAACCAAAAAGAAGGATATCCCAGGGCGCTTAGAAAAAAGAACACATGGCTTAGCCAATCGACCACAGTTTTCGAGCTGGGTTTGGCGTGAAGTGCCAGTCCCTGTCATCGTCGCCATGCACGGCGTTGCTTATGGTGGCGGTTGTCAAATCAGCGTTGGGGCTGATATGCGTTATGCCGCACCTGGCACCAAAATTTCCATCATGGAAATGAAATGGGGCTTGGTTCCTGATATGGGCGCAACACCTTTCTTGCAGAAATTGTTAGGTGATGACGTCGCCAGAGAACTCACTTACACAAATAAAGTCATCCTTGCAGAGGAAGCAAAAGAATTGGGGCTTATTACCCGAGTTTGTGACGACCCAATCGCCGAAGCACTTAAGGTCGCAGCGGAAATCGCCAGTAAAAACCCTGAAGCTATTCGTGCATCCAAACGACTATTAAATAATGCACCTTTTCAAAGTGCTGCCGATATTCTATTGGCAGAGTCTGTTGAGCAGGACAAGTTAATTGGTTTCCCCAATCAAGTTGAAGCTGTGATGGCGAATCTTCAGAAACGAGAACCTGTATTTAAATAGAAGATAAGAACAGGCCTTATTGCGCGAGCGACAAGGCAATGTCTACATAGGCCTCAGTCCATTTTGCCGTGGTATCAAGATCGACCGATTCGGGCCAAACATCGTTCGGATGATGAAAGAGCGCATTTCCACCAAGGAGTGAAATGTAATTGCCTTTGTGATCGTGGATGTTTCTTGCCTCGCCAAATGGCCTATGACCAATAGGCGTTTCTGATACGGGTTGTAGTTGATATTTATCAAGAATTTTGGAGACAAGGCCCTTAGCTGATTCACTCGAAAATTGCGTTCGAATTCCCCGCGTATACTTCGCAGCGAAGTTCGCACCAAGATGGATCCACATATAGGCGTCAGCAATGAGCGAGCTATTGTGAGCTAAATAATGGTCCAAACCAATATGACTTAACTCATGGCCCGTATTTGCCGTAAAAATTACATCTCTTTGCCTACCTTGTCGTTTAACTTCTCGCATTATCTCTAACAGACAAGCTATACCACCACCACGTTCCGAGGCACAAGACCACCATCCACTTCTCGGTGTCATAATGACTAATGGTGCGAGACGCTCGTCACTTCCCCTTACCGTAGCACAGACATTAATCGCCTCTGCATCGACCAGTTTGCAATTAGCAATCAATGTTGCAGTACTTGTATCCTTTATCGCAGACTGAACACTTTGCCAATCAGCGTTTGAAATTTGAATAACCGGAGGGCCAAAGGGCTGAGTAAAATTCTCAGCATTCATAGTCGTAATCCCCGATGGCATTTGCGCCGGTGTACAGATAATAATTGCTTTGTGCTTACCCTCTAATCGCGCCTTATGAATCATTCTGCCTTGTTCAGATTCATGCTGTGGGGGGGACATAATGACGCCGAAATCCGCCTTGCTACCCAGCTTACCCAAGGTGCCTTGTAGACCCATAACATCCGTATAGCTACTGTCATACAGAGGCTCTGCATTAATCCGTTTAGTGCCGATTATTAGTGCTGTATCACTGTTTACGATTCGCTTGAAAGCGAAGCAATTGAATTCAGTATCAACGCCTAGTGAATCAAACTTCTTTTTTAACCACTCGGCATTTTCTCTATCAACATCGGTACCTGTTCGATGAATCCCTTGCGCTGAATATTGTCGAATAATCTCTGCTATACGTTTCTTCAATTAGTTTCTCTCCCAGGTCTATAGGGCTTAACGCAAAAGCCAAATAATATGTCGATTGTAACCAGTAATAATTGAATTTCAAATTAGGTCAAGCATACACAAAAAGGAAAGTTTTCCTGTGAAGCTTTGAAGAGAAATTCGAGGCGAGAATTCACTTCGCATTATACAAAGTAGAATGCATAATGATTTAGCCCAAAGGAGTGGTACGAGCGAAGAAATTGTAACATTGATAAATAAACGGAGATCGATATGAAGATAATGGAGCTCGAAGGTGTTGGAGTAGAAATTCTAGATGTCGATCTAGCAGCATTAGCTGACAATGAGCTGAATGAGATCAAAGGGGCATTTGCTGAAAACGGTCTGGTATTCTTTAGAGATCAAAACATCACTGAAGAAGAACATATAAAGTTTGCCGAGGGTTTTGGTGATATCAATGTGAATCGATTTTTCACCGCCCATAAGAATCACCCGCAGATTGCGATGGTTTCAAAGGAACCTGAAGAAACCACTAACATCGGCGGTGGTTGGCATACCGACCACTCATATGATCAAGAACCTGCATTAGGATCTATCTTGGTTGCACGAAAACTACCAGAAACAGGTGGCGACACTTGGTTTACAAGTATGTACAAA
>JBLHIH010000190.1:0-6151 GCA_047616645.1 Flavobacterium sp. | reverse complement strand
GAATGGCACACTTAGCACCCACTGTCTAATCGGTTTGTCTGGTAATATCTCATCGACTAAGTGTGCCGCGCTATCCGCCATGCGCCTCGCACCACAGCTTGGACAGAAGCCTCGTCTCTTGCAGCTATAGGCCACTGGTTTTTCGTCATGACACGACTCACATCGGACCCGCAGAAAGCCATGTTCCAGCCTACCGCATTGTAGATATTCCTCAAATTCCTGCATGACGAATTTAGGCAGATGTTTGCTCTGACGCGCTAACGCTGCCTGAAATTGCGGCCAATGCTGCTCAATAATCTGATACAGCAGTGATGCCTCAGGCCGGTGACGCTCATATTTTACCTCAGGCTTTGACCATTGGCGGAACGCTTCAGTTGACAACAATACCGGGGGGGACACACTTCGGGGTGCACACACTTCTGGATGTACAATAAGTATCCGATGAGGCTCCTATCCCTACCGTGGACAACTTCTGCAGTTATTGTCAGAGAAACCTGATGAATATTGTCAGCATTCGACCCAGCTTATGCCCGCCTTCTGCTATTCAACTGCTACTACACATTGGTTTTCGATATGGTTTAATCGATCAACTATTCGTGATCTTATTAAACCGTAAAAACCAGCAAACTCTCCTTCTCCATGAGACAGAGGGAATCGCCGCAAGAATCGCGATGGTCGCCAAAGTGTACAGCTTATTTTGATAGTGTCCTGTGTGGCCTTATGGCTTTAAAAACTGACTCGATAACCACGCATTCACATCTCGGGCCATGGGTAGCTTGCGGGCTTCGTAACAAAAGATTTCCGTAACCGTGGTGTAGGTGCTAGCCTACTGACGGCAATTGAGAAGCTGGCGGCTGACATGGAAGTGACAAAGCTATATTCTGGCACTGCCCGAGCCCACGGCTTGTTATTGCGAGCAGGCTGGAGCAAGAAAGAAATAGTCGTGTATAACGGTGAAGATGTCTCAATCTACCAAAAAGAGCTCTAATATAAGCATTGTGTTTAGCGTATGAGAGGCCTACGCATCAAGTGCTCTAACCTTATCTATGGGCGACGTATCACAAGAAATGGGAGTTTAAGGGAATGAAAAATCTACAAAAAGTGGCTGGGATTTCAGCAATTTCTGAAGCACTTATCTATATCGTTGCTTTTATTTATTTCGGCGCTTTTTGGTCATACCCTCATGCGGGCAACCCAACAGAAAAAATGTCTTACCTAGCAGAAAATCATTTCGTATTTTCATCAATGGTTTTTTTAATGTACGTAGTATTTGGTGTTTTTCTTGCTGTTCTAGTCGTCGGTTTACACGAACGATTAAAACACATGAATAATCCTGCAATTACATTAGGATCTTTATTTGGTGTTATCTGGGTAGGCTTGGTGATCGCGAGTGGCATGATCTCAAATGCTGGGTTGGCTTATGCAATTGGTGTAATGGAATCTAGCCCCGAAAAAGCACTTGATGTATGGGTAATCATTTCCTTGCTAACAGAAAGCATTGGTGGGGGAAATGAATTGGTTGGCGGCCTTTGGGTTCTCATCGTTAGCGTAGTCGCTTTGCAAGCTTGGGAGTTTTCACGATTGCTTAACTATCTTGGGCTGATTGTTGGAGCAGCGGGTATTGCAACCATTTATCCTGACGATATATTCACTGAAATATTTGGCGTTACCCAGATTGTTTGGTTCATTTGGTTGGGTGTATTGTTGCTACGCCAAGAAAGCCCTAACAAGCCAAGGCATCCTAACGCTAACACGTCATCCTATTGAGGTCTTTGTCGTAATTTGTCTTGAGTTAAGCCAAGGAGAATTGAATATTGCTGTCACCTATTGAATTTTATGTTTTACCCTTTAACTTAGAAATTATCCTATGGATAGAAGCGGTTTTATATTTAGGAATAGGGGCGTATGAGCTCTTCGACGACTTTTTGGAGACGCCCAAGCCATGGATGACCATAAAGGGTCAAACCAATGGTTACGTCAGAATGACTCATAAAATTGGTCATAAAATGCACGCAGGGATTTGCTTTCTACTCGGCTTTGTCGCGCTTAATGGTCTTCTAGAGGGTCAGATTACTCGATTTGAACTTGAGCTAATCTTTGTTAGCTTAGGGATACTCATGCCAATAATTTGGTCTAGCCTGCTACCAGGTAGACTAGCTTTAATCATTCTCGTTACCAAACCTGAATTCTGGTTACAGATAGCGATGTTCACTATGTTCAGTCAACTTATTCGACCCGAAATTCTTATTCTATGTATCGCTCTTAATATGTGGGGAATTTTTGTTTATTTTTTCTATACGCGAAAAAATTTATTTAGCCCTTTTACTTACGCTAAGGTAAGGTCCGATTGCCTAGATGCAGAAGGCGTGCAGCTAGTACAAAAACTGGATAAGCTAGCCGGGTATTCCTTTGATAAAGAACAGTCAAAGAGGGACACTTAAGTTGCTGTTAAAGCTGATCATTTAAGTCGCTCGCAAACTCGCTTCGGGCTTTAAGGTTTAGCCTTATTTTAACCGGCTTAAGGAAAAAATATTGCACCATGTTATGTTTGATGTCGATGGAACATTGGTTAAATCGTATGAATTCGATGAGCAGTGTTTTATAGCAGCTGTTTCACAAATTCTTGGTCACGATATCGATTCAAACTGGAATGGATATCGTCATGTAACAGATTCGGGGATACTAAGTGAACATTTAGAGCGGAAAAATATCCATAGTGATCATGAAGAAATTCACCAAGAGGTAAAAGCTTACTTTATCAAGAAGGTCAAAGATCATTTGTCTCAAAATCCAGTATCAGAAATCCCTGGTGCAAATGCATTTATCACCAAGCTTAAAGAACTAGATTCTGTTGGCTTATCTATTGCGACCGGTGGTTGGAAAGAAACTGCGATGTTAAAGCTAGAATCCGCTGGTATTGAAGTATCAGGGATCCCATTGGCATCATCAAATGACCATTATTCACGAACCGAAATCATGAAGATCGCGATGGGTAAAGCAAATGTTAAATCACATCATCAGCTAACGTATTTTGGTGATGCATTATGGGATAAGCTTGCTTGCAGTGAGCTTGGTTATAATTTCATTCTCGTTGGTGGCCGCATAGAGCATGACAAATCAGTCGAGGATCTCGAGAATATAAATCAGGTGTTATCATTAATCGGTTTATAAAAAAGTCATCAAATTCAGCACTTATTGTTTGATTAATTTGGGTGTTAATTTTTTTGTTAAAGTTATGAACATCTTTCTTTTAACTCATCAAAGAGAGCTAAATAAAAAAACGAATACAGGATCGTTGGTTGTTGATGTGCTGGGTGAAAAGGCACACCTTGTCGTTTGGGATCGAGTTATACCAGATCCTGTGCTATTGAAAAATATTTCCGAGGGTTCTATTGCTTTACTGTACCCATCGATTGCTAGTCAGTCTGTGTCTGAAGTACCTGATTATCAAAACTACATTATTATTGATGGTACATGGCAAGAAGCTCAGAAAATATATAATCGGAGCCCCTATCTAAAAGGGTCACCAACGATTGAAATACTTACAAACAAGCCCTCTGCCTATAATCTAAGGCGCAACCAAAGAGAGGGGTGTTTGTGTACTGCTGAATGTGCGATCGAAATTCTTAAATCAAGAGATTTTTCAATGATGGCTAATGACTTACAAACGATGTTTGCGCAACATTTAGTCTCGCAAAGTTAGTAGATCTAGCACGACGATAGACATGAAATTTTATGTAGTTGATGTTGTAAGTTTCAAAAGGAGAAAGTGAAATGAATCCCATTCTTTTAAATTTTATTGCAATAGTAGGTGGTCTTTTTTTGGTGGCGTAGTCAATATGGGCTTAATATCATTAGGGGCTGAGTTAGTGCCTCCACCCGTTTCAACAATGGAGGGGCTTTCGAAAGCGATGACGCTTTTTGAGCCAATACATTTTCTTTTTCCTTTCCTTGAACATTCATTAGGGACCTTAGCCGGTGCAATTCTCGCAGCTAAAGTAGCTGCCACTCACAAATTGCCCATCGCGCTTGTCATTAGTTTAATATTTCTTGCTGGCGGCATCTCTATGGTAATGAATTTACCCTCGCCAATTTGGTTTAATGTAATGGATCTGATTGCTGCATATCTCCCTATGGCTTATCTTGGCTACAAGTTGATAGCAATAAATGAAAAAGGATAATGCGAGACAAAGATCGCCCTTAGGAGTCTCAATGCAAACGATAGTGATTGGTGGATGTCCGGGATCAGGAAAGACCTCCGCTTCAAAGCTTCTTGCCGAAGCTATTCCTAATAGTGTCTTGATAGAAACCGATCATTTTTTCGAATATTTGAGTGACCCCATTAATCCTTCTACAGCCGCCCGATCTCAGAATGAAACGGTCATTTCTGCTTACTGTGAAGCGGCAAATATTTATAGAAAAGGGGGCTGCCAAGTCATTTTAGAAGGCGTGATCGGGCCATAGGTCTTTCCGCTACTATTGCAATCCTTAGGCGCTTTTGACTACTTACTTCTGCATACATCCTTAGAATCGGCTAAGAGCAGAGCATCGTCTAGGACTTCTAAACATGTCAGCGTGGGCAAAATTGAACGAATGCAACCTCAATTTGAATCGGTCATCGAGAGTCACAGTGAGCATCTAATTTCCTCTGAATACAAATCCGTAGTAGAGGTGGTGAGTTTGATGAGAAAAAAAACGTATGAATACTGGGAAATTTGATTCTGTAGATGCAGTTCAACGCTGGGGCTAGTAAGGCATTATTTATGCCCGTGCATTGCTTGCATGATTGCGCAACACAACACCCACGGTTACTATGCCGCTTAGATAGGCTTTCCCCTAGCAGGTAAACACTGCTAGTTGCTAAACTGACAAATAATGAGGTTCACAATGAGTAAGATTGATGAAAAGGCTGATGAGCTAATCGCTAAACACCCAAATCTAACAAAGCTTGAGGCAATCAAGATCGTCACTGAAAAAAATGAGCGGAAGAAGAATAAGAAAACAGAAAAAGCAGATAAAAGTAAGGCTAAAAGACTTGCAGGAGAGGCGAAGCGCCCCGGAGCTCAGTGAGAACTTATGATTAAAGGCGCTTGTCTTTGTGGGCGCGTTCAATATCAGTACGCTGCTGAAATAAAAGAGGTCGCAATATGTCACTGTAAGCAATGTAAATTAGCACAGGGAACACCATTTGCAACCAACGCACCTGTTGACCTATCGAATTTTGAATGGACCAAGGGGGCACAAAATCTTACGTCATATTTTTCGTCGCCTAATAAAATGCGTGTTTTTTGCCGCACGTGCGGAAGTCCAATGTACAGCCAAAGGACAGACTTGCCTGATAAAATTAGATTAAGATTAGGATCTGTCACTGAGGGTCATATACCTGAGCCCAACTATCACATTTACTGCAAGTCTGTTTCCAAATGGTTTGTTGTCGGCGATCAAAGTCCACAGTACGATGAGAATATAGAATAATTGATTTAGCACTCAAACAATTGCCGAAGCGCAGCTTAAATTGCGCAGAAAAATTAAGGAATTGAACAATGCCTAAAATACCCATGCCGTTATATTTACGGTTTTCATCAGATCTTTTGTTGTGATCTGACAGAAAAATGTATAACGAGATCGAATCAGTTTATCACCTCATTTATCCCGATTGGGACAAGGCGATTCATGATCAGTCGGCGTCGCTCTATGCAGCTGCAGAAGCCGTATTAGCCCGGCCGCCGATAAGGGTGCTGGACGTATCCTGCGGGATAGGTACTCAGGCATTAGGGCTTGCAGGCCTTGGTTGTTCGGTCACAGCGTCTGATCTGTCAGATGGGGCAATAGCGCGTGCAAGACAAGAGGCGGAAGCGCGAGACCTTGTTTTAAATTTTGAAGTCTGTGACATGAGAGATTGCTTTGATCTCCATGGAGGTGATTTCGATCTTGTATTAAGTGCCGATAACTCGATTCCACACTTAGCGGGATCGAGAGAGGTCAAGAAGGCATTGACTGCATTTCATGCTTGCTTACGACCGCAGTATAAGTAGAATAAACCACCTTTTTCTCTAACCGTCAATATACTAACCATTCTCCAAAATTTTTCCCGCCAGTCTGTTTGCCAAAATTGGGGGGGTTCTCCTACCTTACGCCTATATTTAATACA
>JBLHIH010000189.1:0-6477 GCA_047616645.1 Flavobacterium sp. | reverse complement strand
GTCCCCATCCATCATTTCGCCTATTTGCAACGACCAATACCATTGGTCTTGGTGATCCGAGTGGTTTATATCACGGTACGCAACAAATCAATCAAGGTCAGATGGATAGGTGGAATATCGTTTCGACATTAAACTATTTGCCTCACGAAAATGAGACGGACATCGTTGCTGCGAAATTGCCAAAGCTAGATAGGAGCCGTCTTTCAAACATGGTTTCTGTTGCAGATTTGACAAGGCAAGGATTTATTAATGGTGATATATCGATTGTTATGTCTCCACGTACTGTCATCATGTGGGCCGAAAATGCACAGATATTTAATGACTTAGGTTTTGCTTTTAGACTCACCTTTTTAAATAAGTGTGACGAAACCGAGCGCTCAATTGTTGCTGAGTATTATCAAAGATGCATGGGTGAGGAATTGCCTGAATCTAGCTCCAAGATCGTTTTAGCTTAAGGCGTATGCTTTCTTAATAAGGTATCTGGTCATTTAATTGCCCGGATGTAGGGAACAACTTGTCAGAATCAATAGATCTCTTTAAACAAGCCGTCACATCAACGATGAAGGCGATATCCGGTAACGATGAGCTAGATGTTAGTTTTGGTCGTGGCAAGGCTTATTTACAGGGAAATCGTGCGCGGGTACCACTTCCAGAAAATGGTTTAACAGCAGAGCAACTAGCAGTACTGCGTGGGACGTCTGATAACTTTGCGCTCAAAATGAGATTTCATGATGCTGCAAAGCATCGTGAAGTACGTCCTCAATCTGGATTGGCACAAGATGTTTACGATTGTGTTGAAGATGCTCGTGTCGCATCCATTGGCGCGTATCTTATGAAAGGGGTTGGAGACAATTTGGCTGCAGAATTGGAGCAAAATTGCTTCGAACAGGGTTATGGGGACATCCTTGAACAACATGACGCGCCCCTTGGTACAGCTGTCGGGCTGTATGTTCGTGAAAAATTAGGTTTGCCGCTGCCACCTACGGCAGATCATATATTAGGTTTGTGGCGAGATCATATTGAATCTCAGATTGGTAGTCGCACCGCTCAACTCGATGAACTTAAATTTGATCAAGAGGCATTTTCCCGAGTTTCTCGTCAGATGATAGTTGACTTAGGTTTGGCTGACGAATGGGGTGAAGAAGCCGCTGAAGGAGACGCCGAGGATCAAGAAAACCAAGAGCAGGAAATGGATTCTGAAGCAGGTGATGAGTCTTCGGATCAAGACATGTCCGGCGATTCTGACATGGCGGAAACCCTAGATGGGGATGTCCCTATGGATGCTGATGCGATGGATATGGCGGATGCAGATGGAGATCAAGATGAAGCGGGAGGACCTCCCGATGCCTTGATGAATCCGAACTGGCTTCGACCAAAAGAGAGTCAATATAAGGCATATACCAATCTCTTTGATGAAACGATAGTTGCAGGCGAAATGTGCGAACCTGCTGAACTTGATCGTCTAAGAGGCGTATTAGATAAGCACTTACAAAGCTCTCAAGTTGTTATCAGTAAATTAGCCAATCGCTTACAACGAAAGCTGATGGCAAAACAAAATAGAACTTGGAATTTTGACCTAGAAGAAGGGCTCTTGGATACATCAAGGCTCACGAATGTCATTCTAGATCCCTTTCAGCCCTTGGCATTTAAACAAGAAAAAGATACCAGTTTTAAGGATACCGTTGTGTCTTTACTGATTGATAGTTCGGGTTCTATGCGCGGTCGGTCAATTACCATCGCGGCAATGTGTGCTGATATTTTAGGCCAAACTTTAGAGCGGTGTTCCGTAAAAGTTGAAATTTTAGGCTTCACTACCCGTGCTTGGCGGGGCGGCCAATCGAGAGAGATGTGGTTGCAGCAAGGTAAACCTGTTCAACCTGGGCGACTAAATGATCTCCGCCACATAATCTACAAATCAGCTGATATGCCCTGGCGTAGATCAAGGCGTAATTTAGGGTTGATGATGCGAGAAGAACTTCTCAAAGAAAACGTTGACGGAGAAGCGCTACTTTGGGCGCACAATAGAATTGTCGGACGTACTGAAGACAGGAAAATATTAATGGTAATTTCTGATGGTTTGCCCGTTGATAACAGCACCCTGCTTGTGAATCCCAGTAACTACCTTGAGCAACATTTGAAGTATGCCATTGATCAAATCGAAAACCAGAGTCCGGTTGAGTTGGTTGCGATTGGAATTGGACACGACGTCACACACCATTACCGTCGGGCAGTTACCATAACCGATGCTGAACAGTTGGGTGACGCTATGACGGATCAGTTGGTTGACTTGTTCGATGAACAATCGAATCGAGGGGTGGGACGTGCTCAGGAAATTTCCTAGTTTATTTTATTTAAGCCTTTATTGAAGAAGAACGATGCATAGAAAACAAATTCTGGATCTCATTTCCGATTATAAAATGCGTTTCCCAAATGAAATGGATACGATCGATAACATCTTTGATTTTGTTCAAGAAAACGAATCTTGTTTTCATCGTGAGTTGTCTTGTGGACATCTTACAGGCTCGGCTTGGATCCTAAATGCGGATAGATCCCATGTTTTACTGACGCATCATAGGAAGCTAAATATCTGGGTGCAACTGGGTGGGCACGCTGATGGAGATTCGGATATTGCCAATGTCGCGATGAAGGAAGCAAGAGAAGAGTCAGGTTTGGAGAAACTCGTTTTTGCTCAGTCTGGAATATATGACATCGATATACATAAAATTCCAGCTCGAGGAAAGGAGGCTGCACATTACCATTACGATTGTCGCTTTTTGATACAAGCTGCTGATAGTAACTATATTGTCAGTGAAGAATCTCATGATCTTAAGTGGATAAAACGCGAAGACGTCCATGAGTTAAGTCAGGAAGAATCTCTACGACGCATGGTTGAGAAGTCTTACTAAATCACCTATTTATGGTCGGGAACTAACTAATTAAATAAATGACAAGCGACGCTATGCTCATCACTTACATGATGAACAAGAGGTGTCGTATTGCGACAAATATCCATTGCTTTCGGGCATCTACTGGCAAATCTACAGGATGGTTTCACGTTAATCGGGGAGCTTATTTCCCCTTGGATTGGAATATACGCACGTTCTCTTTCAGCTCTCGGGTCCGGCTCGGGATTAGAGTCGATTAGCAATTGTGTATAAGGATGCTGTGGATTAAAAAATACTTCGTCCGAGGGGCCGCTCTCAACTAAAGCGCCAAGATACATTACCGCCATTCTATCTGAAACGTAACGCACCATAGAAAGATCGTGTGCAATAAACAGCAAAGTAAGCCCCATAGACTGTTTCAGCTCGTCAAGTAAGTTTATTACTTGAGCTTGAACGGAAACGTCCAGTGCCGATATGGGCTCGTCACATACGACAAATTTTGGGCGAATAATCATGGCTCTTGCTATGCCGATTCTTTGGCGCTGTCCACCGGAAAATTCGTGTGGATAGCGAGACATATGATCTGAATTAAGCCCCACTTGTGTAAGCCAACTGGCGACTTCTTCCTTGATTTGTTTATTTGTATGTTGACCTTGGATTTGTAAGCCTTCTCCAACGATATCTAATACTGTCATTCTAGGGTTTAAAGATGAATATGGGTCTTGGAAAATCATCTGTAGGTCTCGAGAATACTTCAAATGATCTGCTGGGGTAAATTTAGCAGGCAGTGCTTCATCTTTGTAAAAACTTGCGCCGCCACTATTGGGTAGTAGGCCAATTAGTGTTTTACCTAGGGTAGATTTTCCAGATCCACTTTCTCCGACGAGTCCGAGTATTTCATTTTCTGCTATTTCCAGAGATACACCATCTACCGCATGGAGAAGTTGTCGCGGGCCGATTTCAAAATATTTTTTAAGCTTGTCTGTCCTTACCAGCGTCATACCTTCCCCCCTTGATGCAATTCTTCTACGGCAGGAGAATCGGCATGTTGTAACCAACAACGAGAATAGTGGTCGCTATTATCTGTAGCGCTGTCTTTTACGCCTTCTTTTACGAGTATAAATTCCTCGGGCATGTTTTTTTCACACACCGCCATGGCATAAGGGCAGCGAGCAAAATAGCCACAGCCAATTGGAGGTGCGAATAGATCTGGTGGACTACCCGCGATAGGGGTCAATTTCTTTGCTCGATCTTTTTTATTTGAAGGCATCGCCTCTTTTAACCCTAGGGTATAGGGGTGCGATGATTCGTAGAATATTTCATCAACGTCTCCCATTTCGACAACTTGCCCTGCGTACATTACGGCCACTCTGTCTGCCATTTTTGCAACCACTGCAAGATCGTGGGTGATGAGTACGATAGACATACCCTCACTTTCTTGTAGCTCGGACATGAGTTCCAAAATTTGAGCTTGGATCGTTACGTCTAATGCTGTCGTCGGCTCATCTGCGATGAGTATGGTTGGATTACATGCGAGACTCTGAGCAATCATTGCCCTTTGTAACATGCCGCCTGAATATTCAAAGGGGTATTGTTTGGCTCTCTTTTCTGCTTCTGGAATGTGTGTTTTTGCGAGCAGTTCAACCGCTTTTTTGGAGGCTTCCCTATAACTTAATCCCCTGTGGACCATGAGGGTTTCAGATATTTGATCACCAATGGTCATGGTGGGGTTCAAGGAAGTCATGGGGTCCTGGAAAATCATTGCGATTTCCACACCCCGGTATTTATTCGCTTCTTTAGCAGACAAACCTATTATTTCACTGCCGTTAATCTTGGCACTACCTTTTGTTATTCTTCCTGGCGGCATGGGGATTAAACCCATAATTGACTGAACAGAAACCGATTTCCCGCAGCCGGATTCGCCGACGATGGCCAAAGTCTTGCCGCGTTCGACAGAGAAGCTTACACCGCGAACGGCTTTAACTATCCCGCCGTAAGTTGAAAATTCAACTGTAAGGTCCTCTACTTCGAGTATGATGTCTTGCATGACTTACTCCCTTGACCGCATTCGTGAGTCAAGTGCCTCTGTCAAACCGTCACCTAGTAAATTAAATGCGAGCACTGTAATACTAATAAACAAGGCGGGAAAGATAAGCTCATGTGGATGGCTTAACATGGTCTTGACGCCCTCATTGCACATTGATCCCCAGGACGGAGTGGGTGGCGCAACGCCCATACCAATAAAGGATAAGAAAGCCTCCGTAAATATTGCCGCGGGTACAGCAAATGTTAATGTCACTAAGATCACGCCCATCGTATTGGGAATGATGTGCCTAATGATAAGGTAATTGCTTTTGGCGCCAAGGAGCTTTGCGGCTTCAATATACCCCTGTTCCCGGATTTGCAGTACTTGGCCTCTAACAAGGCGGGCGGTTGATGGCCAACCAAGAAGAACAAGGGCAATTAACATAGGTAAGACGCCACTTTCTCCCGGTCCTATTCCAAAACCAATTTTAAAGAGAATGATAAAAAGCAAAAAGGGAAGGGCGACAACAAAATCAGCAAAACGCATAAGGAAAACATCTAACTTGCCGCCAAAATAGCCAGCACTTCCTCCATAAAAAATACCAAATAATACAAACAAAAATGGTGCGCAAATCCCAATAAACAAAGACACTCTAGCGCCTTGCATGAGCCGTGCGAGCATGTCTCGTCCCAAATAGTCTGTACCCATTGGGTGAAATTCTAAGCTGATTTCGGTATCGATTTCCTGCGTTGATTTATCTAGGAGTCCTCGAGAAATTGCTTCCTTTAGTTCTATTGTTAACTGAGGACTTACGGCTAGGGTAGTGTAAGCATCGGATTCTTCATACCCATCTGTTGTTACAAGAGAGTAATAATATTCTCTTGATTCCAAATTCAGTCGATCTTCGTAGCTGACCTCATTACCGCCTAGCGTCGAACCAAGGGGGAGACCTAAGTCATTTATTCCTTCTGGCAAACGTTGATTTCGATAGATGTTATAACCGCCAGCGCCAACGACAGGATCCCAGCTTAATAGTACTCTCTGAGTCGTTGCTGATTTCACCACGCTCAGCTTTGCTGGGGCAGGTAGGAAGTCTAAGTATTCGGAGGGTTCCGCAGGGAAATCGTTCAGTACAATGCCCTTCCATCGTTTGTAAGGCCCAACAACTATGGCTTTTTTAGGGAGAGAGGGTGTTTGAGAAATTTGGTTCAAGTCTTGTAAGGCTGGGTCAGTTTGCCAAACAAATGGTCCGACTAATGTAAAAAGCGCTAGACCGATAATGATATAAAGAGAAATAATAGCTCTTGTATTCTTCTTTAATCTTAGCCAAGCGTCTTGCCAATAAGAGAGAGAAGGGCGGGTAATTTTGTCGCTCTTATCCTGTATATCAACAAGCTTAAAGTCTTCTTTTGAAGGATTGAATGAGTTCATTTGCACGCCTTATTTAAGCCTGACTCTGGGATCAATGAAGCCATATAAAATATCGACTATAATCACCATGAAGACCAAAAATGCACCGTAGAAAACAGTTGTGCCCATGATGACGGTGTAATCCAGTTGTTGGAC
>JBLHIH010000188.1:0-6502 GCA_047616645.1 Flavobacterium sp. | reverse complement strand
GAGACATTATTATCGATTGAGAATGCTGTATTGCATGCTTTCCCTGGCAGATTGCATGCCTCACCCGATGCCACTTTGATGGTTACAGCTCTAAACTTCAAAAAGATGATGATGGGATTAACTGATGTAATGACATTGTTGGACTCTGGTGCACTTGAAATCGAAGGTGACCTTAATGCCATGGTGATATTAAAGGATCTATTTGATCAATTTGAACGTCGTTTCCCCATTGTCACCCCTCGAAAAGATTGGAAATAAGTTAATGTAGGAGCCGCATAAAGTCTATACCAGTGAGCGGGCCGCTAGCGTTCTAGCACATTTAACATATCACTAAGCACCGTAAATTTGACGCGGGGGCGATCAGCTTCAATGCCATTTTCTATTTCTTTCTGATCTATTTGTGTCCAATCATCATAGGTCACTGCATCGGGCTGTTTTGAAAATACAAAATCAAAAAGGGCCGCCTTCGATGGACTGTCGGGATTCAGTATATTTCCTGACTTTACATCCTCAACCATACGCGCAACGGTTTCTTGTGCATCTGTCTTATTTGTCCCTATGACACCCGTCGGTCCGCGTTTAATCCATCCGGCAACATATAGACCTTTCTGCACCTTAGCATCTGCGTCGGTAATTCGTCCCTCACAGTTATAAATGACGCCGTCAGTTTCATTAAAAGGGATCTCTGGCAAGGGCACACCCCGATAACCAACGGAGCGAAAAACCAATCCTGTCGATAGCACCTCTTCCTCGCCATTTGACCTCGCCTTTATCCCGCCATTTTTGTCCATATAGGTTTCATTCTTGACGAGTTTAATACTGCAAACTTGTCCTTCTGCATTCCCAACTAGTTCAGTTGGCGATACTAAAAACCGAATAGTCAATTGTTTGCTTTTCTCATGGACATGCCATTCACCATACCCCTCTATAATGGCAACATTCTTTTTTGAAGCCTTATCACCTGATTCTTCAAGGGCTGCGCGACTGGTTTCATCAATATGTGCCTCATCATATGAAACAGAAATGTCCGCATCCTCTAATTCACCCATTTCTTTAATTTCTGGAGGCGTAAAGGCAGCTTGGGCAGGACCTCTTCGTCCAAGAATGTATACATTTTTCACTTTACTCAGTTTTAGTGCATCTAGGGCATAATCTGCAATATCAGTATGTTTTAATTCACTATCTGTCTTACAAAGTATGCGGGCAACATCCACAGCAACATTGCCTAAACCGACAATGACCACATTCTCCTGGCTAAGATCGAATTGACAATCAACATAGTCAGGATGACCGTTGTACCAGGCAACAAAATCGGTAGCAGAATGACTGCCGGCAAGATCCTCCCCTGGTATTCCTAAGCTGCGATCTGATTGCGCACCGGTTGTAAAAACAATTTGATGATAGTGGCGTTTTAAGTCATCTAGATTCAGATGCTCTCCGTAACTCACATTTCCGAAGAAACGGAAATTATCATGCTGCGCGCTCTTATTGTAGACATTGGTTACAGACTTATACTTTTGATGATCAGGGGCGACCCCAGCGCGGACCAAACCAAAAGGTGTGGGTAGCCGTTCGAACATATCCATGGAAATATGCATATCGCGTTGTTTTAGCAAATTACTAACGGTATAGAATCCGGCAGGGCCTGACCCGATGATGGCGACTCTGAGTGGTGTTGTTTCCGAACCTATTATCGAACCTACAGAAGGATTAGACATTATATCTACAACTTATTCTTTAGTGTGAGAGTAGCACTTTACCTAGTGCAACTATAGACTGTTTGCCATGATGAATAGAAGCAGAATGGGAGACGCGCTAACTCGACTAGGTATTCGACCTGTTGAGCGACCTTTGATGGCCCTGTTATTTGGCAACATGTTTCTGTCTTGACTTGCTATTGGTGTTATCCGCGGATCAGCTTTTACTTTATTTTTGCAATACTTTGCCTCCGATCAACTTGCCATCATAGCTATTATGCTGGCCATCGGCGGTACGCTTTTAACCCTAGCTATAGAACGAATCACTCAGGCATTTTCGGTCCGAGCATACATTTACGCATTACTTGCTACAATTTTGGTCGGCTTATTAATTGTCTGATATTTTCTTGAGGAAAGCCCCTCAAGTGCACTTATCTTCGCCTTGCCTTTATTCTTCGAAATCGTCTACATGTTGTTTAGCCTACAGTTCATTGCCCTGCTATCTCGTCTACTTAATGTAAGACAAAGCAAACCTTTGGTAGGTCTTGCAAAGTCAGGCGAGTTTTTTGCAGAAATGGTCGGCGGACCATTCTATTGTCCTCTTACGACAAGTGATGTAATTAGAAGATTTATTATTGGTCGCAGCCGCCTCTGTAATGGGTGTTATAGGGGTCATCCACTTAACCAGACTACGATATAAAGATACCCTCAACAAGGCAAGCACCCACCAGGAAATGGAGGACAAGAGTGGGAATATGTTGACGGTTTTAGGCATTCCTTATGTACAACTGATTATCTTTAATTATATGGCTTTTATCTTTGTCTACTATTTTTTAGATGTTACATTCTATCGTTACGCAAGCCTACAATTTCCGGTAGGAAACGATCTCGCCACTTTTATCGGGCAATTTTTTGCGATATCTGGTTTTTTTACCATGTTAACCATGATATTTGTATTTTCCCCCTTTATTCGAAAGTTAGGGATGTTAGCTGGGGTTATCGCGTTTCCCTTGGTCATCGGTACAGGTGCATTTGCCATCAGCATGATGGAAGTGATGAATGTAGACCACTACCTTATCTTTGTAGTGATGGTCGCGACAAATGGTTTGAGATTTATTCTGCAATCGGCTATCTGGCGACCCAGTGTTGGTATTTTGTTTCAAGTATTGCCCAAGAGACAAGAGAACTACTGATACCGCGCTAATTGAAGGCGTTATTGATCCTCTTTCTGGTGGGCTAGCGGGTATTTGCCTGTATTTTTTATTGAAATACTTGCAATGGACAACAGACCTTTATTTACTGCTGCTCACCATACTGATGGTAACTTGGATTATTGCGGGTATATTTGTTCGTCGATCTTACATCTCAAAACTGATGCTAAGTATTAGCCAGCGAAAATTTGGCACGCTCAACTTAGATCAACTTGATGAAAAAAGTTTAAGTATCATCTTAGAAGGCTTAGATTCTCCGCTCGCCACCGATGTTTTCTATTGCTTAAATCTGCTCGAAAAAATGGATCATCCACAAATGCCGGCGTTAATGGACCGTGCCCTAGCAAATCAAAGTAGCTATATCAGAACCGATGTTCTAAGCCGCATAGAACGATTAGAAATAAACACGCTTATCCCACAAGTCAAAACCAAAATTAGAGAAGAAAAGGAAAGTAAGGTATTAGGCCAAGCGCTGCGTACCTATGCCGGATTAAAGTCCGAAGACAGCATCGAGATATTACAACCTTATTTGCAGTCAGATGAGGTTGAGGTTCAAAAGGGTGCACTCATCGGGCTTTTGAATTTCGATATCAGTAACGACATCGCACTCTCCAGTTTATTAGCGATGGTTCGATCCGATAATTATTTACTAAAGTGTAATGGTGCGGATGTGATAGGTGAAATTGGCAATCCCTCACTCTCGGGGTTCCTCATTGAATTGCTCGAGGATGCGAATAGCAAGGTAGTGGACAAAGCCATTATTGCATCAGGTGAATCAGCAGATGACAGATTCACTATTACCTTGATTAACGAACTGAGTGATTCAGTCCTTAGCGGCCGTGCAGCGCTGGCATTGCAAAGATTGGGTAAATCAAGTCACTATGATCTCGACATCACATTGAGTTCACCCGCAGTAAGTCGCCAAGTTAAACACAAAATCATCGCCATATTGCGGGAGATTAGCGGAGAAAAGGCAGTCAGGATTATGCTGAAGCAACTGGATATTAAACAACCAGAACTGCGCCACCAAATCTATCTCAGCCTCGCTCATTCTAATTATCAAGCAGATCCTAAAGATCGGTACATTTTCACCAACATGTTAAATATAGAGAGACAACATATTTTTATTAACCTCATTTATCTATAGCTCGTTTGCCATACTAGATAGCCGAGCTCACTTTGACTCAACAGTTTCAGATCTCAGAGTGTTCGCAATCTAAGTATTAGACAACCTACTTAGCCCTGAATTAAATGAAGTCATCATCCCACTACTGGATGACTTTACCGTGGCTGAACGAATAGACAAGTTAGAAAATCACTTCCCCCAAGATACTTTGTTGGCTCAGGATCGTTTTGAAGAAATTATGCGTCGCCACTATGACGATGCATTCACTTGGTCAAAGAGCTGTCTATTATATTTTGTTGGCCAAACTCAGAGCCAAAGCCATCTGGATACGGTACAAAAATCCTTAAGTCATGCCGAGCCAATCGTACGAGAAACGGCCCTATGAAGCCTAAGTCAACTAAAACCAGATGATTTACGTCGAACACTATCTGCCCATGCCGATGACACTAATCTATCTGTATAAAAAGTCGTAAAAAGACTTATTTTGCAATTACCTACTAACATCCCTACTTAAAACAGGCATAATAAGCCCCTCTAATCCCAGATCGATACTCATGTTACTCACCATAGAAAAGCCCTGATATTGAAATCAGTGAAGATTTTTTCTTCGGTACCTGAAGCACAGCTTGCTGATCTTGCTACTATCACGGAGTCTGTTGATTACGACGCTGGAGATATGATCTTACGCAAAGGGGATATGGGAAACTCCATGTACATCGTCGCAACCGGCAAAGTACGAATATCAGATGGTAATAAGGAACTAGGCTTATTTGATAGCCGCACAGTATTTGGAGAACTTACAGCCCTTGACCCTGAACCTCGCGCTGCAAACGTCAAAGCACTAGAGGATTGCGTACTACAGCGCCTTGATGGTGAGTCTCTATATGAGCTGATATCAGGTAACAAAGAAGTCACTAGGGGCATTATCCAAGTCTTGTGCGAATATACTCGCCAGCATCTCGCACTAGCAAGAGAAACAAATTAAAGAAGCCTATTTATGTCAATGATCAATAAATTAGTCATCGCCCTAATAACCCTGCCCCTACTTGCCTTTGCTATTTTACTCATCGCACTGGACAATACAGACGCTTATCAATCACTACTGACTAAAAGCTTTCATGATGAGACAGGCTTAAACCTTGAAATCGAGGGTGATATAAACTGGCGATACTGGCCTCCTATTGCCATTGATATTAGTGGTATCAACATTCGGCCAGATCATACGGACACGAGCCTTGCAAGACTAAAAAATGCCAAAATTGATATCCAAGTCATGCCTCTTCTCACCAGCGGAAAAATTTTTATAGACGAGATACACATTGAAGGCATAGAAATCAATGCACTTATCGACAAACAAGGCAAAGAAAATTGGCTTGTAAATGTGCCTACCGAAAGCACACCAACACTGCAGGAAGACGCCACACCTGGAGACTTATCTGACAGCAAAATGATACTGAATGTATCTGCATTTACCGTTAGCAACGCTATTATCAATTATCAGGACTTACGAGATAACAGTCATTACCTCTTAAACATCAACACATTCACGAGTGATGCACTACGCGCTGATCATCCAGCAAATATTCAGTTGAGGATGCGATTAGAAGATAAAAAAGCCAATATAAGTCACGACGTTGAAATGGATGGGCTTGTATCTTTCAATAATAATATCGATGAATTTAAGCTTGAGAACCTTTTAGTTCGGAACAAAATAAATCAACCAGAGCGTTCAGAGTTACTCGCCACTTTAAAACTCAATGGTAATATCGATACAAACTTAGGCAAAGCCGAAATTCAAAATAGCACTTTGACAATGGGTAGTCTCAATCTTTCCTTTACACTCAATGCATCGAATATCTTTGCCCTACCTACATTCCAGGGCAAACTTTCTGCTCCGACATTTGACGCGAAATTGCTTTCGAAGAATCTGAATATTGACCTGCCTGCAATGCAAAAACTGTCCTCACTCAGTAAGGTCAGCTTTGAGGGAAGCTTTAATGGAACAAGCGATAAAATAACCTTTGAAAACCTCACTGCCAAGATTGACAGCAGCACAATCGAAGGAACAAGCAGCCTTACACTATCGCCGCATCAGGCTGCGGAATTCAACTTAACATTAGACGCTATCAATCTTTCGGATTATATGGAGCCGGAAACCACAGCAACAAACAAGGGTGAAAAAATAGATCAGTCTTTGGCGACAACAGATACTATTGACCCGATTATCGACAGCGAAGTTATTCCGGTGTCTATACTCTCGACAACAAAAATTAATGTAGCATTCAATATCGTAAAGCTGCTTTACGATGATTATACATTTAATGGCGTTCAAATCACTGCTCTAAACCAAAAGGACGGATTTCGCCTTAATGCAAAAGCCAGTGGCTATGGTGGTGAATTTGCGATGCAAACCCTCATTCGTGATATTGATTTGGAAAAAGAGCCCAGGGGCAAAATTACGGTCATAT
>JBLHIH010000187.1:0-6686 GCA_047616645.1 Flavobacterium sp. | reverse complement strand
TGACTCGCACCCCGGAATATTTTTCCAACTCTTCAACTGAGCCAATGCAAATACGTTTGTCACTCACATCATTTATCCAGATGGGTAGTGGTGTGCCCCAGTAGCGATTTCGAGATATTGCCCAATCTACAGCGCCTTCAAGCCATTTGCCCATGCGGCCACCTTGAATATGCTCTGGAACCCATGAAATTTCGCGATTTGCAGCGGTAAGTTTGTTACGCATTTGTTCAACCTTAACGTACCAAGAGTCGATGGTGCGATAAATAATAGGCGTGTCAGATCTCGGGCAGAATGGGTAGGAGTGGACTATCGTTTCATGTCGGTAGAGACTGCCGTTTTCTTTCAAATGTTTGATAATGAGTTTGTCTGCTTCTTTGACGTGTAATCCAGCGAAGTCGGTGACCTCGGTTGTAAATTTGCCCTCCATGTCGACTGGGCAAACCATTGCTTCGATGTTTGCGGCTTTAAAAACTCGGTAGTCATCTTCACCAAAGGCAGGAGCTTGGTGGACGACCCCTGTACCGCTTTCAGTCGATACATAATCATCGGACAAAACTTGGAATGCGCCTTCGTCCTTAAGATCCTTAAAATAATCGAATAGGGGATGATAGGTTTTACCTACCAAGGCTGAGCCTTTGATTTCGTCTAAGACAACAAGGTGCTTACCCTTACCAACAGAATCCAGTAGTGCTTTTGCAAGATAGATATTGATATTTAAATCTTCATCTAAGACTTTTACATAATCAATATCTGCGCCAACACAAAGCGCGAGATTGGAAGGTAGTGTCCAGGGCGTAGTCGTCCAAGCAGAAACGTAGGCGTCTTCGTCTTCGAGTTTGAATAAAACGGTAACAGCAGGATCTTGCACATCCTGATAGTTTGATGTTGCTTCAAAGTTTGAGAGTATGGTGCCCAAGGCGGTTGAAAATGGCACAACTTTAATCCCGCGATAGATTAGATCTTTTTCCCAAAGTTGTTTAAAAACCCACCAGAGAGATTCCATGTACTCTGGGTCCATCGTTTTATAATCATTTTCAAAATCTACCCATCGGCCTATTCGGGAAATAGTGGTTTCCCACTCGCTCGTATAGCGCTGAACAATGCCTCGGCATTCATCGTTGTAGCCTTTGACGCCTAATTTTTCGACCGCTTCTTGGGAGGACATACCGAGAGACTTGTCAATTTCATGCTCTATGGGTAATCCGTGACAATCCCAGCCGAAGCGGCGCTGTACGAAATAACCCTTCATCGTGAAATAACGTGGAACGGCATCTTTTAAAATAGAACCGACTAGATGTCCGTGGTGAGGTAATCCAGTTGCAAAGGGAGGGCCGTCGTAAAATATGTAAGGGGTTGCCTCACTAGTCTGGTCCAAAGATTTTTGAAAAATCTCTTTGTCCTTCCAAAATGAAAGTGTTTTGTGTTCTCCTTCGACAAGTGAAAAACCTTCATCGGATGGGTTTGTACTACCACTCACTACACTCACCTATAATATTTGTCTAAGCTTTTGAAACCCGGCTCTTGAAACCGGATGGCTTTTCTTTGCTTCTGTTAACGAAAAAACCCGCCATTTGGCGGGTTTTAATAAACTTTATGCAAGTCTCAACCCACCCTAAATAAACGGATGCCAATAATTATTATTTGGTTGGTACGACTGTGACTCATTGTGAAAGCATCATTCATATAGGAGAATTTGTCAAGGTATTTGCTTTGGCTTAGCCTTATCTATGCGGCGTTTAATGTATTTTTTAAAAGTGTGGGCTGAATTTAAAAAGTTTAGCGTGTTTTAAAGCGCTTTGTATGTTTCTAAAGTGATTTGAACCAAGGTTCGTTTATAATCTGCCAATGCAAACATCTCACTATAAAACGATATCAATTAATCTGCTTTTGATTTTAGCTATCAGTCTATCTATTTGGCAATCTAGCCGATGGATATATGAAGTAAGACAAGATCAAAGGACCGCTGTACAAGAAAAAAACCTTTTGAGCGGCAATAGTGGGTATCGATGGGATTTTAATCAAAAAAATGAACTCCACGGCGCGTACAGTGAAAAAGAATTCATATGGGAAAATGGACAGTTAAGTGGAAATATCGAAGCAGCTGCCGGTAGAGTATCAAATTCTGATTTTTGGTTAAATTTGAACGGAAGATATATCGATACCATGTATATCCAAATGCTTAAGCTTCGTTTGTTTAGCGAATCTGATAATGAAATATACTTCTTCCACCAACAAATTGATGATGATGCACTACATGTTAGCGAACGTATAAAAATTAACAAAGGCTGGCAGGTTCTTTCTCTGTCCATAAATAAGATTAATTGGACAAGAGAGGATGGATTTGAAAAACGATATCCTTTTACGCCTAGTTCGTGGGGAGGTTCAAACCAAGTTGCCACGCTATTTGGAATGTCGCCAAGTAAATCCGGTTTCTTTAAAGTTGATTGGGTCGAGCTAGTATCAAGCTTTCCGCAGGGTACAGAAGCCGAGGCCTTAATCAAGTTAAGTCAAATCGGTAAATCTAATTTAAATCTTGCGCTTCTTGAGCGGGACAAGATTTGGATAATTCAGAATGATATGCCATGGCAAAGTCCAGAGGCTGCCTATGCTTCTCACTTGGATCTATTAAAGATAAATCCAAGTGTACTTATCTATCTTTCAACTCAACAAGAAGGTTCTATATTTCTCGAAAATCAAGTTGATCAAATAATTGAAACCTATTTTCCTATTTTATTAGGGCTCTTATTGCTGGGATCAATTCTAACAATGACCAGGATAATCAGTGCTCGTACTAGAAATTTCGCTGAGCTAATAATTTTGTGTTCAGGCATGGCTTTGCTTGCTTGGTATAGCGCATCTATTCCAGAGAATTGGCTCTATTTAATTTTACTGCTCTTATGCGTTTTATTAGTTTGGTTCAAGCCACAAAACGTTAACTATCACTCCTTAGGTACACAGCAAAGTTGGATATCTATGGCCTTATTCACTTTGGGCCCTATCATTTTTTTGATAGTACTTAATACGTCCTCTAATCTAAACTTGGACGTGTTTTTAAAGGGGCTTGGGTTTTATATTGCTTGGGCTACTATTCAGCAGTTTATTTTTTTGGCTTTTATATTTCCACGTTTAGACCAAAATTTGCCTCTTTTTTCTATTGTGCTCTGCGCAGGGGTTTTCGCTTACGTCCATTTCCCAAATCTTCCTTTAATGACGGCAACTTTTTTAATGGGAATTTTTTGGTTTTCGCATTATAGGAAATATAAAAATGGGTATGCAATCGTACTATCTCACGCGCTGTTAGGTCTTATGTTTCGTGAGATGGCACCCCACTCGATTCGTTTAAGCGGTGAGGTAGGCTTGGCATATCTTTCAAAACTACAGTTATAAGCAAATTAATCTATTTTCTCTTGTCATTGTTTTAGAGAAGCGGTTAGTAGAGATCTAGCTAGTTCCCGTGCAGTAATAGGTGTTTTTAGATGAAATTTGCTGAACTACAAATAAGTTAGGCCATACTTTCAGGCACATAAAAGGGAAGTAGCCCCGCTGAAGTTGGTTTATGGATACTCACTAGCTAGTGCCCGTGCAGTAATTGAATCGCCCCAACTATTCTAGACACCCTGTTGTTTCATAAAATAGTTCTTTTCATATTCGGCTGGCGACAGATCATTATTGTTCCCATGCCTCCGAGTCGAGTTATAGAATAGCGCAATATAATTAAAAATATCACGCTTTCCTTCTTCTCTCGTTTTATATATTTTCCGCCTGATGCGTTCGCGCTTCAACAACTGGAAGAAACTTTCAGCACAAGCGTTGTCATAGCAATTACCTCTACGACTCATACTTGCCTTTAGATTATTGGCCGCCAACATACTACGCCAATCGTAACTGGTGTACTGACATCCTTGATCTGAATGTACTAGCACTTCAGGTTTTGGTTTGCGTCGCCAGCAGGCCATCGTGATAGCATCAAGTACCAAGTCAGTATTAATGCGATCACTCATTGACCAACCTACAACTTGCCTTGAAAATAGATCAATGACTACGCCAAGAAAAAGCCAACCTTCATAAGTACGGATGTAGGTAATATCAGTTACCCAAACCTTGTTCGGCTCATCAACATCAAACGCTCGATTGAGAAGGTTTGGTGCCACTGTTGATACTTCGCCATCGCTGTAATGTGCTTTGCGTTTATAACCCCGCTGAGATTGGATATCAGCTGCTCGCATGATCCGGAAGACACGATTCTTGCGCACTGCTCACCAATGCTAAGCATGTCCTTGTAAACCTTGCGGTAGCCGTAAACGGCTCCGCTCTCTAGCCAGAACTGTCTGATAAAGCCCAACAAGTAATTGTCATCTTTCTCTCGTTGGCTTTTTGGTTCGTGAATCCAGTCATAATACCCGCTAGGATGAACATTCTGCATCTTGCACATAGCACGCACGGGAAATAGATGAATACGAGATTTTATGAAGGTGTATTTTTCTTTGACTCGACGGCAAAGTACACGGCGGCCTCCTTTAATATGTCACGTTTCAGCTCAGCCTTTAGTTTACGCAACGCTTCATTGGAAGTTTGTTTAGCCTGATATTGCTCAGCACTTTCACCATAACGATCTCTCCAGGTGTATAAACTCTTCGTTGTCACACCAAGTCGTTTGGCGACATCTGCGATCGAGTAACCGTTATCAGTCACTAGTTTAACCGCCGCTATCTTAAATTCTTCTGTGTACCTTTCCCCAGCCATAATGGCCTCCTCTCTATATACATTATATAGTTAAAGAGTGTCTAGTGAAGTCGGGGCGATTCACAGCGACCTGGCTGCTGATAGGGAATCGAGTAGAAGTATTCAAGATTTTTAGCGTGGGTCGATTCAAAACTAACTGAAATTGTTGGGGCGTTAAAGTGACACTAGCTGCATTGACTACACTAAAGGACGCGTTAATTTTTCCGCCAATCGATTGAATGTAATGTTCTGGATGCCCTTCGGAGTTACTTTGGACTATGATATTTATGTCACTTTTATCGATGCCACTGACAATTTCAATACTACTAGGTATTAAAGTTATCATCAGTAAAATACTTGTTAAGACTCTGATTGCCATATACAACTATCTTATAAGGCATTGAATTACGCCAGAAACAAGGAAGTGATGTTTTTAAAAAATGCACATTGCCTTCGGTTTTTCATACCTTTATCACATTACACGGTTTTTTTATTTGAAAAGTGGTTAACAGGAGACATCTGCAGCGTTCTTTTTTTTCTATTCCCTATCATTATGTACCTTGGAAACACTTCCCCTAGAATTAATCTTTTGAATAATTGTGCCGATTAATTGTTCGATGCCAAAGCTATAGTACCAATCAGGCGTTTCCTGGTGTTCCACCGTACTGGTGCCGACAAAAGAAAAGTGCCAACCTTCATTTTTGGCTCTTTTATGTACGTCTGAGAGCCTGTCCCAGGCAGGATAGGACATAATAGGGTGTGAGCAGGCAACCACAATATTGAGAGCGCCATGTTCTTTTAGCTCTTCCACCGCGGCGACTACAGACCCAGCTGAATCAACAATATCGTCGACCAATAATACATTCTTATTTTTTACGTCGCCAATTAAGGTGGATCGAAATACTTTATTTGGTTTTGAATAATCCCGTTCTTTTGATAATGCCGCAAGATCAGCAGATAGTTCCTCTGCGTAGGCCCGAGCGCGTTCCAAATAGCCCACATCCGGCGAAACAACGACGTCTCCCGTGAGTTTTTGTTCGACTAACCACTCCACCAAATGCCTAGTTAAGAATACATTTTCAAGATGCGCAACTGCAGGATTAAACATGCCTGCGATGGCGTCATTGTGTATTTCCACGCTGAGGACGCGATTTGCGCCTGCGGCTTGTAGCATACGTGCGAATAGTCCAGCACTAATCCCTTCCCGTGTTCTGCCTTTGCGCTTGTCCTGCCTTGCTCCAGGGTAGTAGGGCGTAATTACAGTGATGTACTGGGCATCGGAAAGGGCGGCAGCTTCCACTGCATGAAGCAACATGACAAAGCGATCATAGACAGACAGGTCATCTTGCTTACCGACGGTCGACTGGAAAATATAGATATCATGACCTCGAACATTGGCACGAATTTCCAGTTTTCCTTCACCACAAGCAAACCAAGTTTCTGAGGTTGGAATAAGTTCTTGACCCAACTTCTCTGCAACACGTTGAGCGAAGCGTCTTCCTGATTCGCATGTCATTAAGGCAATAGGTGCTCTTGAATTTGTGCTCATTGACGTTCTCCGTCATTAGTGAGTTCGGCGAGGGTTGATACCAGTAGCGCATGTTCGACAATTAATACTCTTGCAGCCAAAGATGCTGGTGTATCGTTTGTCATAACAGGCACACTTTTTTGAGAAATGATGGGGCCCGTGTCATATTGCTTATCTAACCAGTGAATTGTGATACCCGTTTCTTTGTCACCGGCATCAATCACTGCTTTATGGACATTCATGCCATACATGCCTTTACCGCCATATTTGGGGAGCAGCGAAGGATGTACGTTTACTATTCTTCCCGAAAACTTACTCAGTGTGATGACACCTAATTTTTTCATATATCCGGCAGTAACAATAATATCTACTTTATGAGCTTCAAAGAGTGAAGCCATGGCCGCATCTAATTTTGTGGGATTTGAATGAGTTGAAT
>JBLHIH010000186.1:0-6720 GCA_047616645.1 Flavobacterium sp. | reverse complement strand
CTTTGTGCTGTGTTTTCTATTGTTTTGACTTCGTTATGGAGATAGTAAACCTGACCACCACGCATAAGTTCCCTTTGAATCGCTTCTTTGATTAGACCGTCATTTCGTTGCCTAACAAACGTTTTTATGGAGAGCCGTTTAGCGGGCGGTGTGGCAATAATAGTGAGATCCCGCATACCAGACATCGCCATATTAAGCGTTCTAGGTATCGGGGTCGCCGTCATCGTTAGGATATCAACATCGGCGCGAAATGATTTTAATTTCTCTTTTTGCCTGACACCAAAACGGTGCTCTTCATCGATAATGAGTAGACCTAAATCTTTAAATGCCATGCTGTCTTGAATGATAGCGTGGGTGCCAATAATGATATCAAGGGTGCCTATCTCAGCTTTATGCATGACTAATTGTTGTTCTTTTTTCGTTTTGAAACGGGATATGGAATCTATGTTAACTGGAAGATCAGCAAATCTATCCCTAAATGTCTCTGTGTGTTGTTGTGCAAGTAAGGTTGTAGGAACGAGTATTGCGACTTGTTTCCCGGATTGAACGGCGAGAAAAGTTGCTCTCATGGCAACTTCTGTTTTTCCAAAACCAACATCGCCGCAGACTAGGTGATCCATTGCTTTTGGTCGGGTCATATCGGTAATGATACGTTCAATAGCAGTCTCTTGATCCGGCGTCTCTTCAAAAGGAAATGCTGCAGCAAATTTGTAGTAGGCATCGTCTGGTTCAGGAAAAGCAAAACCTTTTTTTGCTTCGCGTCGAGCATAAATATCTAATAATTCCGCTGCAACATCCCTGATTTGTTCTGCTGCTTTCTTTTTTGCTTTCTCCCAAGTATCTCCGCCCAATCTATGCATAGGGGCAGTAGACTCATCGGAACCCGCATATCGAGAAATGAGATGAAGGGAGGAGACCGGAACAAATAGCTTCGCGTCATCCTGATAAGCCAAACAGAGAAACTCGGCTTCATGTCCTTCAATTTCTAGCGATTCTAAACCCAGATATCTACCTACACCGTGATCGATGTGTACGACAGGAGAACCGATATTTAGTTCAGTAAGACTTTTTACGACAAGTTCAGATGCATTGTCCTTTTGTTTGGTTCGTCTACGCCGTTGTAGTATATGCTTGCCAAAAAGATCCTGTTCAGTGATGAGCAAAAAATTATCATCAGGTAAATAGAACCCTCTTTCCATTGGGGCTACTGCAATCAAGATTCTTTCGTGGAATTCTAGTTTTTGCCACCCATCTATCTGCTTCGTTTTGAATTGATTCTTGGTTAATAGTTCATCAACAATCTCTCGCCTCCCTAATGACTCTGTTACCAAGAGTATCTTCAAGTTTTCGTTTGCTTTTAAGAAACGCTGTAGTGAACTTGTTGGTGAGCTATGTCGATCATTAACTGAAATTTCTGGCATTGATTGGAAATTAAAACTATCACCTTTGTTAGAGCTATCACTGATCAAGATTCTGCGCGATTGATTACATTTCGCAAAGATTGCTTCTGTTGATAGAAGTAACGCCTCCGGTGGAAGAATCGGTCTTTGTAGGTCGTAGCGAAGATTTTCATATCTATCTTTTACATCTTTCCAGTAGCTACTCAGCGTCACTTCAATATCATTTGAGAAAATTATTCTTTTCTCTGGTAAGTAGTCAAAGAGGGTTTCAAGTTCTCTGAAAAAAAGTGGTAAGTAGTATTCTATGCCAGAGGGAGATAGACCTTGCGATACATCTTGGTAGATAGGGCAGGTTCTTGGGTTGACATTAAAATGTTGGTGCCATGAATCTTGGAACAAGCTAATGGCTTCATCTGTAAGAGGGAATTCACGAGCGGGTAATAATGAAATACTACTCACTTTGTCAATAGATAGCTGTGTTTCGGGATCAAAAGTTCTCAGGGTTTCTATTTCGTCGTCAAACAGATCGAGGCGATAAGGTGAGGAGGCTCCCATTGGGTAGATGTCCATAATGGAACCTCGCACAGCAAATTCGCCATGCTCAAATACAGTCTCAACGCATCTATAAGCAGAGGCCTCGAGTTTAGATCTCATTATTTGGATGTTGAACTTTTGACCTACTTCTAGGACAAGACTGCTTCCAACGGCAAAAGACCGAGGAGAAATTTTCTGCATGATAGTCGTTGCCGGCACAACTAAAACGCCTCGGCTCATCAACGGTAGTTTGTTTAGAATATCAAGCCGTTCGGAAATGATATCTTGATGAGGAGAAAAATCGTCATAAATCAAGGTTTCCCAATCGGGAAATAACATTGCTGGGATGTGTTTTGGCAGAAAGAACCTGAGCTCATTCAATATTTGTTCTGCTTTTTGAGTATTTTCTGTAATGACGAGCCCGAATGCCTCGGAGCTGATTAGCGCTTGTGAAATGGCTAATGATTCGGCCGACCCAGGTAAGTTGTGCCAATGTCTACGGTTATGTACAGAATTGGGCAAATTAAATTCGCCAATGTCTATGTCGCTTGACTCGCTAGGATGGGATGTGGGCATTCTGTATCGGCTAATTTAGTGGGATACGAAGGTTACTCTCTCGAGAGATTAAAGCAAAGTGTACAGTTGAATCATCTGAGGTTATTAATCAGAAATACGCGAAGTTGTTTTGAATCAGTTGCGTTCAGATGTAGAAAACTCGATAATGTCTGCCGCCAGATTATGCCCATATAAGATAGTTAAAAGTGCTTCAATGATGATTGAATATTATTGAGCAAACACGTGTTGAAAGCGCGAATAAAAAATAATTATCTGAGTTGAATATACCTTAATTAGCGTGTAAGGAAAAATCAATTTCGGAGGGGCTATATCCCTAGTAAGTGTTTGAAATTATTACCTAACTTGTTTTTTCTTTGGCGGGTTTTGGCGAAATTAAGTTGTTTCTAAACCGGCGCTAACTAGGCTTTAAAATGATAGTTGTCCCGTATTTTAATTTGAATATCGATAGAGGAGTTTCCTGTGGCACGACCAGGTATTGACGGTGTATTTGCTGATTGGAAGGAGCGTGAAGCGCTTGCTGAAGCAATGATTCCAATGATTGGTGGACTCTACCGCCGAAATTTGGCCGTATATATTCATGGAGTCCCTCTTTATAACCAATCTGTTATCGACTTAATGAAGGCTCATCGATTTGTTCGACAGATTGAACAAAATGAGATGTCCGAATTTGAGACGCACCCTGTCCTTGAAATTCTCTGCAAGTTAGATTTGGCGCCAGCCCATATAGATATTGGAAAGTTAACCTCTAACTTTATGGCCGGCAATGAAGGCCTGTCGATGTTGGATTTCATCAAACGTGAATCTAAAGAGATTCTAAATGTTGAATCAGTCACTCACGACCCGAAAGATGTTGTCGTATACGGATTTGGTCGAATAGGTCGCCTGGTCACGCGATTGTTAGTCGAGAAAACAGGTGGAGGGCATAATCTTATACAAAAAGCCGTTGTACTTCGGCCACCAAAGGACAAAGTTCTCGATCTAAATCGTCGTGCTAGTTTATTAAGGCGAGATTCTATTCATGGTAGTTTTAAAGGCACAATTCGCGTGGATGAAGAAAACTTAGCCCTCATTTGTAATGGCAATGTGATCCGCTTTATTTATGCCTCAAAACCAGATGAAATTGACTACACCCAATATGGAATGGACAAAGTGTTGGTTATTGATAGCTCTGGTGCTTGGCGTGATGAAGCTGGCTTAGCGCAGCACTTGAAATCAAAAGGGGTTGATAAGGTATTGTTAACCACCTCAGGAAAGGGTGATCTAAAGAATATCGTTTCAGGCGTGAACTCGGATACCATTGATGATGATGACACCATCCTTGCTGCGGCGTCGTGTACAACAAATGCAATTGTTCCTGTACTAAAGTCTATGAATGATAAATTTGGTATTGCACATGGTCACATGGAGACAGTGCATGCTTACACCGATGATCAAAATTTGCACGATAACATCCACTCGAAAGAACGACGTGGCAGAAGCGCTCCCTTAAATATGATTTTAACGGAATCTAATGCCACAAGTGCTGTTGGTAAATTATTGCCAGAATTAGCTGGAAAGCTGACAGGTAATTCGATTCGAGTACCTGTTCCCAATGTATCTATGGCTATTCTCAATTTAACACTAGATCGAGAAGTTGAAAGAGAGGAGGTAATTGATTATTTGCGGAATGTTTCTTTGAACTCTGCTCTGCAACGACAAGTTGGATTTACACTGTCAAATGAAGTCGCGTCTTCTGACTTTGTTGGAGATAGACATGCGGGCATCATTGATTCCATTGCGACAATAGTGGAAGGCAAGCAGGTTGTACTCTATGTTTGGTACGATAATGAGTTTGGTTATACTTGTCAGGTGATTAGAGTAGGGCAAAAGATGGCTGGGATTAAATATCCAGTTGTACCCCCTCAGCCCACGAGTGATTCAGGTAGCCGCTAATTAGCTAAAATGCCTATCGCGGTTAAATATCCCGAATCAAATCATTACTTTTGTGGATTAATTCTACCCTTACATTTATAATTACCCGCGATTTTTGGCGCTCTTGTTATTTCATTTTGTTATAAACCGTAATTCACTGATTACGGCATAGAAAATTCGATATCAGTCTGATTTCAGCATTCGGCCTCCAATTTCGGGAATGCGATTTCGACAATGCCAACTACACTGTAGAGATTAAGTGACCTAGGTCGCGAATTTTTGCGGTTTTATAACGTTGATAAAAGCCCTGTAATCGGGGTTATCTCAATAATTGTTTTTTAGGTAAGTGATGATTAAAACAAAACGCGGACTTAATCTACCTATCGGCGGTAGCCCAGAACAAGCGATCGGTGAATCCCACGCTACGCGGACTGTTGCTGTACTAGGCCCAGACTACCCGGGACTCAAGCCAACGATGTCTGTGTCCGAAGGCGATCATGTCAAACTTGGGCAGTTACTCTTCACTGACAAGAAGAACCTAGGAATTAAGTTCACCTCTCCTGCAACAGGTGAAGTCATTGCTATCAATCGAGGCGCTAAACGTACTTTCCAATCTTTGGTTATTAAGCTTGCCGACTCTGGTTCTGAGCGCGCTAATGCTGAAGCCGGCATAAAATTTGAAACCTCAGAGCATATGGACCGTGGGCAGGTCAGGAAGCTTTTATTAGATTCTGGTGAATGGGTCGCATTCCGTAATCGTCCGTATAATAAAGTGCCCAACGTCTCAGACGAACCTGCACATGTATTTGTTACTGCGATAGATACTCGTCCATTGGCTGCTGACCCGAGTATTTTCATTAACGAAAACGCAGATGCCTATCTTGCGGGATTGGAACTACTTGCAATACTTACAGACGGAAAGGTCTTTGTTAACTCAGCACCCAATGTTGACTTACCCATATCGACTAATGCCTCCATTCATCGAGAAACCTTTTCAGGACCTCATCCGGCAGGTCTGGTTGGAACACATATACATTTTCTCTCGCCGGTAAGTGCCCAGAAAAGTGTTTGGCACATCGGCTATCAAGATTTAGTTTCTTTGGGTCATTTGGCGAAGACAGGTACTTTGTTTACCGAACGCGTTGTTTCATTAGCGGGCCCAGGTGTTGAAACCCCACGCTTGATTCGTAGTCGTCGGGGTGCAAGTATTGATGAGATGACTGCGGATGAACTCTTTGGTGAAGAACAGCGTGTTATTTCTGGTTCTGTGCTTGATGGCGTCACTGCATTTGGCGCTTCTGCCTACCTTGGCCGCTTCCACAATCAAGTCTCCGTTCTACCAGAAGGCACGAGCCGCCAATTCCTAGGTTTTGTTATGCCAGGTGTGGATAAATTTTCCTTAACAAGATTGTTTGCCGGCAGTTTTTTAGGATTGAAGAATCTGAGAATGACGACAAATAGAGGAGGAAGCGCGCGTGCAATGGTTCCTCTTGGAACCTATGAGGAAGTGATGCCCTTGGATATACTACCCACGCAATTGCTAAGAGCACTGTTGGTTGATGACGTTGATACTGCAATTCAACTAGGTTGTCTTGAGCTAGATGAAGAAGATCTCGCGCTTTGTACTTTTGCTTGTCCTGGTAAATATGAGTACGGGCCCTATTTACGTGAAATGCTGACACGAATCGAAGCTGAGGGATAATAGTTACATGTCGCTGAGAAAGTTCCTAGATAATATTGAGCCTGAATTTGAAACAGGTGGAAAGTACGAAAAATGGTACGCGCTATATGAAGCGTTAGATACTATTTTGTACAGCCCCGGAAATGTCACCAAAAGTGCCTCCCATGTTCGTGATGCGGTTGAAATCAAACGGGTGATGACAACAGTTTGGCTGTGTGCATTTTTTCCTATGTTTGCAGGTATGTATTTTGTTGGTTCCCAAGCCTTGGGCATCATGGATCAATTGGGTATAGAAAGCCTAGCGGGCTGGCGCGGATGGATCGTTGAATTGCTCGCCGGATATGAGGCAGGTAATTGGTGGCATAGTTTAGTCTACGGAGCCGTCTATTTCGTGCCGATTTACATGGTGACATTTATTGTCGGTGGATTCTGGGAAGTCGTATTTGCAATAAAACGTGGACATGAAATCACTGAAGGTTTCTTTGTAACCAGTATCCTCTTTTCATTGACACTGCCCGCGACCATCCCTTTGTGGCAAGTGGCGATAGGAATTTCCTTCGGCGTGGTCATTGGTAAGGAGGTCTTTGGTGGTGTTGGTAAAAACTTTCTTAATCCTGC
>JBLHIH010000185.1:0-6793 GCA_047616645.1 Flavobacterium sp. | reverse complement strand
GAATGAGTTTTGTTATCGGTATAATCGCCGTTTTGTGGAAAAACAAATACCTAACCGATTGTTAAACTTGGCAATTATTCATACTCCTTTAAAATCAACCTGAGTTAAATGGAGAAGCATGTTTTTTTTTGTTAAAGTACTCGCACTATGAAGATCAGTATTTTCGGTATGGGATATGTGGGGGCTGTCTCCGCTGCGTGCCTGAGCAGCGACGGACACACCGTGATTGGTGTCGACCCTAATCCCACTAAGGTGGACCTTATCAATCAGGGTTTGGCTCCGGTTATCGAAAAGGATCTGGAAGCGCTGCTTGTAACAGGCGTCACTAGTGGCCGATTAGAGGCGACGAGTGATGCGGAGTACGCGGTCACTAATACAACGATTTCCTTTATTTCCGTTGGTACCCCCAGTCAAGCAAATGGGAACTTGGATCTATCCTTTGTCGAGAGAGTGTGTCAAGACATTGGCTCTGTGTTGCGAAATAAGGACGATTTTCACGTCATAGTGATACGCAGTACCATACTGCCAGGCAGTATGCGTGATGTTGTTATCCCCACTCTCGAAAAGATTTCGGGTAAAAAAGCGGGCGCCAATTTTGGTGTTTGCAATAATCCCGAGTTCTTGCGAGAAGGTACTGCGATATACGATTACTATAATCCGCCTAAAACAGTTATTGGAGAAATTGGCACAACAAGTGGAGAGTTGCTAGCTAGGCTATATAGTGACCTCAGTGCTCCACTCATTCGGACCGACATCGAAACTGCGGAAATGGTGAAATACACCGATAATGTATGGCATGCGGTTAAAGTAGGTTTTGCCAATGAAATTGGCAATCTTTGTAAAGCCATCCGTCTCGACGGCCAAGACGTCATGGATATCTTTTGTCAGGACACGAAGCTTAACCTGTCATCCTACTACATGAAGCCGGGCTTCGCATTTGGCGGTTCCTGCCTACCTAAAGACGTACGGGCACTTAATTATAAAGCGAAGTCGCTCGATCTAGAGCTTCCAATTATTGGTAACATCCTCACTAATAACGCCAAGCAAATTGATCGTGGCGTAGCGATGATTACGGATAAGGGCAACAAGAAAGTCTCGATACTGGGCATTAGTTTCAAGGTAGGGACCGACGACTTGCGAGAAAGTCCGCTGGTTGAAGTGGTAGAGCGCCTGATCGGGAAGGGGTATGAACTGTGCCTATATGATAAAAGCGTAAACCTCGCAAGACTGACAGGCGCCAATAAAGACTATATCATCAATGCTATTCCTCACATTTCCTCGCTGATGGTGGAAACGCTCGACGAAGCAATTTCCCATGGGCAGACCATTGTCATTGGTAACGGCGCGAACGAATTTAAAAATATTATGGCCATGACGAACGAAGAGCAGGTGATTGTTGACTTAGTCGGAATAGTCAATCATCGCAGTATTGCAGGGCGGTATGATGGCATCTGCTGGTAAGCGAATCCTCTTTATAGTTGAAAATCTTCCTTCTCCATTCGATCGCCGAGTTTGGCAGGAGGCGACAACGCTGCATCAAAATGGATACCAAGTTACTATTATCTGTCCTACTGGCAAAGGTTATGAAGAAAAGTATGAATGCCTAGACGGGATCCATATCTATCGGCATCCTTTACCGCCGGAGGCTGAAGGTGCCTTAGGCTACGCACTAGAATACAGTGTGGCGTTATATTGGGAGTTTTACCTGTCGTTCAAAGTATTATTCAGCCATGGCTTTGATGCAATTCATGCTTGTAATCCACCGGACTTGATCTTTCTTGTCGGCGGATTTTTCAAATTCTTTTTTCACAAGAAGTTTCTTTTTGACCACCATGACATTAACCCTGAACTCTATGAAGCTAAGTTTGGCCGGCGCGATTTTTTCTATCGGTTGATGCTACTTTGCGAGAGACTCACGTTCAAAACAGCTGATATATCTATCGCCACCAACGAATCTTATAAGCAGATAGCCATAGATCGCGGCGGTATGCACCCCGACAAAGTGACAGTTGTTAGAAGCGGTCCGAAACTTAGTCGATTAAAGATCATTGAGCCAGTACTCGCCCTTAAAAAAGGCCGAAAATATCTAGTCGGTTATGTTGGAGTGATGGGCAAGCAAGAAGGCATCGATTACTTGCTGCGAGCTCTGCAATATATTGTAGAACATAAGAACCGAACTGATGTGCACTTCGGGCTGGTAGGAGGCGGAACAGAGCTTGCTAGCCTACAGGCCTATGCGAAGGAGTTAGGGGTAGAGAACTATGTTACGTTTACCGGACGCGTTTCAGATCAGCAGATGCTGGAAATGCTTAATACAGCAGATGTCTGTGTAAATCCTGACGTGGCCAACGAGATGAACGATAAGTCCACAATGAATAAAATCATGGAATATATGGCGTTGGCCAAGCCCATTGTGCAGTTCGATTTAAGCGAAGGGCGCTTTTCAGCTCAGGAGGCATCTCTCTATGCACGCAGGAATGATACGAAAGACTTAGCGGAGAAAATACTCTTGTTACTTGACGATCAGATAAAGCGAAAGGCTATGGGTGATTTTGGTCGCAATCGCATTATTACTGAACTAGAATGGAAATATGAAGAGCCGAAATTGCTCGAGGCTTATCGGCTGTTGTTTTTATAGCCATTAAGAAGTCTGTGGACATAGCTGAGCAGTCTAGTTGAGCCCGCCTATATCAATTATTAATACCAGCTAGCCAGCAATTAATCCAGCTTTAGGGTTTAAAGTTTCTTTACTAATTCAGACGCCTCATCAGAGTCCACAAATGTCGCATCGTTAGCAAGAGATTTTTCTAGTTCCATTTTGGCAGATGTATTACCCCAGAGCCTGTAATACATCATCCCCAAATAGAATCGAAATATACGTTCACCACCATCTGCCTCAACTGCTCGGTTTAGCACTCGCTTAGCACTAACGTAATCTTCCATGTAATAGTATAGCCAGCCACGAGTATCCAACAGTACAGCTTTATTGGTATCTTCGAACTTACTGGTTAAGTGAGACGCGTGAGTAAAGCTTTCCTCACTGGGAAAGTAATCTATTAGAAGCATGGCCAGGTTGTTAGATGCAATCACTTTATCTCCGTCGATGGCCAACACTGTGTTGTAGCTATCTACCGCGTCTTGGTATCGCTCCAAAGCTTCCAGTAATCCCGCTTTGAGATTCAATAGCTAGACATTTGTTGGCGACAACTCCAGGCCATCGTCATACGCTTTAAGCGCAGCGAGCAAGTCACCTTTTGCTTGAAGTGCTCCACCCAGCGCGACGTGAGCGGACCCGAGTTGGGGGGTGATTAGAAGTGCAGCTCGATAGCTCTCTATCGCGGCGTCAAAATCCCCGGAGCTCAGATACACAGAACCCTTTAGTTCGAGTGGATGTACTTGCTGCGGGTAAGCTTCTATATGCTTCAACAAGTACGCCTCTGTGCCACTGACTTCTCCTGTTACGAACATTGTATTGACGAGATATGAAAGCGCCTCGACTGCACTTGGCCTAAGCTGAAGGACTTTCTCAAACGCTGTTATTGCAGCGTGATATTCCTTACTCGCGCAAAGCGCACGCCCCCTTAGGTAAATACCTCGTGCTAGCTGCTGGTTTTGCTTTTCTAGTTCTCTTGTGAAGGCTAATGCGTCATTCCAGCGTTGCTGCAAAATATAAGATTCGATCAATAAAACATGAGCACCTGCATTTTCCGGAAATTTTTCCAGATGGCTTGTCAGTATTGGCTCTGCGGCAGTGTAGTTGCCCTGGTTGATCAACAGCTGAGAGATTTTTTGCACTCCAGAAGCGTTGTCGGGCTCTAGCTCAAGTACATTACGATAAGCATCAAAGGCAAGGTCTATAGAATCATTTGCCGTATGTGCTTGACCGAGGGCGAGAACAGCCGTAACAGAGGACGGATCAGATTTTATAACCGCGCGGAGATCTGAGATCGTGCCCACAGTATTATTGTCTAAAAGCCTAAAGGTTGCTCTAAGCTGTAGTGTGATCGGATTGTTCTCTTCTATTCTCAATATCTCATCTACCATTGCCTCTGAGGTGGGGTGATCCTTATCGAGTGTCCACGCCAAAACGGCAATACTGCCGCGTGCGGCTTGTGCATCAGCACCATCTACATCAAGCGTGATAACTTCTCGAAAACGTTGTTGCTATCCGCTCGTCGCTGCGCGCCCATATACATTTGCGCTATTGAAAACATTGCCTATATTCTTCCGGATGATCTACATTAAAGCATTTAATCGTGCTTTCTGGAATTTTCAGCAAGCCCTCAAGCGCCATCAATTGGGCGAGCCAGACCTTGAACTCAACATTACTAGGAGGAGATTTGGCGAAGTTGAAGTGGTCAACTAAATCTGTACACAAACAGGAGCGTTTTTATGCCACCAATTCGGCTTTTGCTGGGGTCATATAATTGTTGTAGCTATGTCCGCGTTTTGTACTGTAATGCTTCAAGATATAACGGAGCACGTCTTGCTCTGCTTCTTCAAAATGGTTGTAGCCATGCTTTGGCATCCACTCTGTTTTATAACGTCTTAAGAAACGCTCCATTACACAGCAAAGTGGTTTAACGATATTGTGCTCTCTCGATAAGGCTTCAATTAACGCTATCGTTTGATGTTGTCCTGCATCAAGAGAGCGGTTGTAGATTCAAGTGTTCAAAGCAACAGTTATACTAAAACACTGATTTGCATGAGGACATTTTATGAAACGTATCAAACGCACATTTACCCCAGAAGAGAGATGTCTTGTTTTCGATTTGTGGAAGTAAGGAGTTGGTTTCAGTGATATTGGGCGCGTTATTGAGGCAAAACCTGGTTCAATTTTTACGGCCCTTCGAGAAACTGATGGTATTAAACCTAAGCCTAGAAGCAGGAACATTAAACATCTAATACTTGAGGAGCGGGAAGAAATCCGAGTTTCACTTTCCGCAAAAATGAGTATTCGCGGGATAGCTCGTCAGCTTGAACGGTTACCTTCAACTATTTCTAGAGAAGTAGCACGCAATAGAGGACGTCGCTATTACAAGGCAGTTGATGCAGACCGACGCTCATAAAGAATGGCAAAACGTCCAAAGTTAGGGGCACTAGAAGTTAACGCTGAACTTAAGAAGTTGGTCATTGATAAGTTAGAGTTGTTACGGTCTCCAGAGCAAATATCAGGCTGGCTGCGAGTCGAATACTCAAGACGTAAGAGCATGCACATCTCGCATGAAACGATTTATAAGTCTTTATACGTCAGGTCAAAAAATATTATTCATCATTCATTTACTGAGTATCTTCGCAGGAAGCACCCAATGCGCCACAGTCGTTTCCATTCAAGAAGTGGCAACAGAGGCTTTATTAATATTGTTAATGGTGTGTCTATCCATGAGCGCTCAAAAAACATAGACAATCGAAAGTCACTTGGACATTGGGAGGGGGATTTAGTATCAGGTACTGGCAATACTCACATTGCCACACTCGTTGATCGAAAATCTCGCTATACAATTATATTGAAGTTAGCAGGTAAAGATGCCAGCTCAGTTCATGCAGCACTATTGAATACATTTACTAAAATGCCAATCGAATATCGGAAATCCCTAACTTGGGACAGAGGAATGGAATTGGCAAAACATGCTGATTTAACTAAAGAAATTGGCTTGCCCGTATACTTTTGTGATCCACAATGCCCATGGCAGAGAGGCACCAATGAGAACACCAACAGCCTTATTCGGCAGTACTTCCCCAAAAAGACAGATTTATCACCCCATTCTCAAGAAAAACTAAACGAGGTAGCGACTCAATTAAATCAAAGGCCACGGAAGACATTGAAATTTAAAACACCATCAGACATGGTTGAAAAGAGTGTTGCGATGATCACTTGAATCTACAACGGGCTCCTTTGCCAAAGAAACGAAGTGAAGTGAAGTATTCGTTTATTACACGATAGAATAAGAACTAGCCTGTGCGTTTAATGTGCAGGCTTCTTGGTGTACAAAGAAACAATTATTACAGTTACCAGAAGCGTCAAACGGATAAACCTGATGACCTAACGCATCAGGAGATGCTGGAATGGGTAAAAGATATCGCCAAGCTCAGCGATAATACCTACGGAGAACGACGTATTCAAAAAGTATTGAATATACTGAGCTTTCCAGTGAGTCGCAGGAAAACAGCCCAATGGATGAAAGAAGTAGGCGTGTGGGTACGGTATAAAAAGAAATATAAAGCCACCACCAACAGTGACCATAAAAAGCCCATTTATGGCAATGTACTTAAGCAAGACTTTGCCGCACAAAAGCCTGACCAAGCTTAGGTACAAGATATCACCTACGTTTGGACATCAGAAGGCTGGTTGTATTTAGCTGTGGTGATTGATTTATATTCACGCAAAGTTGTCGGCTGGTGTATAAGTTCAAGAATGAGGGCCAGTTTGGTGTGTGACGCATTAACCATGGCAACGACAACCAAAGGCAGGATTGATTGTGCTCTCAAAATAAGGTGTGTAATATGAAAGTAACGCTTATCGCCGCCTTATCAAGACACATGGCTTTATTGGCAGCATGAGTAAAAAAGGATGTTGCTGGGTCAATGCTGTAGCAGAAAGTTTCTTTGGAAGCCTAAAACAAGAGCGAGTGCATTGGCGTAATTACTCAACCCAATTTAGCGCCCAACAAGATATCTTGAATTGCATAACCATGTGGTACAACAGCCATAGACTTCATTCGTATTTGGATTACCAAAGCCCTAATGACTTTGAAAGACAAAACAATGATTTACAAAAAGTAGCTTAACTGGG
>JBLHIH010000184.1:0-6905 GCA_047616645.1 Flavobacterium sp. | reverse complement strand
ATACATTGAAGTGTACTATCATCGTCAGAGGAAGCATTCATCCAACAACTATATGTCGCCCTACAATCATGAACAAAAGTGGCTAGAGGCTGCTTAGAAAAGTGTCCGGGAAAGCCTTGCCATTCCATAACAACTAGGACAAAGGTTTCAAGGATGGAGAGACATGGCCCAATTAACTGTTTATGAAGAAAAGGCACTTGCAAATATATCCGAACAAGACCAGTGGTTTTCTGTTAGTGATGTGGGTAATTGTAGATTGTCCACTTTAAACAAATTGGTTGAGAAAGGATTCCTAGAAAGAATCCGGCGCCCCGGACCCTATATTCCCAATGAGAGTATTTTGTTTAAGAGAAGAGCCTCAGCTGTTGTTGGTGGAGCCTCAGCTGTTGTTGGTGGAGCCTCAGCTGTTATTGGTGGATCGCTGGTAGCGGCTTAGAGCAATCCGCGTGATGCCATTAAGGGCTTAACATCAGGGTTAGAACCCTTGAAGTTTCTATAGAGATCCATAGGCTCGGCGCTGCCACCTTTTTCCAGAATATGGGTTCTAAATGAAGCTGCCGTATCTTGATCAAAGACACCTCTCTTCTTAAACTCTTCATAAGCATCGGCATCTAATACTTCAGCCCAGATATATGAGTAATATCCAGCAGAATATCCACCAGAGAATATATGCTGGAAATAGGTAGAGCGGTATCTAGGTGCTATTTCCTTTAATAAAGAAATAGATGCCATACTTTCTTTTTCAAGATGTAGTGTGTCTAAGTTATCCATCGAATTTTCTAGATCATGCCAATCGAGGTCAAGATATGAGGCTGCAAGGTACTCGCTTGTTTTAAAACCTTGGTTGAATGTTTGTGTTTTTTGAATTTTCTCAATGTATTCATCAGGAATAACTTCATTGGAAAGGTAATGCTTGGCATATTCCTTTAGAACGATAGGTTCTACAGCCCAGTGTTCCATGATTTGAGATGGTAATTCAACAAAATCTCTTTTAACAGATGTACCACTTAAACTTTCGTAGGTAACGCGGCTTAATAAGCCGTGTAGTGCGTGACCAAATTCGTGGAATAAGGTGGTAACTTCTTCCATTCCCAATAGTGCTGGATTCGCCTTTGGAAAATTACAGGTGTTAAATACCACAGGATATTGAGCAGTGCCAAATGCGCTTTGGCTACGCAGTGCATTCATCCATGCCCCCGATCGTTTTGAAGGCCTCATGAAATAGTCGGTGATAAACAATCCAATTAGACTTTCATCAGCCTCTCTGACTTCAAATGTCTCTACATCCTCGTGGTAGCATGCTTGGTTTTTAATTTGCTTAAAAGTAATTCCAAATAATTTTGTTGCGACATCAAAAGCACCTTGACGAACCCTGCTTAACTCAAAGTAGGATTTTACTTTCTCAGAGTCAAAGTCAAACTCTTGCTGTCTGACTTTTTCAGTGTAGTACCACCAATCCCAAGCGGCTATATTGAAGTTTCCACCTTCATCTTGTACGCAAGCTTGAAGTGCCTCTAATTCTTTTTCGGCTTTCTTCTTTGCTGGCGCCCATAATTGATCTAACAATTTTTTAACGTTAGATGGTGTTTCAGCCATTCGGTCATCTAGCATATATTCTGCATGAGAGGCATATCCCAGTAATTTTGCTCGTTCTGCTCTTAAATTTGCTATATTTTCTGCTATATTTTTATTGTCGAATTCGTTGTTATTGTTAGCGCAATGCGTATAAGCATTCCAAAGTTGTTCTCTTAGATCGCGTCGGCTCGAATATTGGAGGAAAGGTGTAAAAGACGATCTTGAAATCGTAAATAGAAATTTACCCAAGAAACCACGATCTTCGGCTTCAGCCGCAGCGCTCTCACAAACAGATTTGGGGAGGCCGTCGAGGTCTTCTTTTGCGATAATCAGCTCAAAATCATTTGAATCTTTCAGTACATTTTGACCGTATTGTGTTTGTAATTTTGCGAGTTTTGTATCTAACTTATTAACTAAGCTTGTATCTGCCTTGCTAAGTCCTGCTCCGGCCCTCAACATGCTTTTATAGGTTTTTTGAAGCAATTGTATTTGCTCAAGATTTATACTTGGTTTGGCCTCAAAAACGGTTTTTACACGGTTGAATAAATCAGCTCGTGTATTGATGGCGCTATTGTGTGAAGTATGTCGAGGAATAATCTCGGACTGCAGATTAATTAGTTCATCATTCGTGTTGGCTGCGGTTAATATATAAAATACTGGTGATATTCTTTTTAAAGTCTCACCTGCAAGTTCCAACGCCTCTATGGTGTTTTGGAAATTCGGGCTCTCCGGATTGTTGACGATCCTTTCGATATCTTGATTGTGTTCTTTGAAACCAATTTCAAAAGCGGGTTTGAAATGTTCAGGAGAGATGCTTTCAAAAGGTGGTAGTTGATGGCTTGATCGCCACTCAATTAGTAAGGGATTGTCCATGTAAAATTCCATCAAAGCCGTAAATTCAATATCCGGTATCTTCCAAGAGGAGGAAGATACCGAGTAGAGAAATTGGTGGGGCGTCCGCGACTCGAACGCGGGACCAACTAGTTAAAAGCCAGCTGCTCTACCGACTGAGCTAACACCCCAATAGTGGAAGGCCGGTATCATACCGTTTTCATATTAAAACTCAAGAACTAAATAGAACTTACTTAGAAACCAAATACTAAGAGATTATTTTCCTTGTAAGTGTTTGAATTTATTACCTGTCTTATTCATCGTTCCAAGGGCTTGATTTGATTTTATCTATCTCTGGATGGAAACTAATTTCGTATCAGGAAAAATATTATCAATTATATTATTTGTAAGGTTTTTTCCCTCTAAAGATTCAATAGTCAGAAGGCCGCCAGGGTTGATGACATTCATTTCGATGACATAGGGATGAACCAGGTCAACACCTACATATTCAGCTCCCTGAGAAAGCAGAAACTTGCCTATTTTATGACAAGTTTTTTGTTCTAAGGCGTTAAGCTCACAAGACCTAATCTCTGCGCCTTGAACGAGATTAGTTCGATGATCCTTGTTTTGCAAGCGTAGATACTGACCTACAACCTTACCTCCGGCAAAGACGACTCTTTTTTCTCCTGCCTGAATTTCTTCAACATAAGCTTGCAGTAAACAATATTGATCGGATTGAGCCCCTGTCATGGTTTCGAGGATGACTTGAGCATTGGGGTCATCTGCGCTGATAAGAAAAATATCCCGCCCCATTGATCCAGCTGGAGGCTTGGCGATCCATTTGTGTCCGCTAGCTTTGATTACATCATAGAGTGCCTTTGGATCTGTGGATGAGAAACTTTGGGGATAATCAAAGATTTCGCTGTAACCCGCCAGAGAATATTTGCTCTTTAGGTTTAGGATGGCATTAGATGAGTTCAAAACTCGGCAGAACTTTTCAAGGCAGTAAATTAGTTGAAGTTTGTCTAGGAAGTTATTTCGAAATCCGAGGCCTAATACCCAGATTGTTTCAATATCTTGGAGGCGAATGGATCTCAATTCAGGAAACTGATCTCCAGGATGTATTTGGGCATTGATATAAAAGCCCTGAGCGCAGACCTGAGAATGTAACATTGAGAGGCTGTCAATATTGCATAAACAGACTTCAATGCCTCTCTGTAGGAGCTCATTGCTAAAACGGAGGTAATTTCCATCTTCTATTGCATCAGAATCCTGAATCAAAAAGGCGATTTGTTTCATATTGGTTCTTTTGGATATTATTGAAGGGGTGATATTACCGAAGCTAAGCGGTCAGTGCGATTTTTCTTATCCTATTGTTACGGTATACTGCGCCAATATTTTGAAAGATCTCTAAAACCCATGAATACGATCGCCTTCGATATCCCTCTGCACCAGAGTGAAAATTTATCTAATGAACAAATTAATCAATATAAAGATGAAATAAAAAGTCTGCTTAAAAAAGAAGATGCCGTTCTCGTTGCGCATTATTATACTGATGATGCTATTCAAGCGCTGGCCGAAGAGACGGGCGGTTGTGTATCGGATTCACTAGAAATGGCCAAATTTGGTAACAAAGTGGATGCGGGCACCGTTGTTGTCGCTGGTGTGAAATTTATGGGGGAAACTGCAAAAATTCTTAATCCAGAAAAAAGAGTATTGATGCCAACGCTTGAGGCAACTTGCTCCCTTGATTTAGGTTGCCCTATTGACGAATTTTCTGCCTTCTGTGATCTACATAAAGATCGGACTGTTGTTGTTTATGCTAATACTTCGGCAGCAGTAAAGGCTCGAGCGGATTGGGTTGTCACTTCAAGCATTGCCTTAGATGTTGCAGAACACCTCATGGATAAGGGTGAAAAAATTCTTTGGGCGCCAGATAAATATCTTGGTGGGTATGTTCAGCGTGAAACTGGTGCTGATATGGTCATGTGGAATGGGTCCTGTATTGTCCATGAGGAGTTTAAAGCACAAGGTCTGCAATCCGTCATGAAGGTGCATCCTGAAGCTGCAGTATTGGTTCATCCAGAATCACCAGAGTCGGTTATTGCCTTAGCGGATGTCGTTGGGTCTACCACTCAAATAATTAAAGCTGCTCAGCAATTGCCCAATAAATCTTTTATTGTTGCGACTGATAAAGCCATTTTTTACAAAATGCGTCAAGCCGCGCCGGGTAAACTTTTTATCGAAGCGCCGACAGCGGGAGAGGGGGCAAGTTGCCGTTCTTGTGCTCATTGTCCTTGGATGGGTATGAACGTCTTAGAGAATTTATTATCCTGTCTGCAAGAGGGAAGCAATGAAATTCAAGTTGAAGAGGTGGTTGCCAAGAAAGCGCTATTACCTTTGGAGCGAATGGTTAATTTTGCTAGTAACGCATAAATAGTTTCTATTATTTTCTTTTGATTTTGTAAGCGTATATTTCTTCTATTCTTTGTTGTATTCGTGCATTTTTTTGAAAATTGTCCTTCACAAGGGGGTAAGCAAATCCGAGCTGTTTGATAGCTTGATCGTAATTTCCGACTAAGACAAAGTACTCTGCACGCGCCTGATGAATGCCAACGGTATTCCCGTTTAATCCGTGAGCTTCGGCAAGTAAGTACCATGCATTTTGGTCATTAGGTCTACTCGTGGTCACATCTGTTAGGGCGCGGACAGCTTCTGAATTCTTTCGTGCCTTAATTGCGGCCTCAGCATAAGTCATTGTTAGTGGATAATTGTTAGGTGTCAAAGCAAGGGCGTCTTGGGTTACACCGATGGCCATGTCATATCTTTGTGCTTGAATGTGAAGTTCAGCTTCAGCAACGATAAAAGCGATCTTATTAGGGTAATCCTGTCTTAGAGAAACTATGTTTCTCATACTGTTATCTATTTGACCTTTCACAGCTTGAGCAAGAGCGAGACCGTAACGCGCAGCGGCTTCCTTGATTTTGTCTGTTGTATTTAACTTGTCTTCCATACGGCCAACAATATCTGCTGTGGCGCTGGCGGTCATGACTTGGACTTTTGCACGCATGAGTTGGAAATCAATGTTGTTTTCAAAGGATTTATGAGGCAGCCGTTCGGTCTGAGTGTAAGAATCGGCAATACGATTCTTAGTCACTGGATGAGTCAATAAAAATTCAGGAATATTTCGCCCACTAAAACGACTTGCACGACTTAGTCTTTCAAACATGTGCGCCATGGCACGGGGGTTCATTTCAGCCTCAATGAGTGTTTCAATACCGATACGATCTGCTTCAGTCTCTCGGCCTCTGCTATATCTCAACATGTTATTTTGAGCGAGGGAATTCGAGGCAGTGATCGCTGCAATTCCAACTTCACTACCCGTTGTGGCGAGGAGGACCAAACCTGCCAATAAACCTGCCATACTTACAACGTTAGATTTTTTACCGGCCTCTGTACCTCTGGCAAAGTGTCGCTGGCTTAAGTGGGCGAGTTCATGAGAGAGGATCGCTGATATTTCAGATTCAGTTTCCCCAAATAGAAATAAGCCTAGATTGATTCCAACTATCCCCCCGGGGGCCGCGAAGGCATTGAGGCTCTTATTGTTAATGACGACTAGATCGAGTCGGCGATCCTGTAACTGACTGTATGAGGCTAATCTGTAAATGAGTAATTCTAAGTATTCTTGGAGTACCGGATCGGTTACGAGGGGTGCTTGCGCTCTTATTGAACGAAGAAAGTCTTGTCCAAGCAGGCGTTCATTAGCGAGAGAAATTATTCCAGATGTGTGATCACCTAAACTCGGGAGATTCTGATTGTTTGCCCCATGGCTTGGTGCAATCAGTGAAATAAAACACCACCCAAATATTAGATTTTGAACGATGGCATTTGATGGCGTTTTTAGCATGGGTGAATATATAGACCTGATACAAGTTAATTTTTTTTCGATACTTCTTTTTTGCTCACGAAGAATTCTAAGCACCTAAAACAAATAACACAATTTTTAGTTTTATCAAATTGTTTCGAATGTTGTTCCGGACATTGTTTCGAACGTAGAGGTCTGGTGCTTATTTAATATACGACACTTTACTGGTCAATGCGTTCCTTATATTTTTAGGCAGGGACTAGTTTGGCTTAATTTCCTTGCCTTTTATTGGGTTGGCCATGTTGAAAAGAGATCGTCCGCAAAATATATTGGGTACTCACACCCTCGCAGCTTGCGATCCTCCGGATGTCCCTCAGTCAGTCACAAGCCGCAAGCGTCTTATTCCATTTCAAGGGCGCTAACGCTTGAAGCTCGCTCAGTATACACCCAACGCACTTTGTTAAATCATGAACGGTTTTCTCATATCAACTGTGTGCCTTTAATTTAAATTCTCTGTCGCTCCGCGTGTTGATTAAGCTGCTCACTAGTGAGTATCCAGAAAACAAAAACGTCGACTAGGCTTCCCCGAGGGGCTTCCCTTGTAAGTGATTGAAAGTATTACCTAACATATGTT
>JBLHIH010000183.1:0-6919 GCA_047616645.1 Flavobacterium sp. | reverse complement strand
ATACTTCTTCGCAGCTATGTACTTGAATATCTTGTCTGACTTATTAATCATTTTGCCATCTTGATTGTGATTCGTCTTTTTACAGACGGGAATCTAACGATGGCAGGTTCACAGTGTCCCCAAAAACTGAAAGTCGTGTAGTGCGAATCTCGTCCCATCTATCCAGTACCAAATATCCATTTGAATATGTAGAAAAAGAGGATTGCTAATGTTGCGCCAACAGGTAACGTAACCATCCAGGAAACAAAAATCGTGCCCACCACCCGCAGATTTAACGCTGAGATTCCACGGGCAAGTCCGACACCCAACACACCACCGACTAATGTATGAGTTGTGGAAACGGGCATGCTAAATGCTGATGCGACAACGACGGTTGTTGCTGCCGCGAGCTCTGCTGCGAATCCACTGCTAGGTGTGAGCTCTGTAATATTCTTGCCAATGGTTTGAATGACCTTGTAACCGTAAGTAGCGAGTCCTGCAACAATCCCGGAGCCCCCTAGGAACAAAATCCAAATTGGGATAGATGAGCTTTTTACAACCATACCACCACTTTCAATAATTCCGTGCACTGCGGCTAAGGGGCCAATTGCATTAGCAACATCATTTGAACCGTGAGCAAAGGCCATGGAACAGGCAGTAAAAATCATTAGAACGCCAAATATTTTTTCGACATTGCCCAAGTTTTTTGAACTTGATTCAGCCATCGGTTTGATGCGACTTATTGCGATTATGCCGATTCCCATGATAAGAATCGCTACTCCAGCTGCATACAAAAGTGACTCTTCGAATGAAAGCTTAAGCCCAATATGTTTTAGACCTTTAACCATGGTTACCATGGAGACGACGAAACCGACCATAAAAATGTAAAGTGGAGCGATACGTTTGGCAGCAGAAAAAGGATCAGAAGTACCAAAGATAAACTTGCGAACGCTCATATAGAGTAGGAAGGACATGGTTCCTGCCATCACAGGAGAGATAACCCATGAGGAAACGATCTCCGCTACTTTACCCCATTTGACTGCATCAACCGATATGCCTACGCTTGCGAATCCAACAATCGCACCAACAATGGAGTGGGTGGTGGATACAGGCCAACCGAGCATTGTCGCAATCAGTAACCATGTGCCAGCAGCTAACAATGACGCCATCATACCGTACACCAGTAGTTCCGGATTCTGCCCTAACAATTCTGGATCAATGATGCCTTTGCGAATGGTTGACGTTACCTCACCGCCTGCTAGATATGCACCTGCGAATTCAAAAATGACAGCAATAATAATCGCTTGTTTGATGGTAATCGCACCAGATCCCACAGAGGTTCCCATTGCGTTGGCAACATCATTAGCACCTACACCCCAAGCCATAAAAAAGCCGAACAGGATAGTTAATATCAGCAGTAGAGTGCCGTATTCTTCAATTATGCCCATGGATTCTCACCTCGTTTGTTCTACAGATTTTATTTTGAAATCAAATACAGCAATTTGCTTCCAACTGACTGTGCACTATCTGCAATGTCTCCGATCCAGTCGATGAGACGGTAGAGGAACATTGCATCAATTGGGTCTAGCGTTTTCTCTACTGAATACAACTTTTGTTGTACGGTGCGTGCTATCACATCTGTCTCATGCTCTATGGTGTTGAGTTTAGTAATTAGATCGGCGATAAAATCGATTTCTGAGCGACTAAAGCCCGATTCAAACAATTCATCAAGTTCATCTAGTGCACTCAATGCCATCGATGCCGACTCAACTGATTTCGTAACAAATTCATGCATCAAGGGGACAAGTTCGGTGGGGAACTCCATTTTGCGCCCCATACTTAGTCCGACAATATCTTTTGCTCTATTTGGAATTTTATCCTGAGACTTAAGAAGTGCTAAGAGATCGGATCGTGAAACGGGCATGAACATACTTCGGGTTAGATTAGATCTAATATCTCGTTTCACATCATCTGCTTCTCCTTCCAGCTGAATTATTTGATCCCCTAACTGTTTGGCTAGCGTCCAGTCCTCTTTTAGCACCGCATCAATGTAATCTGGTAATTTGATTGCGGCAGCACAGGCGACCTTCATATGATTCTGGATAGGAGAAATAGGTGATCGGGCAAATATTTGACTGAAAATGGGTCGAGTTGGCATAGTTGGCTACCGTATTTTTCGCATACGCAGGTATCGCCTGCGATCGTAAGACTCAATTGCTAAACTTGGTTTGTTAAGATCAGATAAAGAAATTCGGTAAATCAGCAATTTCACTCACTTTGTTTGCGGGAAAGCGGAAACTAGGGGAGGAAACTAGAGTGCGCCGATTCCATAGGGACTTAACTACTAATTCTAAAACCTAACAAGTGATACGCAATGCTCGTATTATAAGTGTTTCATTTAAATAACTCAAAGAAACTATCTGTTAAATCCCTATGGGATCGTTATCCTCTAAAATTTTGAAGCCACTACCTGGAAAATATAACTTACACCAGAGATAAATGATTCTGCGCTGAGATATTTTTCGTTCTCGGACCACTACTATACTGAATTCTGTGTAAATAGTGAGTCAGTACAATGAAGGTAAAAATTTCTAGTTTCCTAGTCTTTTGTTTCGGTCATTTAATGTTCAGCCAATCCATAAAAGCTGAAGATGACGTATCGTTTACCTGCTTGGATCCCTATATTGTGAATACTTTGGTTGGTAACGAATGGGAGGCGTACCAAAAATTTCTCGGCAGTGGCCAGATCAATATCCAGTTGTAGCCTACCCGGCACAATTTACATTGATAGGAAGTCGAAGCAATCAGTATTCGCACACCATTGCCTTCAAATCGAGCTCGCTAGTTGCAGAAGCAAAAGAAAGTTTCGAAGAAACACTAAAAGAAAATGGTTGGACTACCCCTCAAGGTATGCGTGCACATGGCGGAGGGTTTCAAGCAAAGATTAATGTAGGCCCAAAGAACATTGTCAGTTTTTGTCATGATGATCACGGCCATTTAAGTGGCTATATTGCGAGTGGACCAAACTTATTTAGCGCCGCAGCACACCCTGAAAGATGCGAGCATGCCGAGAATAAGGCGAATAAACCACATTCTCAGAAAAATGGTCAAATAGGGTAATTGCAGATTTTAAGCAGGCGAATGCCTAGCTTTCATCTTCCTCTGGTGAATCGTCGAGCACGCCTTCTGGTGTCATATATACCTTCTGAATTTTAGACAGATTCCCAAGAATAATATCGGCTTGATTCTGGTTTAATCCGTATTGGGCGCTGGCTTTTAATTTTTCCATATCAGCCAATAAACTGTCTTTGAATGCGATTATGCAGCTCCCCCATCGATCTTCTTTTCGTATAAGTCGGTTGAGCGTGTGAGAATCCATGTCAGAAGTTTCCTCTGCTCCCGCGCCTTGAAAAATTTGGACGGACCCGGTGCTCTGCATAGGTGAGCCGACAACTTCAGTTTTTTTCATAAACTTCTTTGGTTTTACGCAGGTGTATTCCGGTAGTTCATAGTCCATGGCAGCCTGAACTTCGCTATGTGTTTCGGCAATTGAAGCCATTGGGAGAAATAGTATGAGGATACAGCCGAACTTGTCTATTTTCATGAGACACACTTCTTTATACTTTGGTTTGAGATATAGACTTAAGCATATATTTGGAAGTTCTTCAATAAAACTAGCTATTTGATCGTTTTATGGAACAAGAATAAGTGTTGTTTGATCTAAGGGTTAAATGTTTGTGAATTGGCACAAGTGAGACAGCGATATAGATTATATTAGATAGTCATGATGTACTTATTGATAGATAAAAAAGGGGTTAGAGGGAGGTCAGATGCGAGATAGTCAATACGATTACATTATTGTCGGCGCGGGTTCTGCGGGCTGTGTGCTTGCCGATCGCTTAAGCGAGAATGGGGACCATAAGATACTATTGTTGGAAGCTGGAGGTCGTGATAGGAGTCTGTTTATCCGGATGCCCACAGCCTTGTCCTATCCAATGAACAACAAGAAATTCAACTGGTTTTTCCATTCGGAGCCTGAACCGGCGCTGGGTAATCGCAGCCTTCACTGCCCTCGAGGCAAAGTATTAGGTGGTTCCTCTTCCATCAATGGCATGGTCTACGTACGTGGCCACGCCTGTGATTTTGATCAGTGGCAGGAAATGGGTGCAAAGAACTGGGACTATCAACATTGCTTACCTTATTTTCGTCGCTCGGAGAGCTGGGTAGGTGGGGGTGATGCCTATCGTGGTGAAGAAGGCCCTATTTCGACTGGCAAAGGTAACGCTATGTCTCTTAATCCGCTATACCAAGCTTTTATCGATGCGGGGGTGGATGCGGGTTATTTGCCCACACAAGATAGTAATGGTGAGCAACAGGAGGGCTTCGGCCCAATGGATATGACAGTCGGCAATGGAGAGCGTTGCTCGGCCTCTCGTGCTTATCTTAGACCTGCGATGAAGCGTGATAATCTAACAGTCATTACCGGCGCGTTAACCCGAAAGATACTGCTAGAGGGTAAAACGGCTGTCGGTGTTGAATACCAACGAGGCAAAGACATACACGAAGTTCATGCATCTAAAGAAGTTTTGTTATGTGCAGGCTCTATAGGCTCTCCTGCGCTATTACAATTATCAGGCATAGGACCCGCAGATGTACTTGATGCGGCAGGCGTTGAACTCATTCATGATTTACCGGGCGTCGGTGAAAACCTGCAGGATCACCTGGAAGTATACTTTCAGTATTACTGCAATGAACCTATCACCCTCAACGGTAAGTTAGATCTGATTAGCAAAGGGTTGATCGGCGCACGTTGGTTGCTTAGCAAAACCGGGTTGGGCAGTAGTAACCACTTTGAGTCGTGTGCGTTTATTCGCTCGAAGGCAGGCCAAAAATGGCCGGACATTCAATATCACTTTTTACCCGCGGCGATGCGCTACGATGGTGCCGCTGCTATTTCCGGTCACGGGTTTCAGGTGCATGTAGGTCCCAATAAGCCGAGTAGCAGAGGCAGGGTTAAGATTACCTGTGCTGACCCTGAAGCCAAACCAAGCATCTTGTTCAACTATCTTCAAGACGAGCAAGACCGTGAAGCTTGGCGTGCTTCTATTCGCCTCACTCGGGAGATTATCAACCAGCCTGCAATGGATCGTTACCGCGGCGAGGAAATTCAGCCGGGGAAAGCCATTCAGACAGATGAAGAGATTGACGCCTGGGTCAAACAGAATGTTGAGAGCGCCTACCATCCCTCATGTACATGTAAAATGGGTGCGGCAGATGATGCGATGGCAGTTGTTGACCCAGAGTGTCGGGTGCGTGGTATGGATAAATTACGGATTGTTGATTCATCGATTATGCCTTGTATTACCAATGGCAATCTCAATGCCCCAACGCTCATGCTGGCAGAGAAGGCGGCGGACATTATTCTGGGTAAAACGCCCTTAGAACCAGCAGTTGTGAACCCCTGGATTGATCCACAGTGGGAGAGTCGCCAGCGTCAAAATCCGCCTCGCCGATCAACATGATGTGGGGTTGTTAAGACGGTGCGCTTTAGTATCTGCAAGACTAGAATTGTTTCGAAATCAGCAAGCGATATGGCCGATGGCCGACATTGCTGCTCAAAGCCCGGAGATGTGAATGTCACAAAGTGAAATGCCAGGGTCGAGCATGCTGGCTCGATACCTACAATTGGGTGTCCTTATTTTGGTCGGAGGTGCCATATATCCCCTGGTCTATCTTCGTCAGAACTTTGAAGTTCCGATCCTTGATTCCTTCGGCATTACTATCGTGGAGTTGGGCCAGTGTTATTCGTTGTTAGGCGTTATTTTTGTTATCACCTATTTACCCAGTGGTTGGCTTGCGGACAGGGTTTCGCCAAAATGGTTGCTGTCAATATCACTTGCTTTAACCAGCTTGCTTGGCATGTGGTTTTCCACGATGCCAGGCTTTCAAGTGCTGCTTGTCATTTTTGCTGGTTGGGGGATAGCCACAGGACTCACTTTTTGGGCCGCACTCATCAAGGGCGTCGCCGTACTGGCTGACCGCCACGAGCAGGGGCGATTTTTTGGGTTGCTTGATGGAGGCAGAGGTCTGGTAGAAGCAATATTGGCGACAGTGGCAATCACTTTGTTTGCCTACTCTCTCGATGCTGCTGGTCAGTCAACCAGCAGTGCGCTTCAAAATGTAATATACCTTTACATAGGGTATGCACTTATATTGTCTCCTATTGTTCTATTTGTGTTAAGTGATAAGGGTGAAGAAAGAAAGGGTGAAGACCATGGGATCTCTGGTCAAAGCTTATGGCAAGATATTAAATCCCTGGCCGTCAACGTGGATCTCTGGCTGGCGGCATTTTGTTTACTCTGTGGTTATCAGCTGTTCTGGGCAACCTATTCATTTGCAGGTTATATGCAGCAGGTTTATGGCATAACCGCCGTTGCCGCTGGTACCATTACTGTCGCCAAATTGTGGACGCGACCCATTGGTGCTATTGCTGCTGGATTTTTGGGAGATCGATTTAACCTCGAGAAAACCTTGGCTGTTTTGATGTTTGCGGGCACTGTTACGCTGATGGGACTGATATTTCTTCCCGCTGATGCGCATGTTAATGTCTTGCTGGGCGTTGTATTGTTAGTGGGTCTGACGACGTATGCCATTCGTGGGATTTACTGGGCAACACTTGATGGTTGTCACATTCCGTATCGGACCAAAGGGCTAGCCATTGGCATGATGTCCTTTGTAGGTTATGCGCCAGACATTTATCTGCCATTGGTGAATGGATTTATACTCGATCGTTTTCCCGGCAAGCTCGGTTATAGTTATTACTTCAGCGGCATTGTATTTATGGGCTTCTTGGGTACGCTTGCCGCCCTGTATTTGATGTCAAGAGCCTCAAAACGCGGTGCGTCGCCTGAGTGAAATACAAAGTTGATTGAGTGGAGGA
>JBLHIH010000182.1:0-6970 GCA_047616645.1 Flavobacterium sp. | reverse complement strand
ACGGTTCATAGCACGTGGATGCGGGATGACGAGAGATGTAAGATCAATAATCTCATTTCCATAAGCAATGATGTCCAAGTCAATCGTTCTGGACTGGTAGAGGTCTCGCCTATCTCGTAACGAATGGTCTCGTAACGAATGGTCTCGCCCCATAGTCTCTTCAATTTCCTTCAGTGCATTCAAAAGCTCGACTGGCGCCATTGAGGTTTGACCTAATATAACGGCATTAACAAATGAGGCTGCATCATCTTCCATTTTAACGGGCTCGGACTGCCAAAATGTCGAATGACGAGTAGGCGGAAGTAAAATAGCACCCAAACGCTTAATTGCCATTGATACGTTTTCGCTTGGACTACCAAGATTTGAACCTAGAGCGATAATTACTGCAGTAGACACCATCAGTTCCTCCAACATACAATTCGCGACCACTTTGTGCTTCGAAAGCTAAGTTCGAGCCGCGGCCCAAACTAAAATAGTCTAATCACCTTCAAAGACTGGCTCTCTTTTTTCAAAGTAAGCCTTGATACCTTCCCTTTGATCTTGCGTCAGAGCGGACAGTATATTTTGGTCGGTATCCATATGCATCACGGCATTATCGAGCGCTCCGCTGACGGCATTTATACTTTGCTTGATCATTTGAACAGCAATTGGAGGTTGCCGCGCATATCGTTGTGCCAAATCATCCACTGCACTATGTAAATCATTGTCTGAAACCACTTCATCAATATATCCCCATTCCAGGAGGGTGGCAGACGTCTCTTTTCCTCCCAACATAATCATTCTCTTTGCTCGAGCAGGACCAATCAGGCGAACACAAAGGGGCAATGACTGCCACATTAGATTAATCCCTAAATTAACCTCAGGGTATCCGCAAAAGCTCGACTTAGTGGCAATTCTGAAATCACAAGCAGTTGCTATGCAGGCACCACCACCGAGCGCTGCACCCTGAATCGCAGCGATGGTAATTTGGTTAATTTCTTGAATAGCGCGAATCATTCGAGCACCCAAGCCGCTATTTCTTCTACGCATCAACATAGTTTCATCTTTGTCTCGGGCTTGTTTCAAATCTGCGCCCGCTGTGAAATGCTTGCCCTCACCTGAAAAAATGACAACACGGGTCTTCTCATCATCAAGAAATGAACGGGACACCGCTTCAATTTCCGACATCAAACCTACGTTGAGTGCATTAGACGCCTGCGGTCTATTAAAAATAACCCGCGCAACAAATGCGTCTCTTTCTACTTTAATATATTCATACACGGCGAGAAGTCCTAAGATAATTGAACATAGCTAACATCAAGGTTAACAATATGGGAATGAAAATTATATTAAGAAATTTCAAGGTCAACCCCAGATTTTTAATATCTTTATCTAGCTGATGCCTAACCTCTCTCAGATCCTTGCGTATTTTCAGCTTCTCTTCCTGAAACTGTAAGATGGCATCTTCCTGCTCAGAAGTCAGGGTTGCCTGGCCGTTTTGGTCCGCCTCTAAGCTAATCAGCTGACGTTCTGTTTCTGCTAACCTTTCCTGTAATGAATCAGCGCTTTTTTGATAATTTGCTTCGGCCTTGCGCTGTAGCGAAACAACAACATCAAAGGGTCGAGAGAATTCTCCACGGCTACGAATACCAATCAAGGCCGAACTACCTAACAAATTATCAACTGCGTTTGTCACAAAATCTCCATTGTTAGCCCAGGGACTCGCAATGGACTGGCCGAAGAAATTTTGAACTTGCACCCATAATTGATCCGTCAGCACATCCGTATCCGCTACAATAATTACATTAATATTATCCGTACTCACTAATGCGCCTTCTCTTTCTGGGAACCCTGAAACCGCACTTTCCGAAAGTCGGACGGCAAGATTGTAAATTTCTCCTGTCGGCACAAAACCAGATTGTAAGTCTTCGGGGTTTGACAAAAACTGAAGACGGGTAAGATTGATAGGAGCAGATATATTACTCGACTGAATTATCGGTGTAATAGCTGTTCCGTGATCCTCAAAAACATTTTCAGAAACATCTAAAATACCTGCAGATGCAAAATTAATACTCTCAAGGGACGATACAATAAGATCATTCTGTAAAAAGTTACTTGCATCCATTCCAACAATGGCTAAGTGTCTTACCGCTTGCCCGGAAGGTCCAGCACCAACATGTAAAGCCTTATTGGCATCACCCAATACGACACCTTCTCTTAGGGTCACCCCCCATGGCGATAACAATTTATTCAATTGTGACGATTGTGGCTGAGGTCCCGGGACCATCGGATTAGCAGATGCCGCTCTATCCATTTCAGGGTAGGGGTCGATAAAAGCCAACAATCTGCCTCCAGACATGACAAATTGATCTATAGCAAAGCGCATATCATCACTTAATTCTTTTGGGTGAATTAACACTAATAAATCTATCTCTTTAAATGGGTCTTCTGATAGTTCTTCAAGCTCTGAGTCGATATTTCTTACCTCAAAGCGCTGTTCAAGTTGTTGAATCAGCACCCAAGCAGGTACAGGTTGAAAGGTTTGCATATTCATATCTTCACGTACGGTAATTGATGAAAGCAAGCCAACCACTGGTTTCTTAATTTGGATCAATCCTTGCAGCAACTTACTCAGCTCGTATTCAAGAAAACTTTCTTTATCCGGTTGAAAAAATGGAATGACAGATTGCGCGCCTGCGGCATTTTTCCCCGCTAATCCAAAGTACAATGTTTCTCCCGCATTGTTTACCGGCACGCTTTGTAAGTTAAAGGCGGCGGCTTGATCTTCTTCTTCAGAAAAAGGTTCCGGGTCGATTCGATGCAATCGTATCTTGCCTTTAGACGCGATCTCATATTCTCCTAATAAAGCATCTACCTGCTTTGCATAGGCGCGTAAGCCAGTGAGGTCTCGACTTATTTCATCTGAGAAAAAATAATAGAAGTCAATCGGCTCATCAATACTGTCTATTATTTCTAATGAACCCTTAGACAAGGAATACAATTTATTCTGGGTTAAATCCAATCTCAAACCAGAGAAGAGGGTGTTATTTAAAAAAGCAAAAACAAAAAATGCCAAAGTGAGCAAGATCAAAAGAACAATAGTATTTACGTTTCTACTCATTTTCATGTCGCCTGCTTTTTTTCAAGAATAATAATTGTGGCACCAAGCCAAAGGGTGATAGTCGAAATAAAGTACAATATGTCATTCACACTCAGCACTCCTTTGGAAATCGCTTGAAAATGACTAAGAAAACTCAAACTCGCAATCCCATCTAAAACAGATAGAGAAACCCAAGTACTAAATAAATCAAGTACCATCGGGAAGCCCGCCATTATAAATACAAGACTGACTGAAGAGCTGAGTATAAAAGCAATAACCTGACTCTTGCTCAGGGCAGACATACATGACCCGATTGCAATAAAACCACCTGCCATTAACCAACTGCCTAGGTAGTTGGCAATGATAACGCCATTGTCTGGCTGACCTAGATAGTTAACAGTAACCCAGAGGGGAAAGGTTAGCACTAGCGCCATAGCTGTGAACAACCAAGCCGCAAGAAACTTTCCCAAAACTACATTTAAGCGACTAATAGGAAGGGTCATTAATAGTTCAATAGTGCCGGATTTTCTTTCCTCAGACCAAAGCCGCATAGAGATCGCTGGTACCAAGAATAAATACAACCACGGGTGAAAACTAAAAAAAGGTATCAGGTCTGCTTGACCTCGTTCGTAAAAATTACCCATATAAAAGGTAAAGACACCAGACAAAATTAAAAACATGAGTATAAAAACATAAGCAAGCTGAGTGACAAAATAACTATTCAACTCTCTTTTCATGATAACCATTAAGTGACTCATGCAATTTCTCCTAAAGTAATTTGGCGAAATACATCATCTAACTTTCCTTTTTCGAGATATTGTCCTGTAGGCTTGTATGCGGTCTCTTTACTGAAGTACCGATTCAATATAGTAGACAAGGGCTCTGCCCCCTCTTCAGGGTAAATCGTCAAACCACCATCAACAATTTGAACTTCGCTAACGCCCACGAGAGCTAAGAGATCTTTTGATAAGGTGGGTAAATCACTGTCATTTGAGAATTCCAGGGAGACAGCACCATGAAATTTAGATTTCTTCTCTAAATCTGAGGGAGAACAATCTGATAGAAGTCTACCTTCGGATATAATAATGACGCGATTACAAACCGCACTCACTTCTTCTAGAATGTGAGTAGAGATAATGACTATTTTGTCCTTAGATAGACTGTGTATCAGCGCCCTTACTTCGTGCTTTTGATTTGGGTCCAGTCCATCAGTAGGTTCATCGAGAATAAGTACCTTAGGATCATGGATAATGGCTTGGGCAAGTCCTACTCTTCTCCTAAAACCCTTAGATAAAGTTTCGATCTTTTGGTGGAGAACACTCTGCAAGGAAAGTTTAGCTACAACTTCCGATACCCGTTGTTGATTTACTGCCCCAAAGTATCCCCTAACCTCAGCAATGAAACCCAAATACGCAGTCGTTGTCATCTCATCGTAGGCTGGGGCACCTTCCGGTAGATAACCTATTAGCGCCTGGGCCGCAAGACTATCCTTTTGGACATCATGACCAAATATCTTGACGCTGCCACTGCTAGGCTCAAGAAACCCAGTTAACATTTTCATTGTTGTGGACTTGCCAGCACCATTTGGACCAAGAAATCCTAATATTTCACCAGGAACTAAGTTCAAGTTCAGATTTGCCACTACGTCGACCTTTCCAAAGCGCTTAGTTAATTGGGTAATCTCTATCATTGCCGATTATTCTCAAATCACAAAAAGCGTATTCTAAACTATTCAATAATACGATTGTAATTGTCTATTAGGCAGTTTCGATATTTTTCATTATCAGGTGTTGTTAGGACGTGTTTTTAGATAGAGCGTTTGCAGGGCATGAACCTGTAGGAAAGGAGATTGAAAAATTAAGCATAAAAAAGTACGGAGTAAGTTTTAAACCCGATCTGCAAGATAAAGCGTATAGGTGTCTCCGATAATATGGCGCTCGTCTTTGCCAGCGCCTTCTATAGGTAGAAAGCTTCCAAAATGAAATCAGAAATCGCTTAACATCCCGCTTTCTGGATTTTCTTCGATCTTCACCAGAGCGGCGTTCAGTATAGGTGGTTTTTTGCATTTGCTCAGCCTGTACTCATCCTACTATAAAAATCAGATGGGTCAGTTTATACCAGATGCGATTGACTACAAACGAACAAATAGAACTAAAAGATGTTCCCTATATACCCTCCATTTATAGGCGACATAATCCTTTCTAAGAGGCCCTAAAAAACGATATTATCTGCGCTTTTAGCACCCGTGTAAGAGTCCCAGTTCGCTATGGCCAGAAGCTCATTAACAAAAGAGAAGGCATTGACCTTCATTCTCACTTATATTGTAGTCACTAAAGCGCTGCCTTTATTACTGACACCTCACACCTTGTTCCAGCTAATGAACTTGGCTGCAGAGGCAGAAAATACTTTGAACGAAAGCAACAATCTAATTCCACATGAAGTTATTGAATCCCTAACCAACTCATATATCGATACTCAAACATGAACTTATTACTCGAAAATCCTCTTGGACTTATCTTTGATATGGATGGCACATTACTCGATACCGAACCACTGTATACGATAGCAACACAGAAATTGCTGGATCCTTTTGGTGTTGAGTATACGCTTGCACTAAAGAAACGATGTATAGGTGGCGACTCAAAGCGCAGCGCCCAAATTGTGATTGACCACTATGAACTTCCCCTCACTGCAGAACTGTTTCTGCAAGAAAGAGAGGTTTTTTTAAAAGCCTTGTTTATCAACGCACCGGAGATTGGCGGCGCAGCTAAATTCATTCAGCGATTGAGCGAGAGCGTAATACCTATAGGTCTTGCAACCAGTTCTTATAGTGAGTTGGTCAAGCTCAAATTAACCAGTAAGAAGTGGGCGGAGGGGTTCAATACTAAAGTGAGTGGTGATGACCCAGAACTTAAACGCAGTAAACCCGCACCAGACATCTTTCTTCTTTGTGCCCAACGACTAGGTATCGATCCATCTAGGTGTATCGCCTTCGAGGATTCACCTAATGGCATTAGGGCAGCACGCGCAGCTGGCATGCAGGTAATCGCCATTAATAGCCCCTACGTCGACGATATCGACCTAATAGAAGCGTCGCTCATCGTAGATCATTATGATGAATTGGAAGATCTATTTAGCCAATGGATCAGTTAATAAACGGACGGATTAACTAATCCTTTGCATTTTTTTCAGAGCCCGTCTGAGCCAGTCGATTCCAAAACTCCATATTTTGTTCTAATGCCTTACGCATAATGCCAAGAGGTTCAGCACCAGAAAGATCCTGAATCCGACTTCGGTATTTCTCTTGATGATCAAGAAAAGTCGTAATACTTTGTTCGATGTAGCGACTGACGACACTCTGCATAGGAGCACCGTAGAATCGAACTAATTGCTCAAGCACTCGGTTGGTGAGAATGGGCTCATGCCCTTCCCCCTCCTGCTCCGAGATGATTTGCAAGAGCACAGAGCGTGTCAAATCTTTTGATGTTTTTGAATCCAATACATGTATTGTTTCCCCTTTCAGTACAATCTTCCGTATATCTTCAACGGTAACGTAACAACTCTCCAAGGTGTCGTACAATCGACGGTTAGGGTATTTTTTAAACTCTCTCATGAAGGGTGTTCCTGATAACGGCTATTCTTGATAATTGCTATTCTGGACAACTAGGCTGTCGCTAACTGGCAGATCCCTGGTCGGTGGTATTTTTCCCAGGCATCTTCATTTTGGGACAGACGGTTTCTAATGATGTAATAAATTGCGGGATTAAAAGCCATTCCACAATGACTGCCTCTAACCTCTATATTTTGAACTTTCATCCCTGATGCCAACTCACGACAAGCTCGCCAATTAACAATACCATCTCCCTTACTAAATATGGCGGTCATGGGTAC
>JBLHIH010000181.1:0-7006 GCA_047616645.1 Flavobacterium sp. | reverse complement strand
ATTCCGTCAACAGCGACTTGTAAATTTCCATCGGTTCGGTTCTTAATCCCAACGGGCATAGACAATCCTGATGCGAGCTCTCGATGGATTTGGCTTTCTGCAGTTCTCGCACCAATCGCACCCCAGCTAATAAGGTCAGCATAATATTGGCCAAAGGTAGTATCAAGAAACTCTGTACCACAGGGCAAACCAATTTCTGAGATGTCTAGCAAGAGCTTTCTAGCGAGACGCAATCCTTTATTGATATTAAAACTATTGTCGATATCTGGATCGTTTATCAAACCTTTCCAACCGACAACTGTTCTTGGCTTCTCGAAGTAGACACGCATAACGATCAGTAAATTTTCGAAAGACTCAGTCTGCATTTTTAATGCTTTTGCATATTCTATCGCCGCAATCGGGTCATGGATAGAACAGGGACCGACGATCACGACCATCTTTTTGTCTCGATCTTCTAAGATGTTTTCTATCGTGCGACGCGTATTCTCAACCAAATTTAAGCTAGATTGCCTAGGCGTAAATTCCTCGATCAGGACGGCGGGCGTTATTAGTGGCCGGATTTTGGTTATGTGAGTATCTTCAACTTGCGTATTCATTCGATTTCCATCCGTGATTATTGATGACTATCTGGTTTTCTGACTACCATTATCTTATTTGCGACAGGGCTAACGCTATAATTTGGACAGCCGTGATACTAACACTTAGGATTTTTCGGCCATAGCTTTTGCCAAGACCATTTCGAAATGAGTTTCTGTTAAACTGCGCGAAACGACTAATGATGGAAGACAGTGGAATATCCTAACGCAAGTATGAAGCGCCGATTAGCCGCGCTCGTTTATGACTTTTTTTTGATTCTGAGTATCTGGGTCTTTACCTTATCCATTTTGGTCGCGGTGAACGCGGACCCTACACCCACAGACGCATCTATTCCCGAGCAACAAGCGATACCATCTCATTGGCTGCAACTCATCTGCTATACAGAGGCATTAGTATTTAGCATCTACTTCTGGATGTTTAAAGGTCAAACTTTGGGCATGCAAGTATGGAAGATTCGCGTTGTTAACCAAGATAATGAAATATTAGGCTTTAGAGCATCAATTTTACGTTTTGCTGCAGCAACGATAAGTATTTTGCCGCTTGGAATTGGCTTTGTCTGGATGTTTTTTACTAAGGGCCAGCTAGCCTTACATGACCTCTTATCTAAAACACATATCATCTACCTAGGCGACAAGCCCTATGCTTCAGAAGTGATCGAAAAGATGGATCGCCGCTAGGATTAAGATAAGCAGTTAAGGTTAATATAGATAGCTAATGGCTATTCGCTAGCGTGCTCTTCTAAAAAGTAGGTAACTTACAAGAAAGCAAAGGGAAATAGGCAGTAATACTGCAACAAGAGGCGCAAAGCCAAAAACGAGACTTGCCGGTCCTAGCAGATCTTGGACGAATTTAAAGACCAAACCAATAATCAATCCCGTGACTACGCGCATACCCATGGTTGCTTCCCGCAGGGGACCAAAAATAAAAGATATAGCAACAAAAACAAGTGCTATCGTCGCAAGCGGTTGAAGTATCTTGGTCCAAAATCCTAGTTCGAATTTAGCACTGTTCAAGCCTTGAGCTTGCATGTAGGAAATTTTGGCATCTAGTTCACCAATAGACATTTTGTCTGGCTGCACCATGATTTCTGTACTAAGGAGTTGAGGATTTAGTACAGTATTCCAACGCTGGCTCGTCAGCTTTTCTGTTCTTGTTTCTGAACCAGAAAGGTTTGTAATGACGACATCTTCGAGTAACCAATATTTTTCACTTTCTTGAGGGCTGTCACTGTTATTGTCGATTTTTTCAACAAAGTAAGTGGCCCGCTTCGCAAATAGACTGGTCTTAAGCATATGATCTTCGTTGAATGTATAGTGGCTTACGTCAATCAGAACCCCAGCTCGAATCACTTCCCCGAAGTGCATAAAAACGCCTCCTTCGCGATACCAGAATCCTTCTTTTGTACTCGACTCATCTTCTGATGCGAGGGCTTGATCTTTATTCACCCTGGCTTGCCTTTCTATATCAGGAAGTACGTACTCACCAACATAGAGACCAATAAATACAAGTATTAGCGCAGGCTTAATCGCACTCCACGATATCGATAATGTTGAGATACCCGCGGCTCTCATCACAAGTAGTTCGCTATTGTTAGCAAGCACACCCAATCCAGCCAAGCATCCGATCATCGCGGCAACTGGAGATGTTTCGTAAAAAAGTCTGGGCGCACTGAAAAGCACATACTTCAGTGCATCAATCATTTGATAGTTGTTTTCTAGATCTTCAACCTGTTCTAACAAGGTAAAGATACAGAGGATACTGACGAGGCCCAATGACGCTAAGGCAATGGTGCTGGCAACGGTTCCCGCAATGTAATAATCAAGGCGTTTCACGATGTTGATCCAAGCCGAGATATCATTTTTATCGGTCTGGTAAACCAGACCGTATTATAGAGACAGTAGATAAGCACAAGATAAATAACGTGTACCCACCAAATGCCGATTTCAACCGGAATGGTGCCTTTTTCTACCCCAGATCGTGCCGCCGACAATGAGACAATATAGAGAAAACACAAGGTCATACCCGGCAGTAATCGACTAAAGCGTCCTTGCCTTGGATTCACCCTGCTAAGTGGGATGGCAAGCACCGCCATTATCGGTATCATCAAGATGACAGAGATACGCCATTGTAATTCGGAAATATTCGCGACAGTTTTCTCTGAAATGAGATCTAGGGTTGATAAACCGCTACGGCGAGGGTGTCTCTGTTCCGCTTTTTCTTTTTGGATAAATTGACCATATTCTTCATAGCTAATCACTTGATAATTTAAATCTCCAGGTCTGCCACTGTGCCGTGTCCCATTTTTTAATACGAGAAATCGATTACCGTTGTCATCAACGACAGTTGCACCATTATCGGCAAGGACGGTAATCACATCCTTGGCACCATTTTGATTCTCATACTTATACTCGTTAATAAAGACATTAAGCAAGCCACCCTGCCCATCTAGGCTTTCAGTATAGGTTACCCGCTTTCCTGATCGTAGGGATTGAAAACGCCCAGCGCCAAGGGTATCGAACTCGGTAAGATTGCGCTGGTCCGCGAACATGGTTTCGGTCTTAGATTCCCCAAGGGGTTTTAACCATAGAGAAATGATGCCTGTGACCAACATCACGACAAAAGAAAGTGCTAGGGTCATATTGATCAATTTTGCAGGACTCATTCCACAGGATTCCAAAATAACCATCTCGCTATCAACATGTAGTCGGCCATAGGCCAACATAATGGCCAAAAAGAAACTTATTGGCAGAATCAACTCCAAAAAACTTGGCAACTTGTAGACCATGACTAAAAGCAGTACATCTTTTGTAAAAGACCCATTAGCCGCTTCGGTAAGATAACCGCTAAATCGCCACCCCATAGAAATGACCAATACCACTCCAGCCACGGCTAACATGGTAAAAAAAACTTCTTTTGCGAAATATCGATATAAAATCAAAACAAATTCATCTGTTCAGTACTGCAATGGTAGTAGGGAAGTGAGTAAACGTTATATTATCTACGCCAATAAACTTCATGTCTTTAGGAATTCTCATGTTATTCGGTATCAAATCAGGTAATCCAGCAAATACTCGGGCCCAATGCGTCATGATTGGTATCTATGAAGGCGCTCGCTTCAGTCCTACCGCCAAACTGATTGATCAGGCGAGTGAAGGATACATCAAAAAAATCCTCAAGCGAGGAGATATTAGCGGTAAAATCGGTGAAACCTGCGTCTTGCATGATGTACCGAGTATCAGTGCTCCCCGCGTCATGTTGGTTGGTTTGGGAAAGCAAGACAGTACTAGCGGCGCTAGCTATATTCAGATCGCTAATTCCGCAATCAATGCGCTCAAGAAGATGACTGCAAAAAATACACTTTGCTGTCTAGCAGAGGCCAGCGCCGGAAATGAAGACCTGTATTGGAGGACGCGAAAAATTGTTGAGCAGTTCAATTCATCGCTCTACAGCTTCACAGAAATGCAAGGCACCAAAAAGAATAAACCTACAGAGATTGAATCCATCGATCTGTTTTGCCTTGAAAAATCAGACCACAAGACGACTCAAAGTGCTGTGAATGATGGTCAAGCTATCTCCCAGGGTATTAAGATCGCAAAAGATCTTGGCAATATGCCTAGCAATATCTGTCACCCTACTTATCTCGCTGATCGAGCCAAAGCACTAGCGAAAGAATATGACTCACTTAGTGCCAAAATCCTGAGCGAGAAGGACATGGAAAAATTAGGCATGAATTCGCTTTTGTCTGTTGGGCAAGGTAGCGCTCAACCGTCAAAGCTAATCATCATCCACCACAAAGGTGGTAAGCCGAAAGACAAGCCGCATGTATTGGTAGGTAAAGGCATCACATTTGATACAGGCGGCATTAGCCTGAAGCCAGGCGCAGGCATGTGGGATATGATTTATGACATGTGTGGCGCAGCGACTGTTTTTGGCACCATGAAAGCAGTTGCCGAGCAGAACTTGCCGATAAACGTAGTCTGCGTCATTGCTGCTGCGGAAAATATGCCCTCAGATAGAGCCACTCGCCCAGGTGATATTGTAAAATCAATGTCAGGTCAAACAATTGAAATCCTCAATACGGATGCCGAGGGCCGCCTGGTACTTTGCGATGCATTGACCTATGTAGAGAAATTTAATCCTAACACTGTTATTGATGTCGCCACGTTAACCGGCGCAGTTGTCGTCGCGCTCGGCTCTCATGCCACAGCCGTTTACGCAAATGACGAAAAGCTGGCGAAAGATATCGATGATGCTGGCAACAACACTTTGGACAGAACGTGGCGCATGCCCCTGTGGGATGAGTATCAAGTACAGCTAAAAAGCGCTTTTGCCGATGTCGCCAATATTGGTGGAAGAGAAGCCGGTTCAATCACAGCTGCCTGTTTTCTTTCGAGGTTTACCAAGAAATATCGCTGGGCCCATCTTGATATCGCAGGAACGGGGTTTAAAGGCGGCGTTGCAAACAAGGGCGCAACGGGAAGACCTGTCACTCTCTTAACGCAGTACCTTATGGATAGAGCAAAAGAGGCGTGACACGAGTCGACTTTTATCAGGTAGATAGCATGGAGCCTGCCCTGCTATTTGCCTGTCGCTTAATCGACAAGATCTACCACGCTGGTCATCAAATTCACGTGCACACCCAAGGGCATGAACAATCAGCTGAATTGGATGAGTTGATATGGCGCTTTAGGAATAGCCGTTTTATTCCACATGCTTGTTATGACGCGGACGGTAAAATAGACAAAAATCTTTCGGTTCAAATCAGCCATGCACATGAACCAAAGCAACATCGAGATCTTTTAATGAATTTGTCAGGTCAAGTACCTGATTTTTTCAGTCGATTTGAGAGAGTAGTAGAGGTCGTTCCCATCGATGAAAACAGTAAGCAGTCAGCTAGAGTAAACTATAAATTCTACCAAGATCGTGGTTATCCATTGAAGTATCACCGGATGCCAGAAAAAAATAGCAAATAATAACGATTGAGAAGAAATTGTTCGTAGACCCAGAGATGAGCTTAGCGCAATTCTCGATGACCTGGATTTAGACAAATCAACGTTTTTTGTAAACAGCCCTGAGCGGGTTAACAGCCCTGAGCGGGTAAATAGCCCTAAGCGAGTAAATAGTCCTGAATGCGGTCTAGGGATCTGTGTATAATTCCGCCTCCATAGTTTCAAGTAGTTGAAAATGAACAAGTATCAACCCCAAGAAATAGAACAACGCTGGTACAAGAAATGGGAGGAGGCCAACTATTTTGCGCCTTCAGGGAATGGTAATTCCTTTGCCATCATGATCCCCCCCCCTAATGTCACCGGTACCTTGCATATGGGCCACGCCTTTCAACATAGCTTGGTGGATTCCATTATTCGTTACCAACGAATGAAAGGCAGTAATACGCTCTGGCAAATGGGTACCGACCACGCGGGAATTTCAACCCAACTACTCGTCACGGAAAAACTTGCCGCTCAAGGTATTAAACCGAGCGATTTAGGCCGTGAGAAATTTCTTGAGAAGGTTTGGGATTGGAAAGAAGAATCTGGAGATACGATCTCCAATCAACTAAGGCGCTTAGGTGCTTCTCTTCACTGGGAGACAGAACGCTTTACCCTTGATGAAGGATTATCAGAAGCCGTATTGGAAGTTTTTGTTCAACTATATGATGAAGGCCTAATCTACCGAGGTAAACGTTTGGTGAATTGGGACCCCGTATTGGAAACATCAATTTCTGACTTGGAAGTGGTATCAGAGGATGAAAATGGTCATCTATGGCATTTTAAATATCCCCTCGTAGACAGTCCAGATGAATATATGATTGTTGCAACCACTCGCCCAGAGACCATGTTAGGTGATACTGCTGTTGCCGTTCATCCCGATGACGAAAGATACAAGCATTTAGTCGGCAAGCAAATCCAATTGCCACTTTGCGACAGAACCATTCCCATCATTGCGGATAGATATGTCGACAGCGAATTTGGAACGGGTTGCGTAAAGATTACGCCAGCCCACGACTTTAATGACTACGAGGTCGGCAAGCGTAACGATCTTTCAATGATGAATATTTTTAACAATAATGCCAGTATCAATGACGAAGCTCCGGAAAAATACCGAGGACTGGATCGTTATGAGGCGCGCAAGATTATTGTCGCAGAATTCGAAGCCCTCGGACTACTTGATAAAGTTGAAGACCATAAAATGGTCGTGCCCAGGGGTGAAAAATCCGGCGTTGTGATAGAGCCATACCTGAGTGATCAGTGGTGGGTCAATACCAAACCGCTCGCCGAACCTGCCATTGCGGCAGTCGAAAACGGGGATATCGAATTTATACCCAAGAATTACGAAAACAATTACTTCGTTTGGATGAGAGATATCCAAGACTGGTGTATCTCTCGTCAACAATGGTGGGGACATCGAA
>JBLHIH010000180.1:0-7121 GCA_047616645.1 Flavobacterium sp. | reverse complement strand
GGTGTATCCATAATTGGCGTGTCAAACCTACCGTCTGAAGTCGCCTCTGATGCAAGCCAAATGTATTCTTCCAACCTCTTCAATTTGATCACCGAGTTCTGGGATAGCGAAGCTAAGCAGTTCAATTTAGACCTAAGCGACGACATCCTTCAAGCCTGTATCATCACACATGATAATCAGCTTGTTAATGAAGCCATTAAAAATATTCGAAACAACTAGCCCAGGAAAGCATCATATGGACATCGTATTAGTAACATTCATTCTGGTTCTGTCGGTTTTTCTCGGCTTTGAACTGATATCAAAAGTACCCGCTACTTTGCATACACCGTTAATGTCAGGTGCAAATGCAATATCGGGCATCACCCTAGCAGGCGCCTTCCTCTCCGCTGGTATGCAAAATAACGAAATGGCAACTTACTTAGGCACAGGCGCCGTTGCACTAGCCACTATTAATGTTGTTGGTGGCTATATGGTAACGGACAGGATGCTTGCTATGTTCAAAAGTAGAAAGAGCGAGGTCAAATAATGGATATTCAATTACTCGCCAATTTTTCATACATCATATCAGCAATATTTTTTGTCTATGGACTCAAATTATTAGGCTCCCCAGCAACCGCCCGAAAGGGTAATCTTTTATCTGCAATAGGTATGTTAATTGCCATTATTGCAGGGCTTAGTGCCGAGGGTATTCTCGATTATAAATTTATTGGAATAGGTATGTTGATCGGCGCCTTGATTGGCGCAAGCTCTGCACGCTTTGTCGAGATGACAAACATGCCCGAACTAGTAGCACTATTTAATGGTTCTGGCGGAGCGGCAAGCTTGTTCGTTGGCTGGGCAACTTTGTATGCTAGTCAGGACATTTCTACCTTCACAGCAGTAACTATCATCCTTGCCATTCTTATTGGTGGCGTAACCTTTACCGGTAGCTTAATCGCTTACGGAAAACTAAGTGAAAAAATGACAAGTGCTGCGCTTGTCTTTTCCGGACAACGAATATTTAACAGCTTATTATTAATAGGCTTAATCGGTTCTTGTATCATGTTAAGTCTTTCCCCATCCCCAGACTCGAATTGGTTTTGGGCAGTTCTTGGCTTATCACTATTGTTAGGCGTAATGGCAATTATACCAATCGGTGGCGCTGATATGCCAGTTGTCATATCTTTACTCAATTCCTACTCTGGAATAGCTGCTTGTGCAGCGGGTTTTGCCATTGAGAATAACATCCTCATCGTTGCAGGCTCTCTTGTTGGTGCCAGCGGTATCATCTTGACAAATATCATGTGTAAGGCAATGAATCGCTCTTTAGCCAATGTACTCTTCAGCGGCTTTGGTGCCATAAAACAAGGTAAGGCAATTGAAGGCGAAGTTAAACCCATCTCGGTTGAGGATGCCTACTATATTCTAGAGGCAGCAACCAACGTTTGTTTTGTGCCCGGTTACGGAATGGCAGTGGCACAAGCACAACACGTCGTTAAAGAGCTTGGAGGAATCTTAGAGAAAAATGGTGCCGAGGTGAGTTTTGCCATCCATCCAGTGGCAGGTCGAATGCCCGGACACATGAACGTACTGTTAGCTGAGGCGGATGTGCCATATGAGCAACTTCTCGAAATGGACGAAATCAATCCTCGTATCGAAAAAGTAGATGTGGCGATCGTTATTGGCGCCAATGATGTTGTTAATCCTTCTGCAAGAGAAGATGAGGGCAGCCCCATTTACGGCATGCCAATCATCAACGTTGATCAAGCAAGGACGGTTTTTGTATTGAAACGTTCCATGGCATCTGGATTTTCTGGTGTAGATAACCCACTGTTTTTTGGCGAAAATACAAGAATGTTATTTGGAGATGCGAAGGAATCTATCGCAGGCGTTATCTCAGAATTTAGCTAATCACTAAAAAAATCGCATAAGAAAATTAAATGCAATCTTTTAAACTCAGTCAAAGCGAACTTGAAACCTATCGAAAGCATGGGTTTCTGGTTCGCTCCTCCGTATTTACTAATCAAGAAATTATCGCCTTAGCAAAGGCGACAGACGAGGCAACGCAACAAGCGCATGCGCTCAAGAATAAAGGTCACATCTATATATTGGATGGTAAACGTTTTATCGACTACAAATCGATAACGGTTCAATACGAACCTGGCGAAATGGACCATAATATTAAGGTCATTGAACCCGTTCACAGCCTAGCACCTTTGTTAGCGGAGCTAATCAAGGACTACAGAATTGTTCACCCTATATACAGCATACTTGATACAGAGAACATTTCACTGTGGACAGACAAACTGAACCTGAAGGAGGCAAAGGGGAGTGGATTTGGTTGGCACCAAGACAGTCCGTACTGGGTTCACGATTGCGATCACGTGGATTCACTACCCAATGTATTTGTGACATTTGATGACGCGACTAAAGCCAACGGTTGCCTAAGGATCATACGTGGAAGTCATAAAAATGGCTGTTTACCAGGCAAGAATGATGGAACGCAATTGGGAGGGTTCTATACAAGTGAGGACGTATTTGATGAAGCTGATGCGGTAGACCTAGAAGCACCCGCCGGTTCCCTCGTATTTTTCGATCCCCATTCAATTCACGGATCAAATACCAACACCAGCATGAATAAAAGACGCGCTATGGTCATCACATACCAACCGAGTGATCAACCAAGCTTAAAGAGTAAGGTAATTTATCCAATCAAAGCACAAGTAGGAAGTTACATTTAGCCCATTAGATTAGTCAGCGAATTTTTAGCCGAATCAAAACTACTTTCTATTTCCTTACAAAAATCAGGCAACGCTTCAACTCGACCGATCGCGTCATATAGCATTTTCATTAGCTTTTTTCTTGATCCTCTTCAAGCCCAAGCGAAAACAAATGAGCCTCTGCATCTGTAATAACTTCACTCATCAAGGAAAGCGTAAATTCATCGCGTTCAAATATTTTAGTACGGATATCAAAAAATTGTAGATCATTATTTTCTGTAAGCTGTTTAATACTATTAAGCCGCTCGTTTTCTGCATTCAGCATCAAATTTAGCGCATCGACCTTAGAGGCAACCGTATCAATGGCAACCGCTAAATGATCACGGACCCGGCCGTATTTCGTTTCATCTCCGAGAGGCATGTTTTTCACCAGTAATCCGACTTGAGCGGTATTGACGATAGTCCTCGCGGCTAAGTCGACAAATTTTTCTCCTTCTTGGAATTTACATAGCAAGGTTACTTCAAGCCCCCCATCTTCACACGCGATATTCACTGTCCCAGCATCAGATCGAAATTGTATACAGCAATTTAAGCCAAAATGACGTGTCACTTCGAGTAAGGCATCGCCTAGTGCTTCAAATGAATTTGTTTGAGCACTATCCCTCATAAACTGAATGAGCACACCCAATTCACTACTACTTACCATCGCTTCCATGGCAATATTCATTGCTTTGTCCGCAGCAACTTGTAGTGCTAGGCTCGTTGACCGTACATTAAAGATCGTTTAATTTTAGTTGATTATTCTCAGGATGCGATCAAATAGGGTTTGTTAATTAAAGTGTTATCCACACTCGCGCCCAGACTCATGAAGCCTTACTGCGTAAATGGTCTAACTCAGGTTTTGCGTTGGTTAAGGCGAGTCGACTTACAGCGGTATCGGTAACATCAGATATGAGAATGCCTACATGGTAGGTTAAGGTATCTGTGCCCTTTAGGGGAATTAAGGTGCTGTACTGACACATGAAATCTACCGAGCCAGTAATCGGACGATAATTGTCAAACTTAAGTAAATAGGGTCTCTCCTCCCAAATCGTATAGGTCTGGCAATCAAGTAGAAATACCAAGTCTAATTTTTTTGAAACCAATCTTTATTCAATTCCGGAAACACATCAAATAGATTCCTTTCGTCCAGATCATCCACAGTGAGCCCGCTATGGTTTTCCATGAAACTATTCCACATACAGATTTTGTAATCACGATCCACTACGACTCATCCGTTGTTCATATGTTGAAGGATATTCATCATCCAATGAAGGTTTTGCATATCCATTTTCTGGACTCCAGTTAGTTTGTTTACTTGCTAAATATTTGTGGCTTTTACAGGACTCTCTTTACAGGACAGCGCGTTGATCGATAGTTTTCATGGCGCTTTCGGTGAATAATAAAAGCACGTCACAAGAAATTGACCGAGAAGGGATTTTGTCAGTAATTTCAATTGCCAGCGTCTTCGTCCAACGATCAAGGTTACTTTCAATTAACGCATCTGTTTCCACATGAACTCCGAGTATCATTGGATAACTTTGTGAAAAGTAAGATGTAATTGTTCGCCCAGGCCCTTTAATATGGCACCTACAAGAATGCCAGAAATATCAGAGAGAACTTCGATTGCACTAGCATGATCATGGCCCAGGGTCTCAATGAGGGGTTCTAGGTCTGAATCCCCAAGAACCAGCAATGTCTCACCTGCTATGCCTGGTGCAATAAACCCTTGGCACACTGCAGAAACCGCCTCATTTGTTGAGGCATTAATGGCTATTTCTAATTCGCTGACTTCCAGTAAATTAACTTTAGGAATAGGTAACGTGACAAATTCATTCGTCAACTGCGACAAAAGTTTCGCCGCCCTCCCCACCGCGATGTAGGTGATCTCACGATAAGTATCAAATTGAATATCAAGCTCGCTTAGCGTACCTTTAGCGGTTTCTTTATCGGATACTGCCAATTTATCCGCAGTCTGCAGGTGATCAGTAGTCTGCAGGTCATCAATAGTCTCCAAATCATCATCACTACAAGATCGCTAGCACGATGGATCCCGTAACGATCTAGTATGTCTGTTACTGTTTCAATAGCAGCTGGCTTCTTAATAAAGTCCATAGTCCCCATTGGCATTACTCGCTTATAAGCATCTTCCTGAACACCCCCAGAAACAACAATCACCAAGGTATCCAAGTCTGCCGCTCGTATGGCCGCCAAGGTTTCGTAACCATCCATAACAGGCATCGTTAGATCAAGAAATAGTACTTCGCCTAAACCGCACTCAAGTGCAGCAATCGCTTCTTCGCCATTTTCAACAAACGTTATGTCAACATCCCAATCTTTTGGTAGGCAACGCCGCATTTGCTTACGCGGCATATTGGAGTCATCACCTATAACAATAGGTATCGGCATTCAATCTGTCTTTTTACACTAACTTTCAACGTGTTGACCCGAATCCCTAACTAAGCAAGAAAATAGGTCACAATATGGTGATCGAGGTAAAGCGGATTAAATGAACGTTTTTATTAATTTGTGAGATAGTCACTAGATAAACACACAGTACAATAAAGCAGTAAGGGAATTGTAGATGTATGATCTGATCATCATTGGTGCAGGAAGTACGGGCTCAGTCATTGCCAATCGGGCAAGCGAGGATCCTAATCTACACGTATTGCTCATTGAGGCTGGACCCGATTATGAAAACCTGAGTGAAACGCCCTTCGATCTTATCAACAGTCATAATAATTCCTATTCACATCACGATTGGTCCCTTCAGTATGAGCCGACCAGTTCAAAGATAAGCCGTTTTCCGCGGGGCAAGGTCACGGGAGGATCAAGTGCCGTAAATACCACTATTGCGCTGAGAGGAATGCCAGAAGACTATGATGAATGGGCATCTTTAGGGAATTCCCAATGGTCATGGGACAAAGTTCTGCCTGCTTTTAAGAGACTAGAACGTGACTTAGATTTTGGTCCTAAGGACTATCATGGAGACGCAGGCCCCATCACCATCAGAAGATATACCGAAAAAGAATTATTACCACAACATCAGGCTTTTCTCGATACCTCGGCAATGCTTGGCTATCCAAATTGTCCAGATGCTAATGATCCTGAGAGCTTTGGAGCAGGTCCTCAACCCATGAACAAACTGGGTAGACTTCGCATCTCTTGTGCCATTGCTTATTTGGCACCTGCCAGATTACGTTCAAATCTCACCATTCAAGCAAATACAAGTGTACACAGACTCATTATTAAAAATAGAACCTGTGTCGGCGTCGAGGTTCAAATGCCTGAGGGAGAAATAAGAATAATTAATGCCACGACCACCGTCTTATCAGCAGGTGCAATTATGTCCCCAGCTATATTGATGCGCTCAGGTCTTGGACCTAGAAAGCAGCTTGAACATCATGGAATTAATGTGGTGGAAGACATTCAGGGTATTGGCAAAAACTTGTCTGACCACCCTGCCATATCCGTCATAGCAGAAGTTGACCACGCGCTTGATTATGATTCGCCCTTAATACAGACAATACTTCGATACACAGCACCCGGATCTGAAAAACGAAACGATCTTCAGATTGAATTACTGAGTTTCATTCCTGGAGATAAACCCTTGATTGGCATAGCGGCTGTCCTAGAATATCAATATGGCCGGGGAGAGCTTAGCTTACAATCTGCAAAGCCCGAAGTAACACCTAGAATAGAAAACCGCTTTTGTGAAAATGACAAGGACTTGTCCAGACTCGTCTCTTGCTATAAAGATGCATTGGAATTTACTAGGCAAAAGCCACTAGCGGACATGATTAAGCAAGTCACTTTTCCAGACCCACATCGTTCAACGACAGACGAAGACCTGTCTGGACTCTGCAGAAAATTTGCTGCTAGTGGATTTCACCCCTGCGGAACAATAAAGATGGGCAACGATGCTATGTCAGTAGTAGATCAATTTGGACGCGCCCACCAGCTTGATAATTTGATTGTCGCTGATGCTTCAATTATGCCTTTTGTTCCCTCAGCCAATATCAACTTAACGTGTATCATGATCGGCGAACGCATAGGTGAGTGGATTAGAACTCAAAAAGGCACTTACGGATTGTAGAGATTGAACGGTCTGTTTAGTTTGTACCCATCACTTTCTGATTCATAAAGTGATTCACTTCATAATCGTTCAGCAGTTAGAATGACAAACATCGAAATTCATTTGTAAATATACCGAAAACTGGATGTAGAGAATGGTAAAAAAGAAAAAAAGTGGTGCTTCACTTGGGGATCAGCTTCGAGCTGTGGGTCTGGTGACAGAAAAACAATTACGCAAGGCACAGAAAGGACAACACAGAAAAGATACGAGAATTAGGCAAGGAATCGAGAAAGACGATGACAAAATAG
>JBLHIH010000179.1:0-7207 GCA_047616645.1 Flavobacterium sp. | reverse complement strand
CATGTCCGCAAGCGATGACTTTGCCGCCAGAAGAATGGATGCCAGTGTTAGGCAAGCGCTTGCTGGACATAGCGTAGATGACATTAGCGTAGATAAAAAAGCGCAGATAAAAAAGCGCAGATAAAAAGCATAGTGACTAAATAGATATTAAGCAGCATCAGAGATAGGATTAAATTCGTGCCCAAAATTATCATATTACCCCATGCAGAACGATGCCCCGATGGCATAGTCATTGATGCGCAAAGCGGTGACAATCTTATCGAGCTGGCTTTATCAAACGGTGTAGATATAGAACATGCCTGCGAAAAAGCCTGTGCCTGCACAACTTGCCACGTCGTTCTGCGGGAAGGATTTGATTCACTTCTAGAATCTGATGAGCTAGAAGATGACTTGCTTGATAAGGCCTGGGGGCTCGAACCTGACTCCAGACTAAGTTGTCAGGTATTGGTCGGAGACGAAGACCTCGTTGTAGAAATTCCTAAATACACAATAAACCAGGTTTCAGAAAGCCATTAGCTGGAGGGAAAGCCATGAGCATAAAATGGACAGACGTTAACGATATCGCGATTGAGCTCTATGACGCCCATCCCGATGTTGATCCTATTGGCATTCGATTTACCGATCTACATGCTTGGGTTGTCGCCCTTGCAGATTTTGATGATGATCCAAATCGCTCCGGAGAAAAAGTACTAGAAGCCATTCAGGCAGCCTGGATAGAAGAAGCAGAATAAAATGGCGTAAGTGCGAATTTTAGCTTAGGTGGCTTTAAGTTGGAGATGTCGCAGGGAATACTAGGTACTTCTTTCATCCGCCGCTAGCAATCCTCCGGATTTCCCTTACTTGGTCAGAAGCCACAAGTGTCTTCTTCCGCGCGCTTTGCGGACGATATCCGTTCAAATTAACCAACCAAACCTAAGAACTGGCTAACTAAAAAGCCAACATCGCATGGGAACGAACCAAAAAATCACCCAAAAGCAAAATTCAGCCAAATTCACCCATTTTCCATACAAAATTAATGAAATAATCAGTAAGTTTCCATCCGAAACCCGCGTATAATGACGCGCTTCAATATTTTAGCAAGATGTACGCAGTAGCTACGTCAAAGTAAGACCAAACCAATTTATCAAAGTCAGGAGTAGTAGAAAATGGCGGTTGAAAAAACCTTTTCCATCATCAAGCCAGATGCAGTAGCAAAGAACGTAATCGGAGAAATTGTATCTCGATTTGAAAAGGCTGGATTACAAATAGTTGCCTCAAGAATGGCGCAACTCAGCACAGAAGAAGCCCAAGGTTTCTACGCAGAACACGAAGGAAGACCTTTTTTCAACGACCTAGTCACATTCATGACTTCAGGCCCTGTTGTTGTTCAGGTACTTGAAGGCGAAAATGCGATTTTAAGAAACCGCGAGTTGATGGGTGCAACTAATCCTAAAGAAGCCGATGCCGGAACTATTCGAGCAGATTTTGCAGAGTCTATTGACGCAAATGCTGTTCATGGATCTGATGCGCCAGAATCTGCAGCGAGAGAAATAGCTTACTTTTTCTCAGAAGATCAGGTGTGTTCAAAATAAGATGAGTGAAGATCTCGCCAAGATTGATTTAGTCAATTCCGAGTCAATCAAGCTCGAAAAAAACAGGGTAAACTTGTTGGGTCTATCTCAGCAACAGCTCGGTGCCTTGCTTTTAGAGCTTGGCGAGAAACCTTATCGTGTGCCACAAATTATGAAATGGATACATCATCGTTATGTAGATGATTTCCAAGAAATGACAGATATCAGTAAAAAGCTGCGGGATCTATTCGATTCCATGGCGGAAGTACGTGAGCCAGAAGTCGTCTCAGAATTAATCTCCGTAGACGGCACGCGTAAATGGTTAATGCGATCTGAATCTGGCAGCCTAATTGAAACCGTATACATTCCAGAAGATGGGCGGGGGACCTTGTGTGTTTCCTCTCAGGTTGGATGTGTACTAGATTGCAGTTTTTGTTCTACGGGTAAGCAAGGCTTTAACAGCAATTTAACGTCGTCTGAAATCATCGGCCAAGTTAGAATCGTTAGACGATTACTTGAGAAGGCCTTCCCAGATCAAAAACGTCCAGTGACAAATGTTGTTTTGATGGGCATGGGTGAGCCCATGTTGAATTTTGATAATATGATCGCGGCAGTTGATCTGATGATGGATGACTTGGGTTATGGTATATCAAAACGTAAAGTCACTATATCTACTGCAGGCGTAGTACCTGGTATAGAAAAGTTGATTAAGACGACGGATGCATCCCTCGCAATATCCTTGCATGCCCCAAATGACGAACTCAGAAATACCTTAGTACCCATTAATAAAAAATATCCTATTGCAGTATTGTTAGAAGCCTGTTCAAGATATGCGAAAAACTTAGGCGAAAAACGTGTTATTACCGTTGAGTATACCTTGATGCACAAAATTAACGATCAGCCAGAACACGCTGCAGAGTTGGCTGAATTACTTAAAGATTTTCCCTGTAAAATAAATTTAATTCCTTTTAATCCGTTTAAGGATTCTGGGTACAAGCGTCCTAGCAGTGTTGCGGTCAAGTATTTTAGAGAGAGGTTAGTGAAGTCAGGTTATAACGTGACTGTCAGAACGACCCGTGGTGAAGACATTAATGCCGCTTGTGGTCAACTTGTGGGTGAAGTCGAAGACAAAACTCGCCGACAAGAAAAATACCGACGCATAGCAACGGGAGTTGCTTAAATGAAGGTGATTACTAAAACTCTGTGCTTATTGGCAGTCACAATGTTTCTGTTAAGTGCATGTGTCACAACAATTAAAGGTCCTCAACGTAAAGTTGATCCAGTGAAACAGTTGGAGGTCTTGGTTGATCTTGGTACTGGGTATCTTCGAAATAGACAGTTTGGGCGAGCAAAAAGTAATCTCGCTAAAGCGCTTGAGATAGATCCTAAGTCAGTCGCTGCACTGAATGCATTTGGCTTGGTCTATCAATTAGAAGGCGAGCACGCGCTAGCGGAGACCTATTTTAAACGCGCCGTTGCATCAGATGCTACCAACGCGATGGTGCGTAATAATTACGGTGCCTTTCTTTATCAGCAAGCGCGATACGATGAGGCTGCGGAGCAATTAAAGGTAGCGGTTGATGATCGCCTTTATAACAGAAGAGCGCAGGCATTTCTAAACCTGGGCATCAGCTATCTAAAACTTGATCAGAAAGCAGAAGCAGAGAAATCATTGTTAAGAAGTGTTCAACTTAATGGGCGTGAGCCAAGAGCCTTACTAGAACTAGCGGATCTAAACTTTCAACAAAAGAACTATGTCGACGCCCAAAGATATTACAGGCAATTAGAGAATTCAGGGCAAACAACGTCCCGTGGTCTTTGGTTATGTGTGCAGTTATCTCGCGTATTTGACGACAATAATAAGGCGGCTAGCTGTGGCTTGGTGCTCAAAAATGTATTTCCGAATACCCATGAATATCGACTTTTCAAAGCGAGTCCTAATAAATGAGTGAACTGCCAGATAAGCCAGCCATCACGATGACTGTTTCGATGGCGCTGTCCTCCGCTCGCAAGGAGATGGGACTAAGTCAGAAAGACGTGGCCGATGCCCTTTTTCTTAATCTGAGTTTTATTAAACTTATTGATGATAATGAGATAGACGCAATTCCAAAGAAGGCATTTATTAAAGGTTACCTAAGGTCTTATGCCAAATTGGTCAATCTTGACCCTGATGCAGTGGTTTCTCTTTACGGCCCTGGTTTACTCAAAGATGAACCAATTGTGTTGAAGAAGATGTTAAGGCCCGATGCAGTATCGAAGATCAGCTTTACTGGTCCCGTATTAATTTCTAGCATAGTGGGTATAGTATGTTTGGTGTTGGTCATTGTTTTGGTTTGGTACTTTGCCAGCAGTGGAGATGAAAAACCGATCGTTGTTACTTCTTCATCCCAATCGCTGCAAGATGAGTCACTGCAAGATGATTCATTGCAGGATAAGTCTTTGCAAGATAGCGCCTGGCAAGATAGCGCCTTGCAAGAAAACTTAGGTCAAAGCACCTCAGTAGAAAACAGCTTGGTACAAGACAATTCATTGCAGGAGAGAACGATAGAGGACGCGGGTAATACTGAATCTGAAGAAGCCGTTAGCGCCTTTCAAGAAAACGCTTCTGCATCTCCAACTGAGCTAGATCAAATTGATTTACTCGCCGACGCGGCCTTTGACGAATCAAATGCAGATGCCTTGAGTATTGATGATAGTGGCGTAGAGATTCTCTTTCAAAGAACTTCGTCAGGTTTAAACAGCTTTGTTACCGTTGACGCTGGCGGAAGTGATGATCTTAATTTTGTATTTACCGATGATTGTTGGCTAGAAGTAGAAGATGGCACCGGCAGATCTATCTATGGTGATCTTAGTCGCGCTGGGGATGATTTGACAATTACAGGAGAACCCCCCTTTAAGTTATTGGTGGGAAAACCCGATGTCGTATCAGTTAAGTACAATGGCGAGGATATCGACTTAAAACCTTTTATTACGCCTGCTAGAACTGCAAAATTGGTTTTAGGTAATTCATAGTGAAAGCAGAATCTAATATTATTCGAAGAAAGACCCGTCAGGTGATGGTGGGTAATGTCCCTGTTGGTGGAGATGCCCCGATAGCAGTGCAGAGTATGACCAATACACAAACAGCGGATATAGCCGCGACGGTCGCGCAAATAAAACGATTAGAAGACGTAGGTGCGGATATCGTTCGAGTCTCTGTACCAGATCTCGAGGCCGCTGAAGCATTTGGTAAAATTCGTAAGCTGGTGAATGTTCCCCTCATTTCGGATATACATTTCGATTATAAAATTGCCCTTAGAGTGGCCGAACTCGGTGTTGATTGCCTGCGTATTAATCCAGGTAATATAGGCAATCAAGATAAAATTCGAGAGGTGGTAAGCTCCGCGAAAGATAAAAATATTCCTATTCGCATTGGTGTAAATGCGGGATCTTTAGGTAAAGATTTGCTGCGAAAATATAAAGAACCCAATGCAGATGCGATGTTGGAATCTGCAATGCGTAATATAGATTTGTTGGATAAAGAAAATTTCCACAACTATAAAATCAGCATGAAGTCCTCCAATATATTTATGGCGATAGAAGCCTATCGAAAGATCTCAGCTCAGATAGATCAACCTTTGCACCTTGGCATTACAGAAGCCGGTGGATTACGTTCCGGTACAGTAAAGTCAGCCGTAGGTCTTGGTTTGTTATTAATGGAAGGCATAGGCGATACGATCAGAATTTCCCTTGCAGCTGACCCGGTCGAAGAGATTAAGGTGGGATTTGACCTTCTGAAAAGTTTAAATCTGCGAAGTAAAGGCATCAACTTTATTGCCTGTCCTAGTTGTTCTCGACAAAATTTTGATGTCATTGAAACCATCAACGAATTGGAACGTCGAGTTGAAGATATTGTTGTACCCTTAGATATTGCGATTTTGGGTTGTATTGTTAATGGTCCAGGTGAGGCAAAAGAAGCAGACCTCGGTTTAACCGGCGCATCTCCCGCGAACCTAATTTACTCAGACGGTAAGCCAGATCATAAAGTGACAAATGAAAATCTAGTCGACCACTTGGAAGAAGTTATTCGAAAGAAGGTTGCGGATAAATTAGCAGAGGGCCACCCTCAGTGAAATTCCAAGCAGTACGGGGTATGCAAGATCTGCTACCAGATCAAAAAGTGATCTTTCGTTTTATCGAAGATGCAGCCCGTGAAATATTTTCCAGCTATTCCTATCAAGAAATGGGCATGCCTATTCTCGAATCGACTGACTTGTATAAGCGAGTTGTGGGTGAAGCAACCGATATTGTCGAAAAAGAAATGTATAGCTTTGATGATAGAAATGGCGACGGTCTCACTATGAGACCTGAAGGCACGGCAGGCTGTGTCCGTATCGCTCAACAGCACGGTTTGTTATTTAATCAGACTCAGCGCCTTTGGTACCAAGGCCCGATGTTCCGCCATGAGAGACCTCAAAAAGGTCGCTATAGGCAGTTTGAGCAGATTGGTGTTGAGTGTTTTGGCATGGCTGGACCCGATATTGATGTTGAGGTAATACTGCTTTGTGTGCGCTTGTGGGAGAAATTAGGCCTCAGTGACAAAATTTCCTTGGAACTAAACTCCATGGGAAGTGCCGAAGCTAGAGCGAATTACCGAACTGCATTGGTAAGGTATCTTGCGGATTATGAAGATCAATTGGATGAGGACAGTGTGCGACGCCTCCAAACTAATCCTCTTAGAATTTTAGATAGCAAGGTTGAGGCAACTCAGGACATATTAATAGCGGCGCCAAAGTTGGCGAATTTTTTGGATAATGAATCAAAGGTACATTTTGAACGGCTAACGCAAATGTTAGATGCCTTGGGCGTTGCTTATGTGGTTAACCCAAAAATCGTTAGGGGATTGGATTATTACAATCGGACCGTGTTCGAATGGGTGACCACCTCCCTCGGCGCACAAGGCACTGTTTGTGGTGGTGGTCGTTATGATGGTTTGGTCGAACAAATCGGTGGGAAGGCAACACCGGGTGTAGGTTTTGCGATGGGTCTTGATAGAATTGCGCTCATGGTCGCCGATAAGTGGGAAGCGCAAGTGCAAGCGGATATCTACATAGCGTCCATTGGTGAAGACGCACGGATCGCCGCAATTCAGGTTGCCGAAGCGCTTCGATCAACTTACACGGATAAAAAGACCTTAGTGCACTGCGGTGATGGCAAATTTAAATCTCAGCTTAAAAAGGCTGATGCTAGTGGAGCATCCCTTGCACTGATATTAGGTGAAGATGAAGTACAGAATAATCAAGTCACAGTGAAGTTTTTAAAAACCGGTGACCAAGAAACAATTAATCAAAACGAAGTAGTTGAATTTTTAGCTTTAAGGAGTGGCGGGTGGTAGACGATAGAACAGAAGAAGAACAGGTAGAAGCCCTAAAGAAATGGTTTGGAGAAAATGGTGTATCACTTGTTGTGAGCATCGTTTTAGTTTTGGCTATTGTTTTTGGATATAGAACCTGGGAAACCCAAACTCGAGAAGAGGGTGAGGCTGCATCAGCTATTTATGAAAACTTACAAACAGCAGTCGTTGTTGGACCCTTGGACGTCATAAGTGAAGAGAATTTATCAACAGGAAGGTTCCTCGCAGATCAACTTCAGTCTGATCATAGCGGCAGTACCTATGC
>JBLHIH010000178.1:0-7233 GCA_047616645.1 Flavobacterium sp. | reverse complement strand
CCGTCTCGCATCCATTCGCTAAGAACCTTGCCAACGCCACCAGCAGACTGGATACCAATAGAGTTGAAACCAGAGGCAACAAACAGTTTCTTTAACTCCGGTGATTCACCAAGGTGGTAGCGGTCATCATGGGTAAAACTTTCGGGTCCGCAGAAAAACGTTTGAATGCCGGCATGTTCAAGGGCAGGCATTCGAAGCATGGCTTTCTCCAGCACAGGCTGGAAGTGATCAAAGTCACCGGGTAGTTCATCGAAACAGAAACTTTCGGGAATACCATCACCACCCCAAGGTTTGGCGACAGGCTCAAATGCACCTAGCAGGATCTTACCGGTATCTTCTTTGTAGTAGGCACAAGCATCATAGTCGCGCAGTACAGGTAGGTTGGGTGGGATGCCGTCGAAGGGTTCCGTGACAAGGTAATAGTGTTCACAGGCATGTAAGGGTACCCGGACGCCTACTTGCATAGCCAATTCTCGGGTCCACATCCCGGCACACAGCACGACCATATCGGCCTTAATAGTGCCTTTATCTGTTTCGACACCGGTGGCTCGAACACCATCATGGAGAATACGAGTGACCTTGATATCTTCGAAAATGCGAGCGCCGCCGTTGCGGGCACCACGAACGAAGGCCTGAGTGACATCAATAGGATTAATCTGGCCATCCGACGCAATCCAAGTGCCGCCGATCACGTCATCGGTATTGATCAATGGATAAAGTTTACGGATTTCACTCGTTGATATTACATCAACCTCAAGCCCAAATACTTTGGCCATGGAAGCGTTACGTTTGAGCTCCTCAAAACGCTCTAGATTGGTTGCAATGGTGACTGAGCCGTTTTGTTTGAAGCCCGTTGCCTGGCCCGTCTCAGCTTCAATATGGGTATATAATTCTGCAGTGTATTTTGCCAATTTTGTCATATTCTGGCTCGGCCGCAATTGCCCAACCAGACCCGCTGCATGCCAGGTCGTGCCTGAGGTGAGTTTCTTTCGTTCCAGTAAAACAATGTCCTGCCAGCCCATCTTTGTCAGGTGATAAGCGATTGATGCGCCGATAATACCACCGCCAACAATAACTACCCGGGCCTCTGAAGGGAGCGATGCCGCCATTAGGAAATTCCTCGATCTTGACTGGAGTGGTTTGTTATGACGTTATTAAATCCGGGGGTTTTAATTGTTTTTATCATGAGGTCCACCGTTTATTGGGTCGTTAAATTACATTGCTCACATTGATTGAATAGCTTGGCTAATGCCTCCGCGCCCATAGGTCCAAAATAGAATGCCCAAGCTGGCACTATTCTATCAGGCTGTTACAGCAAATGGGTGGAAGTTACACCTTTCCTATTGGGTCTGTTGACTGTTAATTTAACTGACGCTACCCCACCTTCGGAGAACAACCGGCGATGACGCGCGACTCGCGTTACGACATTTTATTTGAACCTGTAGAAATAGGCCCGATACGGGCACCTAACCGTTTTTATCAGGTTCCCCACTGTAAAGCTATGGACGTATTAAGGTAAGCATATTTACGGAAAGAGAATAACAAAACCCGCTGTCATGCAGCTTCTCTGAATTCAAGCAAGACCTGTAGGGCTAATGTCTGTAAAGACTTTTAGTCTAGTGGTTTACACTCATATGGCGGCGGCCATATACTGCGAAAGTAATCTGCTTAACTCGGCATACCTGAGTGCTGTTTGTAGCTATTTACAAACGATAAAATACGTATTACATAGAATATTCGAAGCCCATTGGCCGAAGGAGTTGTTATGAGAAGTCATGCCAGAGTTGTCATTATTGGTGGTGGATCACTTGGGGTTAATCTGCTTTACCACCTAACGAAGGAAGGGTGGACTGATGTTGTATTGATCGAAAAAGGTGAGCTAACCAGTGGGTCGACATGGCATGCAGCAGGATTGTGTTCAAATTTTATCGGCAATCACACTGTTGCACAAATTCATGATTATACGATCGAGTTGTACAACGAAATTCTGCCGAAGGAGACCGGAGAGGCATCTACCTTTCACCAAACTGGCAGCCTGCGTCAAGGATTCAGCGAACTAGAAGAGCAATGGTTTCGGAATCTTGAGAGTCGCTCTAAAAATATCGGCTTCGCGTTTAATATTATTGATAAAGCTGAAGCGCAGAAGCTAAATCCTTTCATGAACTTTGATCAGGCTCGGGTGATCGCAAGTACGCCGAATGATGGACATGTTGATCCAACCTCGGTCGTCATGCCGATGGCTCAGATCGCGCGTCGCAATGGGGCTGAAATCAACAGATTTACACAGGTGCTGGAAATTAATGCCCTGGACTCTGGGGAATGGGAGCTTGTCACTAACAAGGGTTCTATTGTCGCTGAACATGTTGTTAACGCAGCAGGCTGTTTTGCGAAAGAAGTAGGCGCTATGGTCGGTGTGCAAGTGCCCATGATCAATCTTGAACACCAATATCTCGTCACGGAAAACCATCCGGATATAGAAGCGCTCGGTTGGGAATTGCCTGTCTGCCGGGACTCTTATAGCTCTGCCTATATCCGCCAGGAAGGTAAGGGATTTCTTGTCGGGCCTTACGAGACAAGAGGCGCAAAACCTTGGGCACTGGGTGGTATGGATTGGTCATTCGATCGAGAGTTATTTCCGCCTGATCTCGAACGACTGATGCCCTTTCTGCAACGATGTTCTGAGCTAACCTCTCGTTTTGACGAAGTTGGGATAAAGACCGTTATTAATGGTCCGATTACGCACACGCCTGATGATAATATTTTAGCTGGGCCACAAGCCGGGCTAACTAATTTCTGGAACCTGTGTGGCGCAAGCATTGGAATTGCCCAGGGCGGGATCGGGAAATATATGGCGCAATGGATGGTGCATGGCCAGACAGAAATTAATATGGCGCCCCTCGATAGTCGCCGATTTGGAGAGTGGGCTGACAAAAAGTACTGCACGATAAAGGCTATTGAGAGTTACGAAGCAATGTATGCTGCTGGAGCCCCCAATGAACAACGCCCTCACGGTCGACCTATGCGCACCAGTACGCTATACGCAAGGTTACTCGAAAAGGGTGCTAAATACGGGGTGGTACAAGGATATGAAAAGCCACTCTGGTTCCAATCCAAAGGTGTAACACAAGAAAGTCTGACCTGGTCACACAGCGAAGCACATGAGGTTGTTCGTGAAGAATGCCTGTCTGTGCAAAATGCTGCCGGTATTATCGATCTGTCAGGCGCTGCAAAATATGAAATCACCGGCCCGGATGCTTATGCCTTTCTTGATCATCTCTCTGCAAATAAGCTGCCTCAAAAAGATGGCCGACTGGCACTGACGCTGTTTCATGGTCCCAACGGCGGTATTATGTGTGAGATGTCAATTACTCGCATAGCAGGTGATCATTTTTATCTGATATCAGGCATTGCCTCTGAACATAAAGATTTGCACTGGATGCAGGCCCATGTAGGTCAGTTAGATGTCAATATTAAAAATGTGAGTGATGATGTCGGTGCGATGTTGATCACTGGTCCGCGGTCTCGTGAAATATTGCAGGAGATGACCGAAGAGGATTTGTCGAACTCAGCCTTCCCTTGGCTACGGACGAAGGAGATTCAGATCGACAGTGCCAAGGTGCGCGTTATCAGGGTTTCCTATGCCGGTGAGTTGGGATATGAGCTACATATGCCTGATTACCAACTGTTGTCAATTTATGATTCGATATGGCGGGTTGGGAAAGAATTTGGCCTCTCTAACTTTGGCGGTTACGCATTCAATTCTATGCGAATGGAGAAAATGTATAAGGCTTACGGAAACGAATTTACTGAAGAAATTAGCGGTCTTGAAGCTGGAATGGATCGTTTTACTGATACCAGTCGCGACTTTATAGGCTGTGAGAATATCAAGAAACGCCAGGCAAGTGAATTTGATATAGCCTTGGCTTATTTGGTATTTGATGATGACATTTCCTGCGAGTGTTATGGCAATGAAGCGGTTTATCACAACGGCACTCACATAGGTTTAACAACAGGAGGTGTATTCGGGCATCGAGTAGGCAAGAGTCTGGCTTTTGCTTATCTCACGCCCGGTCTCATAGCGCAGGGGCTCGAAGTCACTGTAGAGACATCGCTGGGAACCCGTAAAGCCCATATTGAAATGGATGCCGTCTACGACCCCAAAAACGCCTTACTCCGTAGCTAAGTTTCGGCATGTCGAGAGCTAGAACAAGAGCTAGAGCAAGAGCAAAAGTTGGTGAGCAAGATCACCAGAAGAAGTTTTGTTAATGGCGCTTTGATGGCGCTTAGATGGCACGTTAGTGGCCGCAGGTAGTGCCATATTACCAAACAGTGCTTATGGTGACATCATTGGCACTCCCAGGCTTGAGCGAGGCCTCCCCGGTTACTTCCCTTGTAAGTTCCTTATCGAAACTTACTGCTTGAAATTATTACCTAACATATTCATGGTTTTGCAGAATTCAGCCAAATTTGGCTATTTTTGGATGTACACTAGCCAGCGCCAAATTGTTCAAATACCATTTTTTAAATGTGGCAACACGTTTCTCTTGTTCTGAAAAACGGCCTGGAACACAACGAGTGGAGTTAATGCCTCGTTGGTTATTTTCTACGATTGTTTTATCTTGTATCGTTGTTGTGTCCCACAGCCAACGAATTTTATCTTCATCAACATATTCAGTTTTTTCATCGACAATCCAAATAACTTCCACATCGGTATCCTTAACCCCCCTAGGTGTGAAGATTATAAGCGCGGCGAAGTCGTTACAGGCAATAATATGGTTCAAGGGTCCAAAGGACATATGCATACGTCCGCGATCAAATTCAGTTCTCTTACCCATTAACCCTGCTGCAGGTTGGCCGTCCTGTGTTTCGCTGAGAATACCCTGATTATGAGGCCGCGATAGAAACATTTTTAGATGTGTAGAGAATTCATCATCATCACAGATACCAATTGGCCTACCCATTTCTCTCGCTTTTACTTCCCAGGCCTCATGTAAAGGTTTGAATCTTTCGGCCGCCTCACCTGAACCTGAGTTTGCGCCTCCCCCGCAAGCGATTAACGCATCCCTTGGGTGTAATGAAGAGAATTCTGGGTGAGCTGATGCACAGTGATAACATTCTATAAAATTTTCAACCACTAATTTCCAGTTAGCCGCCGTAGGGTATGATGCTCTGGTCGCTACTTTTGCGCCAGAGAAACCATGAAAAATGAGCTGCTCTTCAAACTGGGAAAACTCAGATTCAAAATCAACAGGTGCATTTTGATCGAGGTTGATAAAAATGAACCCATGATGAATTTTGATATGACAGCTATGTAATGCATTTTCCGTATAATCAAAATCTTCGGGCATAGAACGTGCCGCTAGCAAGGTACCGTCAAGCTTATATGTCCATGAATGATATGGGCACACCAATGAATTCCGTTTGCCTTCTTTCTCCGTACAAATAACGGAACCCCTATGGCGGCAAACATTATAGAAGGCATTCACCTTATTTTTAGACTCGCGAACAATTATGATGGAGTCATCAGCGATGTCATAAACAAAATATTGGCCCTGCTCAGGGATCCTACTGACGTGATCAATGAGCAGCCATTTCTTGCCCACGATTCTCTCCATATCAGAATGAAATATATCCTCGTCGCAATAAAATTCACGTGACAAACTGTAGCCATCACGCTCGGCCCTGATGAGCGACGCCAGCGCATTATCACTTGAAATAATGTTTCCATTTACTTGGTCGATCTTGCTTGAAATGAGTGATGACATCGCATTTGCTCTTTAAAGCCAAAAATAATAAAACTGTTTACTTTGACTATGTATGTCATAGGTCGATTAACAGCGTCAGAGGCACGATAATTAATATGGATTACACCGACAATTGATAAATTTTTTGTCATTGGTAATAAAAATTTGATATTTTATGCCCCATGCGCAATTTTATGATTATGGATAAAAAGAGGGTGGAATGGATATGCTCAAGTCAAAAGCCTTAAATCTTAAGAAACTGCCTCCGTTAAAAGCGCTAAGAGGCTTTGAAGCGACAGCACGTTTATTGAACCTGAGAAAAGCTGCCGAGGAGCTCAATCTGACGCATGCTGCGATCAGTCATCAAATCAAGCTATTAGAAGCAGATATCGGCATCAAATTATTTACCAGACAAGGCCGTAACATAGTGTTGACCGATGAAGGAGAATTGTTCTACCCCATCGTTTACGATGCTTTAGATAAGTTAATAAGTGGTACTGAGAGAATAAAGCGCCTAGGGCTAAACAATAATCTGCGCATACAGACCTTTTTAACTTTTTCCATAAAATGGCTATCAATCAAATTACCAAAACTCAGTAAGTTACACCCTGAGCTTAAATTTCACTTAATTGCTTGCACAATGGACACCGAGTTTGATGAGCTCAATGCTGATGCCGGTGTCATTTTTTGTAGAAATGAACCGCTAAGCCACTTATATTCTCAAGTGCTGATGACACCCCAGCTTTTTATTGTTTGCAGTCCTGACTTGCTCCCTCCCTCAGCAAGTGAGTGTAGTCTTGAAGAGTTATTACAACACCCTCTTTTAAATGTTTACTCCGGTGCTTGGGATTGGCAAGACTGGTTTACCTCTTTGAATATAACGCTTCCAGAGATAAGCTCATCAATTGGCGTCGACACCACTGCTGCTGCCATAGAAATGGCCATCAATGGAGAAGGTATCGCCTTAGTTAACAGGCTCTTTGTGGAAAATGATTTAAATGCAGGCCGCTTAGTCATCCCTTACAAACACTATGCAGAGAGCCCTGGCGAATGGCGATTAGTTTGCCGTAAAGACATGGTGGCGGACCCAAAAGTGAAAATATTTATAGAGTGGATGACAGAAGAAGCAAAGCAGATTAGTTTATGGCGTTGGCCATAGTCTATGCGATTTCTCTAAGGGCTAAGAGAGTTGACGTTTAACGAGGTAAATATAAAAAAGATTCCTTACGTCGAGCTGATAAGGAAACGCTGAGAGCGGCAATTCATCATTTCGTTAATTAATGAAGCTAGCAGGGCTAAAAAATAAATCTGGACTCTTTTTTGCCATGGGGCACCTACTGTCCTATTGATGGATCAGGGCACATAGTGCGGAAGTCAGTGGTTAACCATGCCACTTTTGACTTCCCATGATCCCTCTGTATCGCTTGTATACACAGGGAACGGGTCTTTGTTGGTACGAGGGCCTCTTTATGACTGGAAGTGTAATAGT
>JBLHIH010000177.1:0-7251 GCA_047616645.1 Flavobacterium sp. | reverse complement strand
GCCATTGCGGCAGTCGAAAACGGGGATATCGAATTTATACCCAAGAATTACGAAAACAATTACTTCGTTTGGATGAGAGATATCCAAGACTGGTGTATCTCTCGTCAACAATGGTGGGGACATCGAATTCCTGCGTGGTACGACAACACGGGAAAAGTTTATGTCGGCCGTAGTGAAAACGATGTGCGTGGAAAACATGGTCTCGCCAACGATATAGTACTGTCTCGTGATGACGATGTATTAGACACATGGTTCTCCTCTGCTCTTTGGACCTTTTCCACACTAGGATGGCCTGAGAAAACACAAGCCTTAGAAACATTCCACACCACAGATGTCATGGTTACAGGACACGACATCATTACCTTTTGGGTAAGTAGAATGATCATGATGAGCCTGAAATTTATGGGCGAAGTGCCATTTAAAAAGGTTTACGTAACAGGACTGGTTACCGATGCTGATGGGCAAAAGATGTCTAAATCTAAAGGTAACGGATTAGATCCATTGGACATTATGGATGGCATAGGTGTAGACGATTTAGTCGCAAAGCGAACCGTCAATATGTTGCAGCCTAAGATGGCGAGCAAAATCGAGAAAGCCACTAAAAAAGAATATCCTGATGGGATCGCCGCCTACGGCACTGATGCGCTTCGTTTTACTTTTTACGCCATTGCAACAAGAAGCCGCACTATTCGTTTTGATATGAATCGTGTTGAAGGTTATCGCAATTTTTGCAATAAACTGTGGAATGCCTCCAATTTTGTTTTCATGAACACCCTAGAGTTTGCCAATGGTGATACCTTAATTAATGGTGAGAAGGAATTTAGCATTGTAGATCGTTGGATTAATTCTCAATTTCAAAAAGCGGTGAATGACGTCAATTTGGCCATGGAAACATTTCGTTTTGACCTCGCTGCTAAAGCGATCTACGAATTTGTTTGGGACGAGTTGTGCGACTGGTATCTAGAATTAAGTAAACCGGTATTGATATCTGATGATTTTTCGGATGAACAAAAAAGAGCAACACGATTTACATTGTTAAACATTCTTGAGTCGACACTGCGTCTTGCCCATCCTTTTCTTCCGTTTATGACTGAGGAAATTTGGCAACAAATCCCGTCTAACCTAAAGGGTAATGCCGATACGATAATGCTTCAGGCTTATCCAGAGAACAACACAGACAAAATAGACAATGAAGCCGACGTGGATGTCGAATGGATAAAGGCAGTTGTAACATCCACAAGAAATATTCGCGGCGAGATGGACATTTCCTTTGCCAAAAAAATACCCATCCTTTTTAAAAATGGAAGCACGCAAGACAAGAAACGGCTTGAAGAGAACAAGCCGCTATTATCCTTCCTCATTAAGCCTGAGAAACTTCAGTGGTTGAATGAAGGTGATAGTGTTCCAGTATCAGCAACAGGCCTTGTAGGTGATATGCAGATACTTGTCCCCATGAGTGGACTGATCGACAAAGAGGCAGAGCTTGCGCGTTTAGACAAAGAAATCGAACGCAAACAAAAGGATAAAGCGCGCGTTGAAGGAAAGATCAACAATCCAAAATTCGTTGATCGGGCGCCAGCTGATATAGTTCAGAAAGAAAAGGATAAACTTCCAGAAATAGATTCAGCCATTGTCCAATTGAACAATCAACGATCCAGAGTATCTAGCCTATAAAACAAGGCGCTCGTAAAGCTAAGGATGTCTCTGAGGTTTAGCTTACCCTGAGTACAATCTTGCCAATCGTATTATCTAAGGCCAAAAGTTCGTGTGCCTCTTCAACATCCGCTATTGCAAAGGTTGTATCAATAACCGGTAATATTTCTCTTGCGCTAATTTTTGGCCAAACTTTCTCAACCAATTGGCGCATAACTTCAGCTTTCTCGCTTAGCGGTCTCGCTCTTAAGGTAGAGCCTACGAGCCGTAATCGTTTAATCAATAAATGTGCTAAATTTATCTCTGCGGCTCCACCGCCCATCAAACCTATCAATACCAATCTGCCATTCAGACCGAGTAGTTCCAGGTTATCCATAAGATAATTTCCACCAACAGGGTCAAGTATCACATCAACACCAGTATCGCCTGCAAATTCTCGGCCTTTATCTAAGAACGATCCTTCGTGACGATTACTACCCGCACTTGCCCCTAAGGCTAAACATGCTGATAATTTATCTGCATTACCTACCGTTACAAAACAGGGATTATCAAAGGCCTTACAGAGTTGAATACCCGCCGTTCCGACACCGCTTGCACCCGCATGTAATATGACTTTTTCCTTTGGGCTTAGCTTTGCCTCTATAAACAAGTTCAACCAAGCTGTAGCGTATACTTCTGGCAAACTTGCCGCTTCAATAAGAGAGATCCCTTCGGGTATTTTTACTACGCTGCCTTTATCAACCGCTGCAAATTCTGCGTACCCGCCTCCCGCCAACAGCGCACAAACCTGATCGCCAATGGCAAAACCTGTGACGCTATCTCCAAGCGCGACGACTTCACCAGCACATTCCAAGCCCATAATGACACTGGCACCCGGTGGTGGTGGATAAAACCCTGCTCGTTGCATAAGATCTGCTCGATTTATGGCAGTCGCAGCAATTTTAATGAGCACTTCATTAGATGAAGCCTCTGGTGTTTCAGTATCTTGCCAATGAAGACGTTTCTCGGAATCTACAATGATTGCTTTCACTTATTCACCTTTTTGGATGGAAGTTTATTAATAATGGGGAGGTAGTTCTGGGCTATTCCCACTAGGCACCTGATCTTCCATTGTTTTAATTTGGCTGATCATGTTTTTGATTTGTATTTGTAAATCTAATATTTGTTTTTGCTGATCAATCAAGGCATCGTCCAACTTTTGGATTGTATCTTCTTGATAGAGCATTTTTGTCTCTAACAATTCAAACCTATCTCCAGACATTTATATCACCACAAATTATTAATAGTTGAGCCTCACCTTTAGGCCTTTATCATGTAACCACTGCTTCAAACCAGAAACGGTGTAATCTCCATAATGCACCATAGAGGCAACCAGAGCAGCATCGGCTTTGCCTTCGGTCAGCACCTCATAGAGATGTTCAGGCAATCCCGCCCCGCCAGATGCAATCACCGGAATAGACACCGCTTCAGATATCATGCGGGTTAAATATATTTCATAACCCTGTCGAGTACCATCTGCATCAATAGAGTTGACGACTAATTCTCCGGCACCTAATATTTCTCCCTGCAGCGCCCACATAAGCGCGTCTTTACCCGTTGCCGTTCTTCCACCGTTGATAACGACCTCATAACCACTTGGGATGTCACTGTTAGCCTCAACCTTAAGAATATCCATTGATAGAACAACATTTTGGGTACCAATAGCATGAGCACATTCTTCAATTAGCTCCGGGCGAAGCACTGCGGCAGAGTTTACATTTATCTTTTCAGCACCCGCCCTTAGTAGTTTGTTGGCATCATCGATAGTTCGAATACCACCGCCCACTGAAAATGGGATGAATATTTTTTCTGCTACCTTTTCGACGACTTCGAGCATGATGTCTCTTTTATCACTCGAGGCCGTAATATCATAGAAGACTAATTCATCAAGGCCATCTAAATAATATTCCTCAGCCTTTTCTACTGGATTACCAATGTCTTTAGTATCTTTAAACTTGATACTCTTCGCTAATTGACCATCTCGAACATCAAGGCAGGCAATAATTCTTTTACTTAACATGCGTCGCCGCCCTCCCAAGTCACAAACTCAGAGAGTATCGACAGCCCTTTACGCCCACTTTTTTCTAGATGGAATTGGGTAGCAAATAGATTGTCATTTGCTAGGACTGAACAGAAATCTTTTGCATACTCTGTTGTTGCAAAAATGTTTTCTTTTTTTGCTGGCCGTGTGAAGTAGGAGTGAACAAAATAGAACTCATCCCCAGACTTAACCTGTTTTAACATTGGATGAGCTTGAACAATATCAATTTCGTTCCAACCAATGTGAGGTATCTTGAAGCTTCGATCTGCAATCTCAAACCGCTCACAGACACCCTCAATCAGATTGAGGCAATCTTTCTTCCCCTCTTCGGAATATCCCAAAACAATTTGGCTACCAAGGCATATCCCAAGCATCGGTTTCCCCGATTGATAAAACTCTTGTAAAGCCTGAAACAAACCCCGTTGATGAAGTGTGTCCACTGCACTATGCGCCGCGCCAACACCGGGGAAAATAACCTTATCTGCTTTCACTATCTCCTCAGGATCGGGAGAAATAAACGCATCAAGGCCTACCTCATTGCAAGCACGTTGGACGCTACCTACATTACCCGCATCATAATCAACAATCGCAACCCGCATGGTTTACCTTTACCTTGACCAATAAACGCTTAGCTAATAAACGCGTAGCTAATAAACGCGTAGCTAATAAAAAGAAGAGCGCATTATAGAAGAAACTGCAGTCATAAAGCTGTTAATAAGCACACAATATTTGTATCATTAGTGTAATACAGATGAGCCAAACATGATGAAACTCAATATTGATACAACTGCCTCTACCCCGGTTTTCCAACAAATCATTGACCAAGTTCATTTCGCCATTAATACGGGCGATCTTAAAGAGGGAGACAAACTGACTAGCATTCGTCATCTTGCACAGGAAAACGACATTGCTGCCAATACGGTAGCAAAGGCTTTTCGGCAACTGGAATTTCGCGGCGTCATTACAGCAAAAGACAGGTCTGGATTTGTAGTAGCCAAAGCCTTAGAAAGCAGATATCAGGCCCGCGGTGTTAGCTCAGACAAATCGGAAGTTCACAATGTCGTAGATAAACTGGACGCCGGTGCTATGCCGGGCGCCTTCTGCAAAATTACTGAAGACTACTTAAGCGGCGATCCTGAGAAATGCAATGTTATCCACGCAGATGGCAGCGGTACAAAATCCATCATCGCCTATTTACAATATAAGGAAACAGGCGATCCCAGCGTATTTCATGGGATAGCTCAAGATAGCATCGTCATGAACTTGGACGACCTTCTCTGTGTTGGTTTGAATGGTCGTATTCTAATCTCTAATACGATTAACCGAAACGCACTCAATTGTCCGGGAGAGGTTGTCTCTGCATTGATAGAAGGTAGCGAAGCCTTTTTGGCCGAGCTACGTGACAATGGCGTCAATATTTATTCTGGCGGCGGAGAAACAGCTGACGTAGGAGACTTAACCGGCACGGTTGTCGTTGATACCTGCGCCGTCGCGATAATGAAAAAGTCTGAGGTTGTCCAAAACAAAATTTTACCCGGTATGGCAATCGTGGGGCTTTCTTCCACTGGTCAATCCAGCTATGAATCAATCTATAATAGTGGCATCGGTAGTAACGGGCTGACCAGCGCAAGACACGATATGTTAAGCCACTATTATGCAGAAAAATATCCCGAAACTTTTGACGGTAATATCAATAAAGACTTGATGTACTGCGGACCTTTTAAGCTAGAGGATCAACTACAGGACAGCCAACTTAGTGTTGGAGAGGCGATCCTAAGTCCTACTCGATCCTATGCACCGCTTGTGCATCGAATATTGGCAGAGCTCGGCTCAGAGGTTAACGGCTTAATCCACTGTTCCGGTGGCGCCCAAACGAAGTGTATAAAATTTGGACAAAATATTAAATTTGTTAAAGACAACCTTTTCGCTACACCGCCATTATTTCAATCGATACAAAAAGTATCTGGCACAAGCTGGGAGGAAATGTACAAAGTATTTAATATGGGACACCGTATGGAGGTATACGTACCTGTAAATAGAGTTCAAGAGGTCATCGATATAGCTGCCTCTTTCAATATTGACGCGCAGCAAGTCGGGTATACCCAAGCCCACACGTCGAATACATTATTCCTAAAGAATCCAGAGGGTCGTGAGTTTAACTATCACTAACTCGATATAAGTCATGATATGGGCTTCAGATGACAAGGATTTTACTTCCAACATGGCGGTGTAAATTTCGCCCCTAAGAGGTAAGAATTACGCTAAGATCTAGATTCGCCTGTTAAAGGATTGGCACCATGGATTTCGAAACTTGTCTCCAAGTACTTGTTGATAAAGAAGGCTCAGACCTCTATTACAGTACTGGTGCGCCTCCCAGTGCCAAATTCCACGGCACGCTGAACAAACTTACTGACGTTACCATGAAGTCTGGCGAAGTCGCTAAAATCGCAGACCTTGTTATGACGGAGGAGCAACGCGCTGCCTTTGCGGTTGATCATGAAATGAATCTTGCTATGTCTCGCCGTGGCATGGGCCGGTTTCGCGTCAATATATTCCGCCAAAGAGGCGAAGTCGCCATGGTGATACGACGCCTAGGGGACAGTTTACCTAACTACAAAGACCTCGGTTTGCCGCCAGTGCTACCAAAATTAATTATGTCGAAAATGGGACTTGTTTTATTTGTTGGGGGCACTGGTTCAGGTAAGTCAACATCACTTGCCGCCCTGATTGATTATCGCAATCAGAATAGTAAAGGTCATATCATCACAATTGAAGACCCAGTTGAATTTACCCACCCTCACAAAAATTGCATCGTTAATCAAAGGGAAATTGGATCGGACACACTTTCTTGGGAAGAAGCTTTAGCAAATACTCTTAGACAAGCCCCTGACGTTATTCTGATTGGCGAGATTCGTCATAAAGAAACAATGGAACATGCCCTAGCCTTCGCGGAGACTGGCCACCTTTGCTTGTCTACTTTACATGCCAACAATGCTAATCAGGCAATGGATAGGATTATTAACTTCTTCCCAGAAGAGCGCCATTCACAGTTACTCGCAGATTTATCACTCAATATGCGTGGCATTATTTCACAAAGACTCATCCCCACCGTAGATGGGAAACGTGCGGCCGCCATTGAAATATTGTTGGGGACACCAAGAGCGGCAGATCTAATTGCGAAAGGTGATGTCAGCTCCCTTAAAGAGCTGATGGAAAAATCTGTTGAGCAAGGTATGCAAACTTTTGACTATGCCCTCTTCAAACTCTATAAACAGGGGAAAATCACCGTTGAAGAAGCTTTAAAGAACGCCGACTCTAAAAACAATCTGCGCCTTAAGATTAGCTTGGACAGAAAGAAACCCAAAAAAGATGGTGTAGAAAACAAAGCGGGCGCTAAAGCCGCCCAAGGCAAAGCAATTCCAAAAGCCGCCGCTCCTGCTGCACAGGCAAAGGAAGTTGAAAAAGAAAAAAATCCATTATCCAGATTATCTCTTGCACCTATGAATGGAGAAGGCGGA
>JBLHIH010000176.1:0-7408 GCA_047616645.1 Flavobacterium sp. | reverse complement strand
TTAATTTGGCTGACGGCGTTTTTGCGGGACTTAAACGATTACGCCAATAGGCGAAGTTGTGGGATTTGATTTCGTGCTGCTTGCAATACGCGGCTTGAGATAGCCCACTGCCTTGCCAGGCGGTGACGTGGTCTTGCCAGAACTGCGATTTATTGATTGTGTTCATGAATAGCTCTCCAGTTAAAAACTGAAGAGTAAAGCCGCAGCGGAAAGATTATTAGATGGGGTTTGTTGATCGCTTACGTTTATTGATCGCTTACGATGTTCCTTGTCATACCATTCGACAAAATCGTGTACCCATACCCGCGCGGCATGTAAGTCCGTAAACGGTTGCGCAGGATAGCTGGGGCGATATTTTAAGGTGCGAAACAGGGATTCAGAATAAGGGTTGTCATTGCTCACCGATGGCTGACTGAACGACGACATGATCCCCAACTACTGCAATGTTGCGAGCATCCTGGCTCCTTTCATTGGGCTGCCATTGTCAGAATAAAGTGTGACTTAATGACGTTTGACACCTTCTCGCTGACAGATATCGGTCATTAATTCCGCCGCCAAGGCGCTGCGCTCCTCGTCATGCACCTGCCAGCCAACTATTTTTCGGCTGTAAATATCCATAACAACATAAAGATATAGAAACACGCCTCGAACCCGTGTTGGCAGATAGGTAATGTCCCAGGTGTAAATTTGATTAGCGCCGGTCGCGGTTAGGGCCCTAGGCTTTTTAATGGCGGTTGCCAGCTTGGACTTCTGGCGGTGGTGAAGTTGCTTCTCGTCCTTCAGAATACGGTATAACGTCGATTCAGAACCAATATAGCGGCCTTCATCGACCAGCGTGGGGACAATTTGGCTCGGTGCCAAGTCAGCTTACGCCGGCTCGTTTACCAGCTTGATAATGCACTGTCGTTCCAGTGCCGACAGCTTATTCACGGGTGTGTGCAGAGTATCTTGTCGGCTGTCGCCGACATTGTCGCGTCGATTCCAGCGCTGATAAGTCTTGGCGCTAATGCCAACAACCTCGCACGCCGAGGCCTGTCTGGCGCCCGTCGATCGTGCGTCATTAATTAAACTCACAATGCCGTCTCGCATAGCACTCACCGTGAGTCGTCCTCGCTGCTTCCCCAAATCGCTTGGACTTTTTTTGGAGCACCAAAAATGCCGCGGTTTCAGCCAAGGGGCCGCACGCAATAACCAGTTTAAGCTTCTCTTCCAAGCTCCAATCCTGTGGTCTTTTCTCTTTTGGCATAAGGCGTAAACTTGAACTCTCGGTAGCTGTGATAGATTCGAATTCTGGGTGCCGGGATTGTACCGTCCACCTATTGAGCGTGGAGTGACCGACCCCAGCGAATCAGCAACCTCTTTTAACGTTGTATCGCCGCGGCGACTAAACGCTTTTTCTACAGCTTGAATTTTGAACGATGGGTTAAATCGTGCTCTCATGATTTACCGCCTCTAATTGAAAATTAGAGGCGGTAACTAGCCTAACACAGGGGGGTTAATGATATTCCATACATGTGGTGACTAACCGCGCCCTTCCGGGAGATTACTAGCATGTATGACGAGCACATAAGAATACTTTTCAAGGATAACCTTTGGCACAATATCCGTGCAAGAAATCAAGAAACATAAGCCTCACCCTTTCAGTTCCAAGGGGTTTCGTACAATCTCTACCTCCAAGATATCAGTTTGTAGACTTGATTACCCCTCTATCCATTCATTAATTGGATGGTCCGACGAACTAATAACTATCGATATCTTTCTAAGCATTGAGCTCCCTGATAATTTTCACGACCCCAGTGCCATCGCAAATACTTGATGCCTTGCATGACATGATTCTTAAATTTTCCTTTTGAAACATATTGCTAAATGTAGATTCGAACTTACCATTAGCTAAATCTCGGGCGCCCAGAACGGTAGATACACCGAAAGTAGATAAGCTCTTAGCTATGTTAACCTGATTTAATGCGACGGGAAAAACCAGTGAAGGAACGCCCAAACAACACCTTTCCCAAGCGCTACCACCTGCTGCTCCAATCACCAAATCACAGCTACTCAATATTTCAGCCATGTTTGTGACAGCACCGTAAATTTTAACCTTAACGGGCATACATGATATAAGGTACTGATGCCCCGATGTCATTGTTGCTAAACCACCATAAATAATAGATATCGTCACGTGGTGAGGTATATCCACATTTAACAAGGCACCCAACGTTTTACCAATATAATCAGAAGGATCGCCACCACCAAAATTTAGAAGAATGTGATCAATCTTGCCCTCATGACGACGCTTAAGACTCGATTCACGATAATCCGAAAATTCAGGCCTAAGAAGCGCGTAATCAGGACCAAAAAAACTCCTACACTCTAAAGGAATTAAGTCCCGATATAACTCAAAATCTGAGCCCAGATTTTGGTCAAGCAGTAAATCACAATCATGCTTTCGGTCCGCTAGGTCGTCAATTACCATGATTTTCGCGTCACAGCCTCTCATCACAATATGCCAACTTTCCCAAAGGCCATAGTGATCAACAATCAACCAGTCTACTTTTTGATTTGAGACGGCTTTCAAGGTTTCTAACGCATCAATTTCCCAACCAGCCTCTCTCCAATTACTATGCACGGGCTCACTTTTTCCTGGCTTTGGAATAGGTACTTGAGACTTGGGTAGCTCTATTAAAGTGAACCCTTCAGAGCTAACAAAGCCATTGAGATTGCCATCCAAAGCTCTGGATACAAAGCTACACTTAGCACCAGCTTTCTTTAGGACTCTCGCAAGAGCAAGGCAACGCATTAAATGACCACTGCCGATTTGTCGAGAAGAATCGACACGAAATACAACACTATTAAAGTTCATAGCAGCCTAGACATTGAGAACAAATTTAGCCATTTCCTCGGCACGCTCCCAATCCTCAGGTGTATCAATATCTTGAATTCTCCAGCTAGGAATCTTTAAAGGGAAAGAATGCTCATCAAAGACTCTAAGATTATTAATCCATGCATTTGAAGTAGCCATATAAAACATGCCAGCGTCAAAAAAAGCGGCGGGAAGATCTTGAGATCGCGTCTCGAAATACTCCGGGAAAAACATCTTTACTCCCCCACTTTTTTCCTGCTCAAATGACCGTAAAATAGGTGATGAATACTCGCCGACAGAAAAAACATATTGCCAATCTTCAGTGCTAATAATGCGATAAGCTTCTGCCAAATCCGAAGGCTGTACAAATGGCGCGGTCGCGTAAAGACAGCACACCACGGCAGAGTCTAATCCCTCATTTTTCGACCAATTACTAGCATGGGCAATTACGTCCGTTGTATTAGTGTAATCATCCGACAAATCTAAAGGCCTTTTAAACGGCACCAATGCACCCAAGCTTTCAGCAATTTGACCAATTTCATCATCGTCAGTTGAAACAATTATATTGTCAAAAACATTTGATGCTTTAGCAGCCTCAATTGACCACTGAATCATTGGCTTACCATGAAAGCCCTTGATATTCTTTCTGGGTATACGTTTACTGCCTCCTCGTGCGGGTATAACACATATAGCCATTACAGTACTTCCGCAATTTTTGCTATCACATGATTTTGATCCCCAACACTGAGATTTGGATGCAAAGGAATCGACAGGGCCCGCTCATAATACTTTTCGGATTCAGGGAAATCGGCGTAATTAAAACCTAAATTCTGGTAATAAGGCTGGAGATGGACTGGGATATAATGGACATTCACACCTATATTGTTAGAACGGAGATGATCGAACATTTCTCGCCTGCTTAGTTTACTATCGGGGTGAAGTTTAATGATATATAAGTGGTAAGAGGAATGTTTATCCTCATAGTTTAATGGGATGTCCAACGGTAATAGCGATAATTTTTCTCTATAGACCTCAGCTAGCTCATTACGTTTCTCAACAAATTGATCTATCCTTGACATCTGTGACGCGCCCAGCGCAGCCTGCATATCTGTCATTCGATAGTTAAAGCCTAACTCAACTTGTTGGTAGTACCACACACCGTCGGACGAACCTATCATTTCATTTTCATCACGCGTAATACCATGACTCCGTAATCGGTTAAGCTTTTTGTATAGATGGCTGTCATTTGTAACAGCGGCACCGCCCTCTCCAGTAGTAATTATTTTCACGGGGTGGAAACTGAAAACAGTGATATCACTATATTTACAACATCCAATCAAGCTTTCCGCATAATGACCTCCAATAGCATGTGAAGCATCTTCAATTATCTTAAACCCGTACTCCAACGAAAGTTTAAATATAGCTTGCATATCACAACTGAGCCCACCCATATGCACAGGGATGAGTACTGCAGGAAGCGTATCTGTCTTTCGAGCATCTTCAAGCTTTACCTTAAGAGCGACAATACTCATATTGTTTGTTGCAAAGTCAATATCAACAAAATCAATTTTTGCCCCACAATAGAGCGCACAGTTAGCACTTGCGACAAAGGTGATGGGTGAGGTCCAAACAGTATCCTTTGGGCCTATACCAAGTGCCAGGCAAGCAATATGTAAAGCACTGGTTGCACTATTTACCGCAGTAACATGACTCACACCGCAATAATCAGCGATAACTCTCTCAAAACGTTCCACAGCTGGACCTTGAGTCAAAAATTCAGAGCGAAGGATATCTACTACCGCATCTATATCATCTTGAGATATGTCTTGCCGACCATACGGAATAATACTCATATTTCACCTAATTTATCTTTATTCTCGCTCAACCAATCCTGCAAAGCCGTTCGGGTCATCCAATCACTATTAGTGGAACTGTCATAAACAAAGCCTGATACAACCTTCACGCCGTCTTTAATGCGGTCCTTGTCAGCAGCCCAATTATTGATCACTGGCAGGATCTTATAGTGATCATTATATTCATAAGTTGAAGGAGCATCTTCTATGCCAATCATTTGTTCATGCAACTTCTCGCCAGGTCTAATACCAACTTCCTTTAGCTCAGCATCAGGCGCGACAGTTCTGGCAAGATCCATAATGTTCATCGACGGTATTTTTTTAACATATATCTCTCCGCCTACCATATCTTCAAAAGCATGCCAAACAAGCTCTACGGCCTGTTCCAGAGAAATCATAAAACGTGTCATTTTGGAATCAGTAATTGGCAATTCTCCAGTGGATTTTAAACTAGAAAAAAACGGGATGACTGAGCCTCTAGAGCCCATCACATTACCATATCTAACAACTGAGAATTTTGCCGGATGCTCCCCTGAATATGCATTACCTGCAACAAATAACTTATCCGAGGCTAATTTTGTGGCGCCATATAAATTGATAGGGCTACTCGCCTTGTCAGTAGAAAGCGCGACACACCCTTTAACACCCTTATCGATGCAGGCATCAATAACATTCATCGCACCATTTACATTTGTTTTTACGCATTCAAATGGGTTGTATTCTGCAGTTGGCACAATTTTAGTAGCAGCAGCGTGAACAACATAATCGACATTGTCTAACGCCCTATAAAGCCGATCTCGATCTCTGACATCACCTATAAAAAACCGAACTCGATCGTCCTTCTCAAATAACTTCGCCATTTCCCACTGCTTCATCTCATCACGAGAAAATACAATAATCTTTTTCGGGTTATACTTTTTTAAAGTCATTGGGATAAACGTATGCCCAAAAGAGCCAGTGCCACCCGTGATTAAAATTGTTGCATCAGTTAACATAACCCCATCCTATTGTTGTATATTTTTAATGTTCAAAAAAAAAGACATTTCACATAGTTTTTGTCGAACATCTTTGGATGATAAAGAGGACAACGCAATTGCCAAAATACCGCATACCCCCATATAAAGAATTTGATTGATAGATGACCAATCAAGGCGAAAAGCCTGTCTGGAGAGCAGAGCAACAAGAGACGCAATGCTTAACGGGAGAACACAGCCAACAATGTACCATGTTGGAGCGATTTTATAATCTACAATTTTGAAAATTATTCTCGGCATGACTACAAGATAAACCGCATTGAAGCATAGCCAAATACTTGCCGCGCCCATGGCACCGTAAATAGGGACAATCAACAAAAAGGTCGGGGCGAGAAGAAATAGACTAACTGAATTTGCAATGACAGTAACCCTAGTGATGCCATGTGATAGAAGTAACTGATATGGCATATACATTAGAGCATTGAGCAAATTGGCTGCAGTCAGAAAAATCACTAAAGTGGTTATTTTAGACGTCAAAATTTCATCATCAGTCCATATCAACAAGAAATCTGGAGCATAAACAATGATAAAAACCGATAAGCTACCGACGATACTCGACAGAATAACTGAGGATGAGATTAAAGACTGCTGCAAGCTTTCATGATCGCTTTTCACAAAATAGGATACAAATCTAGGGTAAAATGTTTGCGTAATGGGCGTTACAGCCATATAAATAGCACCGGAAACAATCGCAGCTAACGCATACCAACCAAACTCCTCTAAACTCGTTAATTTCGTCAATAACACTTTGTCAATTTGCGTCAGGCATAGCGTGAGTAGCGTTATAAGAAACATACCGCCGGCAAAATCTTTAACTTTAATCAACGCCTTAAAATTATTGGGTACAGGTTTCACTTTGCCCCTCAAGGAAAAGTACGTGCTTGCAGCTAAAAGGCCAATTGACACTATTTCCATGCCTATCTGCCAAGAAAAGAAAGCTATCACCGTAGGCTCATACCACCTTAAAACGGCAACAGCCCCAAGTGCTTTTGCGCAGGCTATAAAAATGATTATCAGGTTATATAGAACATGCTTTTGAAGGCCGATCAAGGCACTTCTATAAATGTTAGCGACGAAGTGAAAACCAACCAGAAACCCCATCAAGACTATTGTCTTTTGAATAACAACCGCCGAAAGAGATTCACCCGTAAGCCAATTTGTAGCCAACCATTCTGAGGCAGCGTAAACAATAACAACTATACAAAATGCAACGCAAAAAAACAAAAATTCAAGGGACCTAAGAACACTCCGCGCCTCGAATAAAGTAATGCCGCCGCCTGTAAAACTTGACATTTGACGAGACACTGCTGGAGTAAGGCCCATATCAAGTATCCCAAACCACACAGTTAGCACACCAAAAAAACCTACAAGACCAAAGGACTCTGCTCCCAAATAACCAATATAAACTGGTAGAACCATAATTCCGATTAAAGTTACCAAAAGTTGGCCAGTATAATTAGCTATTAGATTCATACAATCCAAATAAAAAGATAAGTTAATACAACTAGATTAATCAATTACTGACAAGTCACACATACTTTAAAACCGCGGCCAGGTCTAGTAGCGTGTGCGCCTTCGAGTATTTATAAAATCCCGCAAAGGAATAAACACATTAATACAAAACCGAACGTAAAATCTAACCACAGGGACTTCATTAACAACCC